>JAEXFV010000122.1 GCA_023451115.1 Bacillota bacterium
GAATGGTATTCATCCGATTTGTCATATACCGCCTTTTTCAATGCCTCTATTGTTTTGAAATGATACATAACGGGTTGGGTGGAGCAAGCTAACTTTTTTGATACAGTTCGTGCATTAATCGTTTCGGCACCATCGTTTCGGGCTATTTCAAATGCTGCATCTATAATCATATCTCTTGTAATTTTCGCCTTCGGTGGCATTCCATACATCTCCAAATTATAACTTATGTTATATAACAATAATTATAATAAGCGGTAAGGTTATTGTCAATATAAGAAAAGTTACCATTTCATTCATTACGAACTGGGTAAAATACGCTGCCCGCTTTTCTGTATCCTCAATAAAATTTTTGCAACAGTCCGTCTGAGAAGTTGGCAAAAATATAAACTGAGTTTGTTTATAATGCGCACAAAATGTTTGTAAAGTCCCAGTAGACAAGCATGGATACCTTTGAGCAGAATAAGGCAGACTTTCAAAACGTCACGGTCATTATTCGGAAGTAAGTGGGTATTAAGGAACGGATGTCCGACACTGTCAATGAATTTGTAAAGAAAATCATCATCGACGTTCCCGATAAGTCCAGCGGATATCGCAGACAAAAGGTGCAAATCGTTTGGAATTCCATTGGGAAACTGAAACAGGATGAGAAAAGGCAGACTGTTGAACAAAAAGGTGAAGCAGAACGGCATAGCCTAAGCGATGCCGTTCTACGATAATATTAAATTACTTCCTTATGGGTATGCTCCTTGTGAGCAGCGCCCTTTTTTTGCCGAGCACAAAGAATAAGGGGGGAACCTCCCCTTTATTCCAGGATGCGCGCAATGGCAGCATCGCCCGCCTGGTAGTTTGCATCCAGCAGGTTGCGAATTGCCCGTTCCACCTCATCCACTTCTTCCCGGAAAGCGGCTGCGGAGACGCGCTGAGCGCCATGCCCCAGGATGATCAGCTGCTCCAGCCGGTCTGAGGTGGCCACACGCACCCGATGGCGTTTTCCCAATGTGTGAGTAACCTTTTCAATGTACATGTCTGCGGTTTCCGCCTCTTTGGTATATACTACGCTAATATGATGCACCTTTTCCACCGCTCCGGGATTGCCTTTGATCTTATAAGCGTCAAACACCAAAATGAGCTCGCACTCCCGAAATCCCTGGTAATTGCACAGGATGTTTATCAAACGGCTGCGGGCAGCAGCCATATCGTCCCGGGCAAGCTGTTGAAGATCCTCCCAGGCAAAAATAATATTATATCCGTCAACCAGCAGATATTCCGGCCCCTCTTGGGGCTGCGGCAGGGAAAGCTGCGCCTCCTGGGCGGAGGTGGGTTTGCTGGCAGGGCGAAAGGCGGAAAGCGGGTTTTGGCGGATCGGCCCATAAGTGCGCTCAAAAATTCGCATCAGCTCCTGATCCTCTGCCAAACGGGCACAGTATTTTTCCGCCCGCTGTTGCAGGCTTTTGTTCTGGCTTTGTGCAGGCTTCTGCAATTCCAGGGGGCTGGCTACATGCATGTGCTCGCGCACCTGGTCCCATTTCACCACATAGCCTGCTCCATGGGAGCAAAAAATGGAGTCGGCGGGGTTATCCAAGTCCCGGTCGCTGTCATATCCCAGGGTGTCCACCACCTGCTGGGCGTTGTGGCAGGGGCGGTAGCCGCAAGGGATGCAGGAGAGACGGCCCTTGCCCCGGGTATATCCGGTGACCTCCAGGTGGTACTCCCGCATGGCTGCTACCGGCCCGCTGCCGCGAAGCAGGGAAAAATCGCCTTGTACTTCCGGCGGGAATATGTCGGCCTCCATACGCTGCAGGTCCGACATGGCCCGCCCTACACAATCCGTAGGCACCTCCAACTGGAAATCATACCAGGGTTCCAGCAGTACGCTTTGGGCACATTTTAATCCCTGCCGCACCGCCCGATAGGTGGCCTGGCGGAAGTCGCCCCCTTCCGTATGTTTTTGGTGCGCACGGCCTGCCACCAGCGTAATGCGCATATCCGTGATGGGGGAACCGGTGAGCACCCCCCGATGCACCTTTTCTTCCAAATGGGTTAAAATGAGCCGCTGCCAGTTTTTGTCCAGTTCATCTTCCCGGCAGGCGGCGCCAAACTGCAGCCCGCTGCCCCTGGGCAAGGGCTCCAGCAGCAGGTGTACTTCAGCGTAATGCCGCAGGGGTTCATAATGCCCAACGCCTTCCACTGGCGCCAGGATGCTTTCTTTATATACAATATTGCCTTGAGCGAAGCTTACTTCCAACCCAAAACGCTGCAGCAGCAGGCTTTTGAGCACCTCAAGCTGTACTTCGCCCATGAGCTGCACCTGGATTTCCTGCAGCAGCTCATTCCAAAGCACATGCAGCTGAGGCTCTTCCTCTTCCAGACGGCGCAGGCAGGTTAGCGCTCCGTGGATATCCGTCCCCACGGGCAAATTGACCCGATAGGTGAGCACCGGCTCCAGCATTGGGCCTGCAGCATCGGTTGCTGCGCCCAGCCCTTCGCCGGGGGAGGTATGGGTCAGTCCCGTCAATGCGCACACCATGCCGGGCAGGGCCTCATCCACTGCCTGAAATTTTGCGCCGGAGTAAATACGGATTTGGTTGACTTTTTCCGACCAGAGTATCTGCTCCCCCTGGGATCTGGTAATCAAATCCTTTACGTTCAGGCGGCCGCCGGTGATTTTACAATAGGTGAGCCGGTTGCCTTGCTCGTCCTTGGCAATTTTGAATACGCTGGCCCCAAAGGCGCTTCCCCAAGCTGGCATGCGGGTGTAGGCTTCCAGCCCCTGTAACAATTCGTCCACGCCCCAAAGCTTGAGGGCAGAGCCAAAATAACAGGGGAAAACCTTGCGGTGGGCAATCCCACGGCAAATATCCTGAAGGGCAGCATTGCCGGTATCCAGTATTTGTTCCATCAGGCTCTCGTCGCACAGGGCCAGGCTTTCCCAGAAATCTTCCTTGTCCTGCCCGGCGGTAAAATCTACGCAGCCTTCGTCCAACTGCCGCTTGAGTTCTGCCATGGCGGCAGCCTGATCTGCGCCGGCCAGATCCATTTTATTGACAAAAACAAAGGTTGGAATTTGGTAGCGCAGCAACAGTCGCCAAAGGGTTTGCGTGTGGCTTTGCACCCCTTCCGCGCCGTTGATTACCAGGATGGCATAATCCAATACCTGCAGCGTGCGTTCCATTTCCGGGGAAAAGTCCACGTGCCCCGGCGTATCCAACAGAGTAAATTCGCTGTTTTTCAAATGCAGCAGCGCTTGTTTAGAGAAAATGGTAATGCCCCTGTCCCGTTCCAGGGTATGAGTATCTAAAAAAGCGGTTTTATGATCCACCCGTCCCAGCCTGCGGATTTCCCCGCAGCGGTACAATAGTGCCTCTGAAAGGGTGGTTTTACCCGAGTCTACATGGGCTAAAATGCCGATAGCCAAACGTTTCATCTTTGTTGTTCCAATCCAGTTGATCGAGATAACGCTGCGTTGAAGAGGGCATACAAAACGCCCCCGCTGGCTAAAAGCCCGGGAGCGCTTACGGACAATCCCCACGCAAACGCTATGGATATATGTTACCATATTGCGCTTGCATTGGGAAATGGGCCTTTTATAGTGATAAGCCTGTTAAGCCCGCTCTTGTCGCGCAAGACGGAAATTGAGTAACAGTAGGATGCAAGTATCAGGGTCGCTTAAATCAATATGGGCAATTTCCTGTAGCTGGCGCAGCCGATAAAGCAGGGTGTTGCGGTGGATATGTAAAGCTAAAGCAGTTTCTCCGCTATCACAAAAAGAGCAGAGGTAAGTTTCCAGCGTGCGCAGGTATTCTGTATGCTGTTTTTCGTCATGGTTTGCCAAGCAGGCAATTGCGCTATGCTCATAATTGGCTCGGGGTAACTGCCCTGGGATGCAGGACAAAACGTCCTCCAGGGCAATTTTATCATAAAAGAAAAGCGTCTCCTCCGGGGTAAAACGCAGGCCAAAGGTAAGGGCCCGCTGGGACTGGGCGAAATACGCTGGGGAATCAATTAAGTCCTGATAGTAGCGGCTAACGCCCGCACTTAAACGAAACTTTCGCCAAATAGCTGGATCTATGCCCACTAGCTTAGCTTGGGGGAAAGCTGGAGTATTGGAAGTGAGCAGCACGCAGGCCTGCTGATCTTTAAGAATTAGGGCGTTTCCCTGGAAGAAAGAGCGCAGGTACCGATAAATATACTCTCGCTCAGTAGGCAACATGTTTTGCTGAGAGGAGCGTATTACCATGAGCCAGAAATATTGCCCCATGCTTAAATCCAGGCCATTGAGCCAGCGATTGAGAATTTCATGGTTGGAGATGCTGCCGTCCAGCAAGGCGGAAAGAAAGGTGGCCCGGCGAAACCCTACGTCTGCCGCTGATTGTGGGCGCTGTTGAAAAATGATACTGCAGCATTTGGCGCAAAGCTCGAATTCCCGGGAATCCTCCTGCGTCCATTCGACGTTTTTTGCTACTAGGGAAATAAACCCCCTTACCATATGGTCGGTAGTAATACGGCAGTTGACCCTGTGATTTTCCTGCGCTACACCCCAGTTAATGACCACGGCCTGATCAGTTTGGCTAGGTTCTTTCATGTATTGCGCCTCAATAAAAGAAAGCACCATGGCATCGGGTACCCGGGATTTTTGACATAGCGTGTCCCAAGTAGGATCTCCAATAGGAACTCGAGGCGACATGCCTAAAATATTATATTCAATATCAATGATAGAAACGGGGCAGTTCCAATGGGCGGACACCACTTGGGTAATTGCGTCAAAACGGCCTGAGAGAGTGGCGCGCAATAATTTTTCGTAAAAAGAAACCTCCATGGTTGACATAAGCATTCACCCCCCTTTCAAAAATTGCTAACCAATTTATTATAGCAAAGCCATATATAAAATAACAGCTTGTGAAAATGTTTAATTCCATATAAGAATAGTATCATATTTATTTTAGAATAAGCCCCAAAATGGCAATATTAAGCCATTATATAGAGAACAATATATAAAATAGGTGCTTGTGCAAATGCGAAAACAGGAATGTTAATTTTTTAGCAATCGCATATTGTGAAAAAAATATTAAACCGTTATGATACCTATCAATGAATGTGATCATTTTGACAAACTTTAGCGCGCAAGATGTCAGGCATGGTTGCAAGGGAAAATAAGCAAGGAGCAGAAAACGATGAAGCTATTTGAAAGAGGCTGTATCGGAAAGGTTAAAATGAATAACCGCATTGTGATGGCGCCCATGGGCAGAAAGACGGCGCCGGATGGCGGCTTTGACGATCGCTGCGTTGCGTATTACGAGGCTCGTGCCAAGGGCGGCGCGGGGCTGATCATTACGGGCTTAAACGTAGTCACCACCGAATTTGAAACCCGGCCCTGTTTCGTGCTGGAAACCTATCACCAGGTGGACCGGTTGGGCTTGACGGTAGACAAATGCCATGCCTATGGCACCAAAGTGTTTGTTCAGATTGGTCCCGGGCTGGGCAGAGTGGCCTATGCGGATCCTGATCATGCGCCCTACTCCGCTAGTGCCGTTCCCACCAGGAATTTCCCCAATATGAACTGCGTTCCTTTTACGGTGGAACAAATTAAAAAGCTGGTGGCCTACATGGGCCGCGGCGCCTTGATGGCGAAAAAGGCGGGAGCCGACGGCGTGGAAATTCACGCTTATGGCGGATATATTATCGACCAGTTCCTCACACGGGCCTGGAACAAACGTACCGATGAATACGGCGGGAACTTGGATGGCCGCATGCGCATCCTTATGGAGTGCATCGATGCTATCCGGGCCAATTGTGGGAAGGATTTCCCCATTGTAGTCAAGGTGACCGTAGATCATTGCATGGATAACCCTGAATACCGTGGGCTGCCGGAAGGGCTGGAAATCTGCAAAAAGCTGGATGAAAAAGGCGTGGACGCCATCCATGTGGATACCGGTTGCTATGAAAAATATTATATGCAGGTTCCCACCGTTTACCAGAAAAAAGGCTTTGAATTGGATGTGGTGGAGCAGGTTAAGGCAGTGGTCAGTGTTCCTGTTATCGGCCAGGGCAAGCTTAACGATCCCATGGTAGCGGAAAAGGCGCTGGATGACGGCGTTCTGGATTTTGTTGCAGTAGGGCATCAAATGCTGGCTGACCCTGAGTTTCCCAACAAGGTAAAGCAAGGCGCCTATCGGGACGTTGCCCATTGCATCGGTTGCAATGAATGCCTGTATACTTCCCTCAAAGGGCGCTTTAGCGATTGTGCTGTGAACCCCCAGTGTGGCCATGAATTTGACTTCCCGCTTACCCCGGCTACGAATCCCAAACGGGTGCTGGTAGTGGGTGGCGGCCCTGCCGGCTTGGAAACCGCAATCATAGCGGCAGGACGTGGCCACAAAGTTGAGCTGTGGGAAAAGACCGCGGCCTTTGGTGGTAATCTTATTGCCGCAGGCGCGCCGGAGTTCAAGGAAGACGTCCGCGAGTTCCTGGCTTATCTGGTGCATAAGCTGGATCAAAGCAATGTAACGGTGCGCATGAATAAAGAGGCGACTGCAGAAGAAATCATTGCCGGAAACTATGATTATGTAGCCCTTTGCACAGGCTCCCGCGCTTTCATCCCTCCCATTCCCGGCGTAGCTGGTAAGAATGTGATAACCGCATATGAGGCTTTGACCGGTAAACCACTCACCGGTAAGGTTGCGGTTATCGGCGCGGGCCTGGTAGGTTGTGAGACCGCTTTGCACGTTGGCAAAACGGCACAATCCGTAGCTGTAATTGATATGCTGGATGACATCCTTAAAACCGCGGAACACCTTTATAACAATGATCAGTGCCTGCGGCAGATGATGAAGGACGCCAATCCCGAGATGCATTTGGGTGTAAAGGTTACCAAAGTTACAGACGAAGGCGTAGAGGTGGAAAAGGATGGCAATGTTACTGCTATTCCCTGCGACACCGTTGTCATTGCTTCAGGCTACCGCTCCAATAATGCTTTGGAAGATGAACTGTTTGGCAAAGTAAACAATGTCCGCCTGATTGGGGATGCGGTTGCGCCTCGTAAGATTGTCAATGCTACGGGCGAAGGCTTCCAATACGCCCGTATTATGGAATAACTTTAAGCTGTAAGCCGCTGGGGCGGCGCTGCGCCGCTTCAGCAGCTTGGATACAGAATGCTTTTATAATGTTTTATTTTAGGAGGGTATCATTAGATGGAAGCAACCAAGAAAAAAAACAATTTTGCCTGGGTGGTGATGATTAGCTGCTGCTTCATCATGTTTGGCGTATTGGGCATCGTGGCAAACTCGATCAGTTTGTTTATGACTGCGTTCAGCCAGCAGTATACCGACCAGAGTATGGCAAGCCTTGCACTTTATTTCACTTGTATGACAGGCACCATGGCTATTTTCCAGCCAGTGGCGCGTAAGATTTTTGCTAAAGTGGATACCCGCATTGTAGCTACCGTAGCAATATTGCTTGCCTGCGGCGGGTTTGCACTGATTTCAGCCTTCACTACCTTTGTGGGTTGGATGGTCTGTGGCGTAATCATCGGCTTGGGCCTTTCCTTCTTGACGTATTTGCTCATCCCCATCTTGATTAATAACTGGTTTAAAAAGTCCCTGGGTACGGTGATGGGGATTGCAATGGCCTGTACAAACCTGGGCGGCGCAGTATTTGGCACTGTAATGGGCAACCTGATCCAAAGCATGGGCTGGAGCAGCGCTATGCGCTTGGGCGCGGTAATCGCGGCTGTAATTTCCCTTCCATTTGCCATACTTGGGTTGCGCTATGCACCTAAGGGGAACCAGCAGGCTTATGGCGCGGATGAAGCGGCCCAAAAACAGGGCGCTGCCGTATCGGTTGAAAATCGCGGACTTACGTTGAAAGAATCGCTCAAGACTCCTTGGTTCTGGCTGGTAGCCATTGGGGTAATCGTTTGCTTCTTCGCTTGCAACTTCCAGACCCAGGCTGCAAAATTTGCCACTACTGCTTATGCCTTTGATATTGCCCAGGCAGGCGTGCTGTCCACTTGCTTAATGGTGGGCTCCATTGCTGGCAAAGTTCTATTGGGCATGATTAATGACAAATTCGGCGTTGGCACAACTTATACTGTTGGCGCATGCGCCATGATTGCCGGCATCCTGGTGCTGGTAACTGGCAGCGTTGCAACCATGGCATTTATAGGTGCAGCCCTGTTTGGCTTTGGATTTGCCACCATGTCCATTGCGCCTCCGCTGATGGTAAAAGGCATCCTGGGGCCAAAGGACTATGCGAATATTTACGGCTATATTGCCAGCGTGGGCACCTTGACCAGCATGTTCTCTTCCAATGTTTATGCTGCGATTTTTGAAGGCTCCGGTAGCTATACTGGTGGCATGATTGCAGCGTCTATCGCTCTGGTCGTGGGCATTGCAGTAGTGCTTATCGGACTGAAAAACGGAAAAAAGAGTTGGAAATAATGGTGTGACTCGTCCGCGGGGGCAATCCTGCGGGCGCACCCAAAATACAAAGACAAAAAAGGAGAAATTTGCTATGGAACATAAACCTTTCATTTCTTTTGACCTAACCGGCCGTGTTGCCATCGTAACCGGCGCTTCCCATGGGTTGGGCGTTGAGTTGGCTACTTCTCTGGCGGAGTATGGCGCGGATGTTGCCCTGTTTGCCCGCAGCGAAGATAAGATGAAGAAAGTAGCTGCGGATATCCATGAGAAAACCGGCCGCAAAATCGTTCCCGTTGTATGCGACCTTACAAAAGAGACTTCTATTCAAGCCGGTGTTGCCAAGGTAATCGAAACTTTTGGCCGTTTGGACATCATGGTGAATAATGCTGGGCTTATTGAGATCAACCCTGTGGAAAAGCACACTTTGGAGCAATGGCAGCGGGTGATTGACACCGACCTGACCGGGTGCTTCCTGATGGCGAAAGAAGTATTCGTGCAATATATGAAGGAGCATGGCGGACACATTATCAACGTTTCTTCCGTCTCCGGATTTGTTGCTTCCGGCAACTCCGCTTCCTACAACGCGGCAAAAGCCGGTGTGGTGCATCTAACCAAGTCTCTGGCAGTAGCTTTTGCGCCATATGGCGTATATGTCAATGGCATTGCGCCTGGCCAGATGACCAATGGCGATATGTCCGCGGACACCCCCAAGGATGTTGCTGAGCGTATTGCTGCCAAGGTGCCGCAGCGCAGGCTGGGCCAGTATGGCGATTTATCCGGCGCATTGCTGTTCCTGGCTTCTGACGCATGCAGCTATACGCAGGGCCAGACCATTGTATGCGATGGCGGCATGATCTTAGCGCTGTAAAAAACTCCTGGGCAAGAACAAGGGCGTAGAGCCGCCGTGTTCAATGCGCGGCGGCTAAAATTTATTAAAAAATCAAGAAATTGTAGGATGAAATGATGCAAAATGCTGAAGCTTCTTGGAAATCCGCACAGTCGGTAGGGAGCGGCAAAGTAGGAAGGAAAACGTCTTCTTGTTTCAAAATTGCCTTCCCGGTGTCTTCTGTTTGGTTTGGTGCACTGGTTGGCCCTTCCATGATCTCTGGCGCCTTCGCTACTGTATATTTTGCACCCTATGGTATCTGGGGCGTGGTATTGCTGCCTTTTTTGAGCATGGGCCTGGCTGCGCTGATTATTGGCATGGGTGCAGAAGTGGCTCGCCGTTATCAAGTATATAATTATTCCAGCTATGCCAAGCAGCTGTACGGAAAATGTTCAAAATTTCTCACGCCGATTATGGAGGTTTACATGATCATCGCCATGATCGTAGGAGGCAGCGCAGTGGTAGCCATGGGTTCTACCTTTCTCAATCAGCTGATTGGGGCGCCAATGATTGCCGGAGCAATCGTGATGGCACTAATCAGTATCGCCTTGGTCCTTTGGGGCGCTAAGCTGGTGCGGGCGTCTTCTGCTATTATGTCGGTGATTATGATTGGTGGTATGCTGGTGTTAACCGTATTTGCCGTTTCCAATCATCCCCAAGGGCTGCAAACCGTGTTTCAAAACAGGCAGCCGTTTGAAGGGTTTCATTTGCTGGCAGGAGTGAGCGGTGCATTTGCGTTGGGATTTTCCAATGCCTGCAATGCGCTGACTCTATGTGCTGTGGAGCAAGAGGTTGTCCATAAAAAACATTCTCTTGCTATCGGAATTACTAGCTTCCTTATGAATTCCTTGGCATTTATCGTAAGCACGCTGCTGGTGCTACCCTATTGCCCGGAGGTACTGCTGGAACAGGTGCCAACATTAAGCGTTATTCAAAACTTTTTAGCAGTAAAAGCCCCCTGGCTTCCCACTGTTTACATGATTACTATGTTTCTGGCCTTGCTATCTAGCGGCGCGCCGCAGCTCCACGCGGTTGCTGCCCGGGTGGAGGGGCTGTATCCGCAAAAGGGGATGCTGAAAAATCGGGCTTGGAGAAATCTGGTTACCGGCATTTTGTACTTTGGCTGCTGTATCGCCATTTCCCAATTAGGCCTTCGCACGATTATTAGCCAAGGGTATTCCTTGCTGGGATATTTGGCTATTCCCTTGATCGCTATCCCCATCTGCATCATAATGCCCATTCGGGCAAAGCGGGAAGGCGAGCAGTGATAGCGGCAATAATGAAAAGAAAACATGCCCAATTTTAAGATAAAAGCGCCGGAGCTTATGGCATAAGCTCCGGCCCGTTTTTTCTCGGATACTTAGCGGGTGTATTTTAAAATCGTTATAGGCAGGAAAGTATGATAAAATAATATAACAGGGTGGCAAGAATGCCGGGAAAAAATTGTGGAGCGGTGGGTATGTATATTAATACAGCTGTTGTAAATGGGATAGCGGTTGCGATAATAGAGAGCGAGGAGAAGCTGTTGCAAGATGTCCAGTCTGCGCTGGATTTTATTGTGCAGGTCAAATACGCTTCTGGTTGCGACAGAGTAGTGCTCTTCAAAGAAGCGGTTTGTGAGGCATTTTTTATTTTAAGCAGCGGCCTTGCAGGGGAAATTCTTCAAAAATTTGTCAATTACCAGGTAAAGCTTGCAGTGGTTGGAGAGTATTCAAACTATACCAGCAAGCCGTTGAAGGACTTTATTTGGGAGAGCAACAAGGGGAAAGATGTCTTTTTTGTTGCCACGCAACAGGAAGCTTTTGAAAAGCTGTGCCGTGCATAACGGAGCTGTTTTTCTGTCAACATGGTTTAGCGGGGATCCATTTATCCATAGTAATACAGGCCGCCTATTGGCGGCCTGCTATATTGTTCCAGTAAAACTACGATTGGTTTTTCCCCTGTTCCATGGAACGCATCAGCTTGCGGAAGGAATAAAAGAATGTGATGGCCGTTGTGGCTACAGCGCAAAAGTCAGCGATGGGTTCCGCTAAGAACACAGCCATCACCTTATCAGCAAATAGTTGCGGCAGCAGGAAAATTAAGGGGATCAACAGCACTACTTTACGCAGCAGCGCCAGGAATACGGAAACTTTGGCGTTGCCTAAGGCGATAAACGTTTGCTGGCAGGCAATTTGAATGCCGAAAAGCAGGGAAACCGCCATATAAATGCGGATTGCCCATGCACTGTATTGGGCAAGGGCGGCATCGTTGGTAAACATGCCGATAAAAACGCCGGGCGCGAACATGGAGATTGCCCAAAGCAGGGTAGAGTAGGCGGCGCAAGAGAGCAACAGCAAGCGAAATGCTTCTTTGATCCGTTGCGGGTTTTGCGCTCCATAGTTAAAACTGATAATGGGCTGCGCTCCCTGCACTAATCCATGCAGGGGAAGCATGGAGAACTGCATCACAGTAGCCAAAATGGTCATGGCGCCTACTGCCAGGTCGCCTCCATATTTGAGCAGGGACGTGTTAAAGCAAACGGAAATAACGCTCTCAGTAAATTGCATGATGAAGGGCGAAACGCCAAGCGCAAGGCAAGGCAGTATGATTTTAGCCTTCGGGCGCAGGTTAGCCGCCTTGATGCGCAGCGCACTCTTTTTAGAAGTTAAAAAGCGAACCACCCAAATGGAAGAAATACATTGGGAGATAATGGTAGCCAGCGCCGCACCGCGCACCTGCATACCCAGCGCAAACATAAAGATAGGATCCAGTATGATATTGGAAACTGCGCCGATGAGCACCGTATACATGCTGATTTTGGCAAACCCCTGGGTGCTGATAAAAGCGTTCAGCCCTAGAGCTACCTGAACGAACAGGGTACCCATGGAATAAATTTGCATATAATCCCAGGCATACCCGATGGTGTTTTCACTGGCGCCAAACAGCAGCAAAATTTGCCTGCCGAAAAGCTGGAACACCACAGTAAGCACCACCGCCAACACCAGCAGGATACCGGTACAGTTGCCTAGGATTTTTTCGGCCTGGGCATGATCTTTGCGCCCCATCATAATGGCTGCGCGAGGCGCGCCACCCATGCTGACCAAGGCTGCAAAGGCGGAAATTGCCATAATCACAGGCATGGTTACCCCTACGCCTGTTAAAGCGTCTGCGCCAACATTCGGGATATGGCCAATATACATGCGATCTACCATATTGTATAACACATTAATAATTTGTGCCACAATAGCAGGCAATGCCAGCTGAAACAACAGCTTGCCTATCCGCTCGGTTCCCAGCTTTGCCTGGGTCTGTTGCTGTTCATCCATTTTTATCATCTCCATCATATGCTGCTGTTTTGCCACCGCACTGGACATTTTTAACAGTGCCTGGGAAAGCGGTGGGTTGCATCGTTTTTATTGGCCTCCAAACATATGGCATAAAATCGCCCAGCTGGACAAACCATTATTGTAGTTTAGAATGATAGGTTCCAGGTTGTCAAGAAACAACCTTAGGCCGGAAAGGCTGTTTGAAAAAAATTTGGTTAAAATGGTGAAGACAGTTGCAATTTGTTCCAGTTAGGATTATAATTTGGACATTATAATAAAATGTGTAGATATATAGAAAAACGCTTGCATGCTTGTTGCGTGCAAGATGAGTTCTGAAACTTGACCAGGCATTGCATGTTACATACAGGATTAACGGTCAATCTTTCTAAGTAAAATAAAAAATTATGAATATATGGGAAGGCAGAAATAAGGAGGTAACATGGACTATAAAAACATCATTGTAAAAACCGTGCAGGATATTCCGCCATCGGGAATACG
>JAEXFV010000130.1 GCA_023451115.1 Bacillota bacterium
GCAGGCGATATTTCCTGCCATGGCAGCTGGATCGTTGCGTTTTTCGCCTGTTCTGCCGCATCCTGCAAATAGGCAAATATGGTTTCTTCCTCAACTTGCCTGCCTGGTTCGCCCTGTGTATAGGCAAACAGCCCTTCCACATCCCGGCTGTAACTGGCTGTGGCATTTGTTGCAGGAACATAAAAAAACTCCTGTATTGCTGTGGCCAGCTTGTGTCCCCCAGTATCCTCCAGGCGGTATATAACAGGGATCACCCTTTCTTCTTCCCCTACTGGTTTATATTGGGTTAAATAGGATGCTTCCTGCAGCGCCCCTTCCACATCCGGCACAATTGGCAGCGTATCCCCCGTTTTCTCCATAGCTTCAGCTTCTGGCAAATCCTTCAGCATAAAACGGAGAGTCATATTCTCTATTCGTTTTTTTGCCGCAGCCTCCACCACATCCCGGGCTTCCGAAATGGTCATGCGGGATACATCCACACCTTCTATTACCACGGCTTCCCCCAGACGAAATTCTTCCGGCGGCTGCTCCCCGCGTGGAACAGGCATACACCCAGCGAAACATATCACACACAAAATTGTAGATAATAAATAAAAAAGCCGGACTTTTCCCTTCATTTTTCTTTCACCTCTTGCTTCTGCCTTTACCGGCATTTTATTGTTAGTATGCCCGGCAAGTGATACAACATGTTGTGAAAGATATGCCACCTAAGCGCCCAGCGTTTTACAAATCAGGCTATAATTTTAAAACAAAGTAAAGTGAAAAAACCAAAAATATCATACAAAATTTAAAGAATTGAGATATATTCTTTTATTTTTTTGCTACCAACTATAGCATTTACCCCTATACATTTAAAACAAATTGCTATTACAAAAGCGCCCTGTGACAAATCACAAGGCGCTTCATTTATAGCGTTGTTTTCATTTCTTCCATCTTGTTCCGGCATTAGAATATCCGGAAACCTGCCACAAAGTTTCTTGTCCAATAGCTGGAGCTCTGAATCTTTTCGCAAATACGTATCTTTCCCTGGCTGGAGGAAGCGTCAATCATCCGCCCATTCCCCAGGTAGATGCCCACATGCCCTTTGAAGCTAATTACGTCGCCCCGTTTCAGGCTGGCCATGCTGTTGATCCGTTCATACTTGGTAACCTTCTGCCAGGTAGCGGATGTCATATAACCTTGCTTTACACCAGCCTGGTTCAAGCACCAGTATACAAAGCCGGAGCAATCAAAGGTGTTCGGCCCTTTCCCTCCACGCACATACCTGCAGCCCAACTTGGATTCGGCAATGGAGATAAAGGTTTCCACGCTGGCGCCACTGGGAACGGTGGAAGAAGAGCTTCCGCTAGAGCTGCTGCCAGAGCTGGAAGAAGATCCGCTGCTGGAGCCGCTGGAACTACTGCCGGACGAACTGCTTCCTGAGCTTGAGCTGGAAGAAGATCCGCTGCTGCTGGAGCTGGCCTTCTTTGCGCTGCTGGAGGATAACACGGACATGGTTTGTTTGCCCACTTTGCCATCTACCGTCAGATCATTGCGGCTTTGGAAATTACGTACAGCGTTCTCTGTTTCGGAGCCAAAGTAGCCTGTGGTCTTACCGCTGAGATATTTCAGCTCTTTGAGCCGTTTTTGCACATTTTCCACGTCTGTTCCGCGCATGCCAATCATCAGCGCATTGGCTTGGGCATCGCTGCTGGTAAGCAGCTCAATGCTTTGCGGCCCTAAATAGCCGTCTGCAATCAAGCCATTGCGTTCCTGGAAGCGTTTTACCGCGGCTTCCGTATCGTTACCATATTTTCCATCCGGCTCAGTGGTCAAATAACCCAGCTTTTTCAGCTTGGTCTGATACGTCTTAAGCTTTTCGCTGACTTCACCCCGTTCAAAATAATTTGCTTTCGCCTCTTCACTGTAAAGCATTTCACGGGTTTGTTCGCCAATCTTTCCGTCTGCCGTAAGGCCGTTACGCTCCTGGAATTTCTTCACTGCCGCTTCGGTTGCTTCCGCAAACAATCCGGTGGCTTTGCTTTCCAAATAGCCCAACGCTTGCAAACGTTTTTGCAATTCTTGCACATCCGTGCCTTCTACGCCATAAAACACCACGTACTTCTGCGCCTGGTCCGACAGCAGCATGGTATAGGTTTCCATTCCCATGCAACCGTCCACCGTCAACTCATGCTGCCGCTGAAACAGCTTTACCGCTGCCTTTGTCTGAGGACCGTAATACTCCGTAGGCTCGTCCGCGTCCATATATCCCAGTTCCATCAGCCGTTCCTGCAGCTCAGCCACAATGGGAGCGGTAACGCCTTCTTTCAATGCCTCCCGTTCCGGGTGCGGCTCTGGGGTTGGGGTTGGCGCAGGTGTGACAACCGGCGTGGCCGCTGGCGCCTGCATACTTAAGGTGGCTGCCTGCAATTCCAGCGTTGTATCCCGGCTCTGGTTTTGCGGGGTCCCTGAGGGGGCTCCTCCTGCCTGCTGTACGGCGGGTTTTGCCGTGGCCGCAATGATGACCGGTACGCCAATCACCAATACCAGCACTGCGCCTAATATTACCGCAGCTCGAGGCGACATTCGCTTGAGCCGGAACCATAAGCTTTGTGTGCTGGTGCGCAAGTTGGCGCCCATGGCCCGCATCCTGGCCCGCCTGGCCCGGGTACGCGCTGTACGCTGCTTATTATTTTCTTTCTGGGCTGCTGTGCGCTTACGCTGTTGCATGCGCAAAGACCCTTTTGCGTGTTGCTGCTTCATAACCTTCCCTTTTCGTTTTGAATAATGGTATTATAGCATGAAAAAAAGGCCAATGCATGAATAAATGATTAACTCCATGAAAGCATCCCATGAATAAAGGCGCCAAACGGCCTTTTTGATTGGGGGTTTCTCTCAATGGCCAGCCTGAAAAAGGGCGGCTTGCATAAAATTAAAGAGCATATGCACTGCCATAGAGGTCCAAATGCAATGGGATTTTTTGAATGCAATCCCATAAAAAATCCCCAACACAAACACTTTAACCACTTCAAAAACAATAAGGTAAGAAGAAAACATCCCCTCCAATATCCAGGCAGGGATATGCATGGCAATCAGCAGCCCTTCTGCGATGAAGCTGGCGCGCCAAGGGCCTACCTGTTTGGCGTACGCGTTCATCACCCACCCACGGAACACCAACTCCTCGGTTAAGCCAATGAGCACTACGCTTTCCAGCAGCGTAGCCCCCTCCAAATGCAGGTCAATTTCCAATGCCTGTACCCGTACCGCCAATATCAGCAGGTTTGCCATCGCAACGATGGCGCCCAAAAACAATGTCCATTGCAACGCCTCATGAGAGAAGGAAAATGCCTGCCTGACAGGGATATAAAGCTGGTCGTTATACAGCCGCATCAGACAAAAAGCCGGGATTGTCCATATCAATAGCTCCAGCGCGATTGCCAGGCTGTTGCCGCCGGTCTGCCCCTGATGCAGCGCCGGCGCAAGCAGCAGCTCAAATGCCGTCCAGACTACCATTAGCCCCGCCATGTAAAGCAGCAGCGTTTTTTTTAAATGCATCCGTTGTTTGGTTGCTTGTAGGCCCGTTTCCATTCCATCACCCTTGTTATAAAGATAGGATTTATTTCCTCTAGCATACCATAGCAACGGCCCGCCGCCAAGCTTTTGCCTGTAGGGGGCTGTTTAAAACGCTTTTTTGTACTTATCCGACTTCCGGATGGGCCAGTAAATTCCGGCAAAGGAATAAAATCAGCAACGCCAGCAAGGTATTCCCTGCCGCCCAAGCAATCAAAGCCGCCCATAGAGGCAACCAGGCACTGAGTAAAATTGCCAGTACCAAACCCGGTGCAATCAGCAGCAACAGCCCTAAAAAATATACCAGAACAATCAATACCTTGTTTTTGTTGCCTCCCAGCACCCGTTCAATGAGCACTAGCCCCGCAGTATAGAGCCAGGCAATGCTGGCATAGCACAAAAACGCCGCTATAGCAGCAACAACTGGTACATGAAGCAGCAACAACAATGCCACCCCAAATATCGCCCCATCAAGCAGGCCTTTTAAAACGTTGGGCGTTACAATAGCAAGCAGTTTGGTAAAGGCCTTGCCCGGAGCCAAATAGATGTATGGAACGGTTAGCTCTCTATTAAAGCTGCTGTTTAAATTAAAAAACAGCATCAAATAGGCCGCCATGGACAATGCAGACCACATGCCCGCCTCTGCCTCCTCTGCGCCCTGTATAAACAACAAGCTCATAAGCGGCGCTCCAATGGCGCAAAGCGTATTCAAATCCAGCAACCAGGAAATGATTCCCCGCCGGGATTGCTCCCGGAATATGCGGTGAGTAAACGCCCAAGCCCCATGGCCGCCCAAAGCGCCCGCTTCACGTTTCACACGTTTGGATACCTCTTGTGAGCCAGAAAAGAGCCTACCTTCTTTCGCCGCCTGCTTTTTCTGATACGTCTGTTCTGCTGAAACCAGCACATCTTCAAAATAATCCATTCCTGCCCGTTGCATCAACAGTATGCAAGCAAAAGACGCGCCCACCAGCAGAACCATTTCCACCAAAGCAATTCCCCAACGGCCTATGGCAAATGCCATCGCTGCGCCTCTTGCCCAACCTACTACCGGAATATAGTCCCACCAACTGGCACCCAGCGCAGCCCGGAGCGCACCCCACACATCCCCTGAACGCAGAGCGCTGTATCCAACGGCTAACACCAACGCAGCCATAATCCCTTTCAGAACACCTTCCACTCTGGCACGGCGCTGGGGGGCGCTGGCACAATAGGCATAGATATTCACCGCTATCATCTGTGACGCTACACCCAGCCCCACATATGCGGCCATCATACCCGCCATGGCCTTTCCGTCCAAGCCAAAACCATTGCGCAGATTAGGAAATTGAAATAGCAAAAAGGCAGAAGCCAGCACCAATATCCCTGCTTGCTTGCATACTGCATAAATTAAAATACGCCGTGGGGACACCGGTGCAGTAAACAGGAAATTAACATCCGGCATGCTGAATATGGCTGCGCCCTGTTTCAGTCCCTGAAACATGCTGAGCAATAAAATAAACAGAAACATCCCAACCAAAATGCAAGCATACACATCCAGGTTTTTCTCCTGCACGGGAAGAGGATTGTTGGCCGAATTTACTATTACAAACACAAGCAGAGCAGCTAAGAGTAAATACAATATCAGAATGCCCGGCTTATGAAGCGTTTCTTTTATTTTGTTTTTGATGGATCGGATCCACAAATAGCCAATTGCGTTCATGCCTGGCCCTCCCGGGACTCGCCTTCCGTAATCTGAAAAAACAGTTCCTCTAAGGATTCGCTCCCCGCCTCCACTTGGCTGCGGCTGCGCTGAGCGCCGATCTTGCCTTCCATCATAATCAGCACATCATCCCACAATTCTTCCACGCTGCTTAACAGATGGGTAGAGAGCAATATGGCCGTTCCCCGCTGCCGTTCTTCTTGCAGCACCGTTTTTAACTCTTTAATGCCGTGAGGATCCAGGCCCACCATCGGCTCATCCACCAATAGCAATTTGGGTTGCGGCAACAGTGCGCAACAAAGGCTGACCTTTTGCTGCATGCCTTTGGAAAGCTCCTTCCCAAGCTTTTTCGCTTTATCATCCAGCTCAAAACGGCTTAACAGTTCCCTGGCCCTGCCCTTCCAGCCTTCGTCCAATTCATAGGCGCGGGCAATAAACTCCAAATGCTCAGATACTGTAAGCATTTCATACATGGCAGGCACTTCCGGCACATAGCCCAACAGCCGTTTTGCCTCCACTGATTTGTTGGGATGGCCGTCAATCAAAATCTCCCCCTGGAAACGCAACAGCCCTGCAATGGCTTTGATCGCGGTGGACTTTCCTGCTCCGTTAGGCCCGGCCAATACCGTTACCGCTGCTGCAGGCGCCATAAAACACAGGTTGTCATTGGCCACTATTTTCCCATAACGTTTGGTCAGCCCTCTTACCTCTAACATATCCCCTACTCCATCCTAAATAATTAGGCAATTGCCCTCTTCATTATATTTCACCAGGTATAGGCCTTCAAGTAAATAATCTTTTACGAACGCACCTGTTCATACCCCCAGCACAGCCGCACCTTTGCCTTTCAAATCGCATAGGATACAGCAGACGAGGGCCTCTTGCCTTCGCCCTGTTTGAAAAAGCATGGCGGCAGGGCCGTCATACGATCCCTTGATGAAATCCCCAGAAGTGATCTTTCTGGGGGGAATGAATAAGGAGGATGCCATATGACCCGAACCCCCTACCAAGAATCCAGTGGCTGCTGCTTTGAACCTTGCGGCACGCAGCTCAATCCTCTGGGCATAAAAAATGCCGTGCTGGCTGGCACGGCATGCGAAGGCTGTGTAGATGGCGATGAATACGGCTGTTTATTGGCCATGGCCTATATGCCCATACAAACGTACAAGGCAGGTTATTGTCCCGATGAGGCGCTGTGCCAGGGCACGCTCTTCCCAGAGCTTGTGCGCCCTTACTGCTAAGAAGGAGGGCAGCATGATGGAACTATCACAAAATGCATTACTGATGAAAATTTCGGAATGCCAGTTCGTATGCGTTGAACTGCAGTTGTATCTGGACACCCATCCCTGTGACGAGGCCGCTAAAGCGGATTTCCTTTGTTATGGCGAGAAGCTTCGTATGTTGATGGAAAAATACGAGGCGCTGTATGGCCCGCTGATGAACTTTGGCCATTCTCCTACCGATACAGGCTGCTGGGTAAACTCCAAGTGGCCCTGGGAACTCTAAGGAGGTACGCTTATGTGGATTTATCAGAAAAAACTGGAATACCCTGTGAACATTACGTCCCCCGACCCGCGTATGGCTAAAATGCTCATGGCCCAATATGGCGGCCCGGATTCCGAGCTGGCCGCGGGCTTACGCTATTTAACCCAGCGTTACTCCATGCCGGATGATCGCTGCCGCGCAACCCTGACAGACATCGGTACGGAAGAAATGGCACACTGGGAAATGCTTGGCGTTATGATTGCGCAATGCATGAACGGCGCCAGCATTGAAGACCTCCGAGCCGCCGGCCTGGACGGCTACTACACCATGCACAATCATGGCGTATTTCCTGTGAACCCGGATGGCGTTCCTTTTACCGCGGCCTATATCCAGTGCACCGGCGATCCCATCGCTGATCTGCATGAGGATCTGGCAGCAGAGCAAAAGGCCCGCGCAACCTATGAGCACTTGATGGATCTTACCTGCAATCCCGAGGTACTGGACCCGCTGCGTTTCCTGCGGGAGCGGGAAATCGTGCACTTCCAGCGTTTTGGCGAATGTTTGGCTATCGTACAGGAGTTACAATGCAAAAACAGGTGCACCTGCCGGGGCTGCCGGATGCCGTAGCCTTGACCAGCCAAAAGGCGGGGGCAACCCCGCCTGTTCTTTCGTGATAGGAGGCCAGCATGATCCTGTATACCCTGCAACCCGGCGACACAGTATTTGCGCTTGCCCAACGTTATGGTGTAAGCGCCGAAGATATCCTGCAGGACAACCAAATTGATAACCCCCAGCGGCTCCGGCCAGGACAAACGCTGATTATTCCAGTCGCTTACTGGGAGTATTATGTTACCCCTGGGCAGTCGCTTTATCAAATTGCGGAAGGATTCGGCGTGCCTCTTTCTCTTATCTTGGAGGCAAACCCGGATATCCAAAACCCTGCACTCATTCAAATCAACCAAATGATTCGCATTCCTACCAGCTCTGTTCCCAAGCGAGGGATCGACGTAAACGGATATGCGTATCCCACCATTGCGCCTGAAATATTGGAAAATACCCTCCCTTTTCTCACTTATCTTTCCATATTTAGCTATGAGGCACAGCCGGACGGCTCCCTCTCCACAATCGATGATACCGATCTTATCGCCCTGGCGAAATCAGCGGGGGTAGCACCCATGATGGTGCTCACCAATCTGGCCTCTGCCGGACGGTTTGACAGTGATCTGGCGGGCACAATATTATCCAATCCTTCATTGCAGGATACCCTGTTGGATCATGTGGAAGCAGTGCTGGAGGAAAAAGGGTACTGGGGGTTGGATATCGACTTTGAATATGTTTATGAAAACCAGCGGGAAGCCTACAATGCCTTTTTAAGGCGTGCAGCGACACGTCTGCGCCCCCAAGGCTATCATCTATCCACCGCAGTGGCTCCCAAGCTGCGGGCCGATCAGCCCGGCCGCCTGTATGAGGCCCATGATTACCCTGTTCATGGGGCTTTCATGGATCGTGTCATCATCATGACCTACGAATGGGGGTATCTCTATGGCCCGCCAATGGCGGTAGCACCCATAGGCCCTGTAAGGCAAGTGTTAGATTATGCCGTATCCGCTATTCCTGCGGAAAAGATCCTGATGGGAATGCCCAATTACGGGTACGATTGGACGCTGCCTTATGTACAGGGCACGCCTGCCCGCTCCATTTCCAACCTTCAGGCGCTGGAAATTGCGCAACGTTACGGAGCAGATATTCAGTATGACGTGGACGCCCAGTCTCCCTATTTTTTCTATTATGATGAACAAGGGCGGCGACATGTGGTTTGGTTTGATGATGCCCGCAGCATACAGGCGCGTTTACAGCTGGTAGAAGAATACGGCCTTGCCGGCGTAAGTTATTGGACCATTGACAACTTCTTTCTGCCCAATTGGCTGGTGCTTACCAGCATGTACCGTGTCAATAAGGTACTCTAAATCAATATCCCCCGGCAAAGCCGGGGGATACGCATCTGTTTTGCAGAAGCCGCTGACAATATAGTTTGTTCATGTTTCATACTTTTTCTCGCCACCATCCCCTGCGCGTAAGCCGGGGCCAGGATCGCCCAGAGCCCAATGCTTGCGACACAGGCTAATGTATTTATCATTAGCGCCTAGCACAACTTGCTCTCCCACTTTAGTAATACCGCCTTTGCCATCCAGCCGGGCATTGCAGATGGCTTTACGCCCGCACCAGCATATGGTTTTGATCTCCTCAATGGTATCCGCCCAGGCCATCAGCCACTGGCTGCCTTCAAAAAAATTCCCCTGGAAATCCGCCCGCAGCCCATAGCAGATTACCGGCACGTTGTAGTCATCCACAATCTTCACTAGCATCTCTACTTCCGGCTTGGTCAGGAATTGGGCTTCATCCACAATAATGCAATCATAAGTATGGGCCTTCACTCTTTCCAGATCCATATCCTGGAACAACAGGCAATCGTCCGCCAACCCGCTGCGGGAGCGGACTTGGCTTATTCCATCCCGCAAATCAGTGGCCGGTTTTACCAGCAAAGCGTTTTGCCCCCGCTCACTGTAATTATATTTTACCATAATGGCATTGGCGGTTTTGCTGGACCCCATAGCCCCGTAGCGGTAATAAAGCTTTGCCATTTATCTTGCTCCCTTGTCGTAGGGCACGCCCTCCGCCTTGGGAGCCCTGGATTTTTTGGAGGTCAGCACCAGTACAATCATCGTGACAATATAGGGCAGCATCAGATAAATGTATTCACTGGACTTTACGTTTTCAAAGCTTGGCAAAAATGGGATGCTTCCACTGTAGGAGCCAATGATTTTAAACAGTGCAAAAAACAATGACGCACCCAAAATGTTTAACGGTTTCCAGTTGCCAAAGATCATAACCGCCAAAGCCAGGAAGCCATAGCCCGCTACTGCGGATTGAAATCCTGATCCTGCGGCCACCGTATAAGCCAGGCCACCAATCCCACCTAAAAATCCCGAAATGCAAACGCCTGCATACCGCATCCGATATACGTTGATGCCCACGCTGTCCGCTGCCTGGGGATGCTCGCCGCAAGCGCGCAGCCGCAGCCCAAACCGGGTTTTATACAAAAAGATTACGGTGAGCACCAGCAGCAAAATAGCAACCGGTGTGGTCAGGTAAAAGCTCTTGAACAAAAAGTTCTGCAAAAAAGTATCCTGCACTTCCAAACCGAAGTTTGCCTGTGTAATTCGCGTCCAAGTAGGGATGAGAATGGTGGTTTGCCCCTGGCCCTGAATAGCCCAAGTAATGGTAATGGCCAAAGCAGGCGCCAGCATATTCAGCGCGGTTCCACCAATCGTCTGATCCGCTTTCAGATTGATGGAGGCAAACGCCAGCAATAGAGAATACACCATGCCGGAAAGAGCGGCCACCAAGATCGCCACCAGCATCCCTAGCTGAGGTTGGGTAGCGCCCCAGCCCGCCGCGTCCAAAGCCCGCAAGGTTAGGCAGCTGAACAGCGCACCTACTACCATAATGCCTTCCAGGGCAATGTTGATCACGCCGCTGCGCTCCGAAAACATGCCGCCCAGGGCCACCAACAGTAGCGGCACAGCAAATACAATGGTTGCGCTGAGAATATCCGCTAATATTTTCATGCGTCTTGTTCCTCGCTTTCCTCAACCTTTTGTTTCCCCGCTGCATCTGGCAGCGCGGGCTCCTCTTCCCCGCCCTCCTTCACGCGGATCGCTCTGGCAATAAGCGTACGCATCAGTAGAGCAAACGCTGCAAGGTAAATAATCGCAGCAATGATAATATCGATGATTTCTTTTACAAATTCCGGCTGCATCGCGTCGCCTCCTACTTGAATGTAGGAAATAAACAGCGAGCTGAATACGGTGCCAATGGGATGAGACGATGCCAGCAGAGCAGCTGAAATGCCGTTAAAGCCCATAGCAAGCAGACTTTTTACCAATGTATATTGGGCAGTACCGCTTAAGTAATACAGGCCGCCGCCAACGCCTGCCAGGGCACCTGCAATCACCATGGACAGCACAATGTTGCGTTTTGCGTTGATGCCGGCATAGATACTCGCGTTTCGGTTGTATCCGCACGCTTTGAGCTCATAACCAAAAGTGGTTTTAAAAAGGATGATCCATACCACCACTGCAAAAAGTATGGCAATAAAGATGCCGATATTCATATAGTTAGAGTCCATCAACTCGTTGAGCCCCGCTTTGGGGATAATGCCGGCAGGGTTAGCGGAGGCCAGGCTGGCGGTACGGTCTTTATTTACAGCCCCCCAATAGTTTGCCAGCATCATGGGCATGTTGTTCAGGGCCAGGTTTACGCCGAACAGGCCAATCCAGTTAAACATAATCGAAGTAATTACCTCGTTCACGTTGAAATTGGCTTTAAAAATGCCGGGGATTGCTCCCCAGATAGCGCCACCTACCATAGCCGCAAGCAACCCCAGATACCAAGGCAGCTGAAACTGGATGACCGTGACCAGCGCACAAAACGCGCCCACCGTATATTGCCCGGTGGCTCCAATATTAAATAGCCCCGTTTTAAAAGCAAAGCCCACAGAAAGGCCCGTCATCACCAATGGGGCAGCCTGATAAAGCACCTTTGCCAACTTGTCCAGCGATGCAAAACCGGTTACCAGGATTTGCCGGAACCCATGCATGGCAAAGGGGGGATTAAATGCAAACAGCAAAACCAGCCCCACCAGTAGCCCCACCAGAATCGACGCCAGCGAGGCCAGGCAGCTGATAAATCCTTTTTTATGAACAAAGTGCTTGATCTTATTCATGCTTCCCGTCCTCGCTTTCCCGGGCAGAGCGCTTGGCGCCCGACATATACAGGCCTAACTCGCTTACCGTGGTCTTCTTGGGGTCGAACTCGCCCACGATTTCCCCTTCGTACATCACCAGGATACGGTCGCTTACATTCATTACTTCATCCAGCTCCAACGAAATCAGCAACACCGCTTTGCCTGCATCACGCTGGGCCACCAACTGCTTATGGATATATTCAATGGCGCCAACATCAAGGCCTCTGGTTGGCTGCACAGCCACTAACAATTCCGGGGCCTTATCGATTTCCCGGGCAATAATCGCTTTTTGCTGGTTTCCCCCTGACATGCTGCGCGCTACGGTTACCGGCCCCTGGCCGCTGCGAATGTCGTATTGCTGGATCAATTTATTGGCATACTCCCGCACGGCATCCTGTTTGATGAACCCCTTCTGCTGGAACTGGGGCTGCCAATAGCGCTGCAACACTAAGTTTTGCTCCAGCGTGTAATCCAAAACCAACCCGTATTTATGCCGATCCTCCGGAATATGGCTCATACCCAGCTTGCTGCGTTCCCGAATAGCAGCAGATGTAATATCCTTTCCGCAAAGGGCGATATGGCCTGCGCTTAATTTTTCCAGGCCTGTCAATGCCGCTACAAACTCGCTTTGTCCGTTGCCCTCTATGCCCGCCAGGCATACAATTTCTCCCCGTTTTACCTGGAAGGAAACATTTTTTACCGCATTGTTTTTATGCAGTTTACTGGGCACCGTCACTCCATCAACCGTCAAAATGGTCTCCCCGGGGGTTGCCTCTTGCTTATCCACAGAAAAGCTCACATCCCGGCCTACCATCATTTTGGATAGTTCTTCCTTTGTGGTGTCCTTTATTTCCACTGTGCCGATGCACTTGCCTTTTCGTAACACAGTACACCGGTCGGCTACTGCCATGATCTCATTGAGTTTGTGGGTAATAAACAGAATAGATTTTCCCTCTTTGGTAAACCCCCGCATGATTTCCATCAGCTCGTCTATCTCCTGAGGCGTCAACACAGCGGTAGGTTCGTCAAAAATCAGGATTTCATTGTCCCGATACAGCATTTTGAGAATCTCTACCCTTTGCTGCATCCCTACGGATATATCCTCAATGAGCGCGTCCGGATCCACCTTCAGCCCATACCGTTCGCTCAGTTCCAGCACTTTTGCATGGGCTTCCTTTTTCTGCAAAAACCCAATTTTATTGGGTTCCACCCCAAGTATGATATTATCCAGCACGGAAAAAACCTCCACCAGTTTAAAGTGCTGGTGTACCATGCCAATATTCAAATCGTTTGCATCATTGGGATTTTTAATATGCACGATCTGGCCATTCTTCTTAATCACGCCGGATTCCGGTTGATATAATCCAAAAAGCACGCTCATCAGCGTGGATTTGCCAGCGCCGTTTTCCCCCAGCAGCGCGTGCACTTCGCCCTGCTTTAATTGCAAAGTGATATCGTCGTTGGCCTTGATACCCGGAAATTCTTTTGTGATGTTCAGCATTTCGATGATATATTCGCTCATGTACACTCCCCTTTGACCAAATTTTCCCTATTCGCACAGCGCCATAGGAATAATGGATAAATAATAGCAATGTAGAAAACCGAGTAGCGCCACACACGAGTTGGAAAACAGGCTTGATCCTATTTCAGATAGCCAAAGCCACTGGCGTTGACATCCCCGTCTTGTTGGCAATTCCCATTCCAACAGGGGTAAAATATTGAAGGGATAAACTGTAAAAACAAGATTGGGGCCGGGCTAAAGCCCAGCCCCCGTAGCCCAGTCAAACTGACAAAGGGTCAGCGCAATTAGTTCTGATAATCCACCGCAACGTCTACAGCAGGCGCTGCATCGATAGCGTCAGATACCACCAGTTCACCGCTCTTGAGTTTGCCGTACAACGCGTTGTACTCGTCAACGGTAAAGGTGTTAAACCGCCAAGCCTCGTCATTGGTAGGCAGGCCAACGCTGTCATTGGAGGCGCCGAACTTGGTCTCTTTGCCGCCCCAGCTTTCAGGCCATACGCCGTTGTTGGCATACAGCTCGGTGAGAGCCGCTTCTACAGAAGGCGCCAGCGCTTTGAAAGCGGAAGTGATGATCAGCTCGGAGTCTCCGCTCTGGTCACGGTCAACGCCGATTACCTTGGCGCCCGCTTCTTCTGCTGCGCCAATAGCGGACAGGTAAATGCCGCCGCCACAGGCAAATACTACTTCGGTGCCTTCGGTGTACCAGCCAGCCATTTTGGTCTTGATGTCATCAGAAGGCGCGAAAGAGTCGCAGTACCAGTGCTTGATCTCGATGTCCGCAACATTTCCCAGTTCCTTTGCGGCATCGTTTACGCCCTGCACAAAGCCATAGCCAAAGCGTACTACAGCGGGAACCGCCATACCACCCAGGAAGCCCAGCTTGGTGTAGCCGTCTTTAACAGCCGCATAGCCGGCGCAGTAGCCAGCCTGCTCTTCCTGATAGGTAATCAGGGCCGTGTTGGCAGCGGGTTCCGGCAGGTCAGTCAGGCTTACGTCCAGAACCATGAACATTACCTCAGGATATTCATCCTGCAGGGCAGTGATGGCGCCGGTAAACAGATAACCGGGGCAAGCCACTACCTTGGCGCCCTTTTCAATAGCGGTTTTGATGGTCTCGATACGGGCCTCGTCGCTATCCTCAGAGGGGCGATAATAATTGTAGGTTTTGTTATTGGCTTTGGCATAGGCCTCTACGCCTTCCCAGGTTCCCTGGTTAAAGGATTTGTCATCGATGTTACCAACGTCGGTAACCAGTGCGATTTCGTATGTGCCCTCAGCGGGAGCTTCGGACTCTGCCGGCTGTTCCTGGGTAGGTTCTGCCGGTGCTTCGGAAGCAGCCGGTGCCTCGGAAGCAGCAGGAGCCGGGGTAGACTGTTGGGCGCAGCCCACAACGGCGAACGCCAACAACATCAGCGCCAATACCATGGCAAATGCTTTTTTCATTGGAATCGTTCCTCCTAACATTTTTTACGGCTTATGCCGCATTTGGCCATTGTGATTTCAATCACAACGGACCATAAAAGGATTATATCAAATTTGCACCGGTAAAGAAAGGAAAATATCAGGAATATACTTTCCTGTCCCTCATGAAATTAAGGTTGACTTCCACCATCAACTCACGTATAATGTGTCTGTGTTTTGCACAGCTTAAACGCTCAGGCAACGGCACTGCGTAACGTTGCATCAGAGGGGAGGGAAAAGGAAATGGAAATTCGTGTTGGTGAAAACGAGTCTTTGGAAAGTGCTCTCAAACGGTTTAAGCGCAAATGCGCACGCTCTGGCGTCTTAGCGGAAGTCCGCAGACGTGAACATTATGAAAAGCCCAGCGTAAAGCGTAAGAAGAAGGCGGAAGCTGCAAGGAAGCGGAAGTATTAATCGATTTGTCGGTTACACAAGGCTAATGCCTTCCCGGCTGAACATTTCCCGCAGGGTTGCATAGCTGGCGTGGTGCACAACACAAAACATAAGAATAATAAAAAGGCCCGCTTGTTAGCGGGCTTTTTGTTGCCATTTTATTCCCCATCTGCAGCTATGCATAGCATATTTTCTTGGGATGTAACGATATAGATCCACTTTCTGCTGCGCAGGCGGAAGATGCACCACACAGACTTGATTGCCCAGTCGATTTTTAAAGCGATATAAATCCAAAACGGCGGCAGATGCAGTACCAACCCCGCCAAATATCCCAAAGGAACCGATGCCAGCCATAAAAACAAAACATCCGCCAGCATTAAAAACCGGGTGTCTCCTCCGCCCCTGAGCACGCCTTTTGTCATCATGCCCTGCACGGTTTGGAACACTACCATAACCGCTACCGCCTGCATAAGCGCAAAGGCAATCTCCCGGGTTTCCTGGGTAATGGAAAAATTGTTTATCAACAGCGGGCACAGGAGCAATATAATCATGCCTGCAAGCAGCCCTACGATCACACTCATGGCCAAAAAGGTAACGCCCTGGCGGTAGGCCTTTTCGGGTTCGCCCTGACCCAAGGTATTGCCCGTAATATTGCTGCTGGCATTGGAGATACCCTGATTAAAAACCGTTGACAAGCGTACCGTCTGGGATACAATGGCATTTGCAGCCACAAAGGAAGCACCGATATGTCCCATCACCACCGCAACCGCGCTGTTTCCCAATGCCAGCAGCCCATCCGACACCAGTACCGGCACACTGTATTTTAAATAAGTGGGCAGCAGATCCCGGCAGGGAGCCAACAGATCCTTCCACCGGTATCCAATCCTGGCATCCTGATACAGAAAATATCCTCCGATTATCCCTGCTTCTACCACTCTGGCAATCACCGTTCCCAGTGCAGCGCCTGCAATTTGCATCTCCGGTGCTCCCAGATTGCCAAAGATGAACACCCAATTGAAAAATATATTGACAAAAAAAGCGATAATGGAGGTGACCAGAGGCAAGCGAACCTGCCGTGCAGAACGCAGCACCATAGTCAATGTTTGGCTAATCCCCATCATGGGGAATGTAGCAGCGCTGACCCTGAAATAAAGCGCCCCCTTTTCAATAATATCTGCCTCCGGGGTAAAAATCCGCATAATTCCTTCCGGCCAAATCAGGACGCTAAGCATAAAGCAAAGGCTGATGCCCATGGAAAGCCGCAGCATAATGGAGACCACTTTTTTTAGCGGAGCGATTTCTCCCTTGCCCCAGTACTGTGCTGTAAGCACCGCTGCACCGCAGCCCATCCCCATACAGAGAATGTGAAATATATTGATATACTCATTTGCAAGGGAAGAACCAGATATCTGGATTTCCCCATAGGTGCCCAGCATCAGCGTATCCATCATGTTTACGCCAACGGTAATCAGGTTTTGCAGCACCACCGGCGCGGCCATGGTAAACACCAGCCGGTAAAAGTCCCGATCTTTCACAAAGAGCTTCCCCATGCACTTTGTTCCTCCTGCTTTTGAATATAACAGGAGAGCCTGTCACAAATGTGATACGCTCTCCTCTTGTCTCTATTTACTTTACTTTCGTTGGTATGCAGCTTATTTACGCAAACCAAGCTGTGCAACGATGGCACGATAACGCTCAATATCCTTTTCTTTCAGATAGTTGAGCAGGCCACGGCGCTGACCTACCATTTTAAGCAAACCACGGCGGGAGTGATGGTCCTTCTTATGCAGCTTCAGGTGCTCGTTGAGGTGATTGATGCGCTCGGTAAGCAACGCAATCTGCACTTCAGGGGAACCGGTATCGCCCTCGTGGCGCTTATACTGTTCAATGATCTCCAGTTTACGATCTTTTTCCATAATAAATAACCTCCATTTTTTCATATCCCCACAGGCAAAGTAAGGCGTTGGAGAAGCGCAAAACCTTGCTTATGGTTCATTGCTTGGCATATCAACCGCCATGTGCGCAAAGCACAAAAATAGTTTAGCATACCCATTTGCTCTTGTAAACACCCAATAGCGCAAACTCCTGTTACAGTTTTTTCCAACGCGCCTTGTCAGGCGCGGTACGGCGCCGCTTTGCGCTCCTGTTGGTTCTGCTCAAAAATGCCTTTTGCAAAGGCTACATCCCGGCCAATTTGGGCGGCCAACGCGGCTTTCGAAGGGAAGGTGTGCTCTTCCCGAATATAGCGGTGGAATTCTACCTGTAGCACAGCGCCATACAAATCACCGGTAAAATCCAGCAAATGGGTTTCAATGGTCATCTTTTTGCCATGTACGGTAGGGTTATTTCCAATATTAGTAACGGCAGGAAAGCGGCCCATGGGGGTTTGTGCTATGGTGGCATACACCCCGGATTTGGGAAGCATGCGGTTTGCCTGGGGCTCCAGGTTTGCTGTAGGAAAGCCGATTTGGGTGCCAATCTGCCGGTTTGCATTCACCTGCCCAGCCAAAATATAGGGTCTGCCTAACATATCCGCCGCACAATCCACTGCCCCTTGCGCCAGTGCCTGGCGGATGCGCGAGCTGGATACCGGCGCGCCATGGTAAAGCACTGGTTTTACTACATGTACGGTGTATCCCATCTTGCTTCCCAACGTTTCCAAAGTATCTACAGTGCCCTTGCCGCCTTTTCCAAAGGTGTAATTAAACCCTGCCACTACAGCCACGGCCCCATAATGCTCTACTAAGATGGAGGCAAATTTCTCCGGCGCAAGATCCGCCAGCTTTTGGTCAAATTCCGGCATTTCCACCCGATCAATCCCCAGTCCACGCATTATCTGCCGCCGCTCCTGGCTGGTGGATAACAACCGGGGCGCTACGCCAAATACCGACAAGGGATGGTTTTCAAACGTGTAAGCAATGCTGCACACGTGATTTGCCTGCGCCAGAGCCACCGCTTGACGCAGCAAAGCGCAGTGCCCAATATGCATGCCATCGAACATGCCCAAGGCAATTACGCTTTTCATCCCTTTTTCTGCTGTGCTCTTTTCCATCATTTCGCCAACCCAACCAAATGCAGTTTTAACCGCAGCTTTCCTCCCTCTAACATGCCCACGCCAAGAAAATGGCCCCCAGCATAGACCCGCAACGGTCCCTCGGGCAAATTGATTTGCCCCAATTGCTCCTGGGAAATGGGTACGCCGTTGAGCAGCCGGGCGTGCAGCGCTTCTTGTTCATCAGGCAGCTCCATAGCAGGCAAAAAGCCCAGGGCCTCATCTATCGGCATCACGGCTTCCATCAGCCTTCCCTGCTGCTGTAAAGCCTCCAATTCATGGATGGAATAAGCTTGCTCCACCCGAAAAGGGCCTGCCGCGCTGCGCAACAAAAAGGACATATAAGCGCATTGCCCCAGCCGCTCGCCAATGTCCTGGCATAAAGTCCGTACATAGGTGCCTCGAGAGCAGCGTACTCTCAGCAAAAATCGGTTAGGTGCAGGCATGTCCAGGATCTCCAGCCGGTCAATCCGGATATTACGAAGCTCCCTGGGAATCTCTTTCCCTTCCCGGGCCAACTGATGCAGTGCTTTCCCCTCTTTTTTGAGGGCCGAATACATGGGGGGAAGCTGCTGCTGCTCTCCCAGGAATGCGGGCAATATCCCCTCCAGCTGCGCCTGCGACACCATACCATGGCTTACAGCAACCACACGGCCGTACGAATCCTGCGTGTCCGTACACATACCAAAGGATAGCTCCGCAATATATTCCTTTTCTTTATCTACCAGCAAATCAAACAGCCGGGTGGCCCTGCCCAGGCAAACCGGCAGCACACCTGCCGCGCCAGGATCCAGCGTGCCGGTATGCCCTACCCGCTTACAATGAAACAGCCGCCGCACATCCACTACCGCATTGCTGGAAGTCATTCCCGGCGGTTTTAACACATTCACCACGCCTTCCGGCGAAACCTGCATGTTTATTCCCCTCTCAATGCAGCCTGGGAAGCCTCTAAAAGCAAAGATTTTGCTTGTTTCAGGGTGTTTCCTTCCAAGGTACAGCCAGCAGCATGAATATGGCCGCCTCCCCCAAAACGGCAGGCAATTTGCGAAACGTCCGCATATTCCTTGGAACGCAGGCTGATTTTTATGCTATTTCCCATGGAACTCTCCCGCAACAGCATGGCAATCTCTACGCCTTCCACGTCGCGGATGTTGTCGATAATCCCTTCTACATCCTCGCTGGTTGCGCCGCAATCCTGCATATCCTGCCGGGAAACGCAGCTGATCCCCAAAGCGCCCTGGGCGTACAGCTCCATTGTGCACAGTGCCCGCCCCAATAATCGGGTCTTCGATAAAGGCACGGTGCGAAAAATCCGCCGATTAATATCTGCGATATCAATCCCGGTTTCCAATAGAGCGGCAGCTACCCGCAGCGTGCGGGCAGTTGTGGAGCTATAAGCAAAATTGCCCGTGTCGGTTACCAGCGCCGTATACAGGCAAGTCGCAATTTTCTCGTCTAGCGGTACCTGCAAGGCATTGCACAATGCAAAGATCAACTCGCTGGTTGCGGCGGCTTGGGGATCAACCAAATTATAAGCGGCATATCCTATATTGGTCCCATGGTGATCAATATTTGCCGTGTCCCCCGCAACTTTTATCAGGGCCTGTGCTTCTCCCATGCGCTGTTGGTCGGCACAGTCCACTGCAATGATATGATGATAATCCTGCCTTGCCTGCTGTGTCAAAGCGATCGATTTGGCTCCTGGCAAAAAGGCATAGATATATGGCACCGGCTGATCGCACACAACCTGCGCCTGCTTTCCCATTGCCTGCAACGCGCAGCACAATGCCAGGTTAGAGCCCAGGGTATCTCCGTCCGGTGAAATATGCGCTACTAGCGTAAAGCCGTCTTTTTGACAAATCCAGTCTGCCAACGCCTGGAGGTTTCTTTCATCATACATCCTGTTCCCCTTCGCCATCCTCCCGGTGGGATATTTGCAGGTTATTTAAAACCTTAGAAATATGCACGCTATATTCAATAGACGTATCCAGCAGGAATTTTAACATGGGCAGCCGGCGGATTTGCATCCTGTGGCCCAATTCCCTGGCAATGAATCCGCTGGCATGGTTGAGGGCGTCCACCGAGGCCTTACGCACTTCCTCATCCCCATCATAAACGCTGACACGCACTTTTGCATGCTTCAGGTCGTTGGTGATCTCCACCTGGGTAATGGTGGTCATAGCGGAAAGGCGGGGATCTTTCAATTCCCGTATAATTTCACTGATGGTTTTCTTTACCTCTTCATTGAGGCGATCCGTACGTATTGCTGACATAATTGCTCCCTTGCGTCGGCCCTGGGGCCTATTGTTGTTCATAAAGGAAAGGCCGCCTCAGCACCCTGCAGGCGCAAACGGCGGCCGTGCCTTTCCAAGGGCTGTTTCCAGGCCCCCGTACAGGCCCCATGGTTTGCCGCTCTTGGCAGCCTTCTTTCTTCCCCTTATCCAGCAGCAGAAAAAGGCTTAACGCTTCACTTCTTCCATGGTAAATGCCTCAATCACATCATCCGCCATCAGGTCGTTGAAGTTTTCAATGCCGATACCACATTCAAACCCATGGGCGACTTCCTTTGCATCGTCTTTAAACCGCTTGAGAGAAGAAATCTTTCCCTCATGCACTACTATGCCATCCCGCACTACACGCACCTGGGCATTACGGGCAACTTTGCCCTCCTGCACATACGCACCTGCAATGGTACCCACGCCAGAGACTTTGAATGTTTCCCGCACCAGGATGCGTCCCATTTCCACTTCACGGAACACGGGTTTAAACATACCCTTCATGGCGTTTTGCACGTCTTCGATGGCGCTATAAATTACCCGGTACAGCCGGATATCCACCTTTTCCCGTTCAGCCTGGGTTCTGGCCGCAGCATCTGGGCGCACATTAAAGCCGATGACAATGGCGTTGGAAGCGGAAGCGAACATAATATCCGTTCCCGTAATGGCTCCTACGCCGCCGTGGATGCACCGCACCCGAACCTCGTCATTGGAAAGCTTCTCCAATGCCTGTTTTACAGCCTCTACGGAACCTTGTACATCCGCTTTGACGATGATGTTCAAATCTTTGATTTCGCCTTCGGCAATCTGGCTGAACAAATCGTCCAGCGAAACCTTGGAAAGGTTCTTCAGCTGCTCGGCTTTTTGCTTATCCCGCCGTTCTTCTGCAACCTGGCGGGAGAGTTTGTCGATCTCCGCCACGTTGAGAATATCGCCGGCAGCAGGCACTTCCGAGAACCCCAGCACTTCCACTGGCTGGCTGGGGCCAGCAGCAGTTACCCTGCGCCCTTTGTCATCCATCATGGCGCGCACGCGGCCATAAGCGGTACCCGCTACGATAGTATCTCCCACATGCAGCGTGCCATTTTGCACCAGCACGGTGGCGATGGGGCCGCGCCCCTTATCCAGCTGTGCCTCTACGATGGTGCCCTTTGCCAGGCGGTTGGGGTTTGCTTTCAGCTCCAAAACATCCGCCTGCAACAGCACCATTTCCAATAGTGTGTCCAAATTAGTCCTGGCTTTTGCAGAAACCGGCACACAAATGGTTTCCCCACCCCATTCTTCAGGCACCAGGGAATATTCTGTCAGCTGCTGCATGACCCGATCGGGATTGGCTTCCGGCCGGTCCATCTTGTTGATAGCTACAATAATGGGCACTTCTGCAGCCTTGGCATGGTTGATGGCCTCCACGGTCTGAGGCATAATGCCGTCGTCCGCCGCTACTACCAGTATGACGATATCCGTCACCTGGGCGCCGCGGGCGCGCATAGAGGTAAACGCCTCATGGCCCGGCGTATCAATAAACGTGATGGTACGGCCGTTACATTGCACCGTGTAAGCGCCAATGTGCTGCGTAATGCCGCCGGCTTCCCCTTCTGTAACGCTGCTGTCCCGAATGGCATCCAGCAGCGAGGTCTTACCATGGTCAACGTGTCCCATGATGGTAACCACAGGAGGACGCTCCACCAGCGTCTCCGGCGCATCAGCCTCCTCAGAACTATCCTGCAACACGTCTTCCGCTGTTTTTGCAATCTGTTGTTCTAACTCTATACCGTAATCCGAAGCAATCAGCTCGCAGGTATCAAAATCCAAATCCTGGTTAATGGTGGCAATGGTGCCCAGCATAAAGAGCTTTTTAATGATCTCTGCCGCTGGCTTTCCGATTTTTTCGGATAAATCTTTTACTGTAATCGTTTCCGTGGTGATAACCGCCTTTTCAATTTTTACAGGTTCCGGCCGAGCCTGCTGCACTTGCTTGCGCGGCTTCTTACGGCCGCCCATGGGGGCGTCCTCATCCCATCCTCTGGCCTGAGGTGCAGCCTCCTTTTGCAACGCTTTCTTGTTGCGGGCCTTTTTATCCCCATCATAATTGCGGCTGTAGTTGCTCTTGTTGGGATCGTAATTGCTGACTTTTTCCTTGCCTACCGCAGGCGCTATGGGTGCGCTGGCGGGCCGCCGCTGTTGGAAACCACCCTGGCCTTGGGGACGCTGCTGGTAGCCGCCGCTCTGGCCCTGGGTACGTTGCTGGTAGCCGCCCTGGCCCTGGGGCTGTGCCGTCTTACCAGGTGTTTCCTGCTTCTGTTCAGGCTGCTGTTCTGCTGCAGGCTGAACAGGCTGGGCAGTAGGAGCCGCTTTGGGTTTGGTTTGCGCTGGTTCCTGCTGCTTTTGTTGTGCCAAAGGTTTTTCTTCTTCCTTCTCAGCTTTTGCAGCAGGCGCTTGCGGAACATCCTGATGCGCTACAGGAGCGGGGGTCTCCTCAACGCTAGGCTTTGCGGCTTCGGGCCGCTGTTCTGGCTCTGGTTTTTGTGCCGTTTGCTGCTGGGGCTGCGGCTTTTCCACCACAGGCGCTGCCTGTTTTTGCACATTTTGTGGCGCAGGCGTCTCATCCGTTTTTTCTACGGCAGTTTTAGGCGCTTCCTGCACTGCATGCTCTATCTCATCTTCACCGCCAATATGCACGGCAAGTTGTTGATCAGAAGAAAGCATTTCCAGCAGCCTCTCCTGCCGTTCCCGTTCCTCCCGGGCCTTCCGCGCCGCTTCTTCCTTTGCCAGCAGCTCTTTTTCCCGTACATGGACGCTTTGCAGCTTCTCGCCCACCCCGCTTTGATGGCCCTTTACGCGATCAAAGAGAGATTTCGCTTTTTGCTCCATCTCTTTGGCTGTATCCATGATGTTTACTTTTGCCATATATTGCACCCCCGTGTTTCCTTGCTTCTTCATTCGGTCTATTTTTGTCATTCTCCCTGAATGGAATATTCCTCGTTCCAGGCCTTTTGAATCATTTCGGCAAACCTTGGTTCCATCACCGCTACAATCCGGCTTTCTGGCCGGCCTACCGCACGCCCAATGTCAGCAGCGGTCACCAGCGGCAAACCCGCCCGGCTGCAAAGCCCCTCATAGCGGTTTTTTGTGGCTTCCGATGCTTGTGCATCCATTACCAGCAGGAAAGCTTTTTTCCCTTTCACCGCCTTTTCGCAGGCAAAATCGCCTATCAGGCATTTTCCTGCCCGTTTACACAAGCCCAACGCATTGAAAAACTTACTGTTCATACTGGGCAAAGGCTTCCTGAAGCTGCAGGAATACCTCTTCCTCCACTTTCTGCTCAAATGCCCTTTCCAGCGCCCGGGTTTTTCGGGCATGCTCCAAACAGGAAGTGTTGGGACACAAGTATGCCCCCCGGCCCGGAGCCTTTCCCACCGGATCAATGCGCACCGTACCTTCCGCAGAACGCACCACTCTTACCAGTTCCTTTTTCGGCCGCATTTCCCTGCAACCTACGCACATTCGCATAGGGATTTTTTTTTGCGCCACTAGGCCCCCTCCTCACCGCGATGTTCTTTATTCTTGCTGCGGGTCAAACGCTAACCCCAGGTCTTCATCCTCAAACTGGTTGAAGTCCTCTGAGGGGAAATCGGTTTCCATCAGCGGCTCCTGCTCCATGCCCATAGAATCCATCGCCTCTTCCGCCTGGGACTGATTTTTAATATCAATTTTCCAACCGGTAAGCTTTGCCGCCAACCGGGCGTTTTGCCCTTCTTTTCCGATGGCCAGGGATAGCTGGTTATCCGGCACAATTACCTTTGCGGCTTTCTCCGCCTCATTGATATATACCATGAGCACTTTGGCAGGGCTCAATGCCTTTGCAATATAAACGGCAGGATCGCTGTCCCATTCTATAATGTCAATTTTTTCGTTGTGCAGTTCCGTCACGATGCGCTCTACCCGGATGCCCCGTTGCCCAACGCAAGCCCCCACCGGATCTACCTGGGGATCATTGCTTGCTACCGCCACCTTGGTACGGAAGCCTGCTTCACGGGCAATGGATTTCACCTGCACAATGCCGGTTTGGATCTCGGGCACTTCCAGCTCAAAGAGCCGTTTCACCAACCCGGGATGGGTACGGGAAACCAGCACCTGAGGGCCTTTGTTGGTTTTTCGCACTTCCAGCACGTAAACCTTAATGCGGTCGTTATTTTCAAAGCTTTCGCCAGGGATACATTCGTTAATGGCCAGCAAGCCATCGGTTTTCCCCAGTTCAACATACACGCCGCCTTTTTCAACCCGTTGCACGATTGCGGTAAGGACTTCGTTCTCTTTTTCCACATATTCGTCATAAATGACGCCGCGCTCCGCCTCCCGGATGCGCTGCACCACTACCTGCTTTGCCGTTTGGGCTGCAATACGGCCGAAGTTCTTGGGTTTTACCTCTTCCTCCAGCACATCCCCAATTTCATAGAGCACATTGATTTTACGGGCGTTTTCCAAAGAAATCTCAGAGTGGGAGTTTTCCACCGTTTCCACTACGGATTTAGATGCAAAAATCTGGATCTCCCCTGTGTCTCTGTCGATCTCTGCGCGCACATTGTTGGACGTGCCGTAATTACGGCGGTAAGCCGAAATCAACGCATTTTCTACTGCGTCAATCAAAATTTCCTTGCTGATTCCGCGCTCCTTTTCCAACGCGTTCAACGCTTCCATAAAATCGGCATTCATCTTGCTAATAACACTCCTTTTTCCTAATCGCGTTTGTTAAAATTCGATATGCGGCCGCAACAGCGCGGCGTCTTTGCGCAGAAAGCTGCGCTGTTTTCCATCCTGGCAATCCAGCACGAAGCCCTGTGCGTCATATGATACCAGGGTGCCTAAAAATTCTTTTTTCTTTTCAAGAGGGGCATAGAGCTTTAACTCCAAAACGTTTCCCAGGTTGCGTTCAAAATCCCGGTCTTTCTTCAAGGGCCGATCAATGCCCAGAGACGATACGCTTAAATAATAATGCTGCTCGATGGGGTCGGCTTCATCCAGCAAAGGCTCCACCTGGCGGCTTACGGCTTCGCAATCCTCCAGGGTTATCCCTTCCGGGCGGTCAATATACAGCGTGAGCACCCAGTTTCCCTGCTCTTTTTGGAACTCCACGTCCGCAAGCTCATAACCCATTTCCTGAATGGGGCCTTTCACCAAAGTTTCTACCGCATCAACTGTGCGCACCGCAATCCTCCCTGCAACTGCAATCAAAATGCCGGCTTCTCAACCAGCCTTCAAAATGAAAGAGTGGGATGTCCCACTCTCTCCAACAAAATCACACACTTCAATAGCATTAATTGTACCATGGTTCTCCCATATTGGCAACCCTTAAAAGGCAACCCAATGGCGACTTATTGATTCCCCCATACCAATTCTATAGTGCGTGCCAGACACAATCCGTCTTCCTGTGCCTGGTAAAGGGTAATCCACTGCTGCTGGTCGCGGCCGATCATCTCCCGTCTCGGCTCGCCTTGTGCCCCATAGTATTCCACGATCAAATATTGTACATCCTCGTTCATCACAATTTCCTGGGGCGCTGCGCCGGGGCGGTAAGTATCTCCAGCGATTATGGAGTGGTCCCCCGCCATCTGCAACACCGCAATTTTTTCCGGTGGATCCATTACGCAGACGGTAACCGCTACTTTTGTATGTTGGGTTCTGGTTTCTCCATCCATTGTAATCGTTTGGGTTTCTTCTACGGCATGGCTGCTGGATATGCCTGGCGTATTATCGCCGGACATGCTAAGCCCCGTCCCTGCCGTGAGATAAACCCTGCCGTCCCCGCTTTGATATACCGGGTTGAAATAATAGGTAATACTTCCCTTTTTGGGGGCTACATAAATGGTCCCTTCCAGGATGGTTTCACTCCCAACAGAAAATTTGCAATCATTCATCCCTTCCCCAACGATGGAAGTGTGATACCGTTCTCCACCATCGGTGGGTTCTACCAGGGCTTCAAACAAAGCGATCCCTTCTATGCCGGGAAATACATATTGTTCATGGGACACGCTTTCCCCGGTTTGCTCATCCACCAGGGTTGTTTTTTCAAGCGTTGCGTAAAGCCTTTGCTGGTACTGTGCCGTATTCTCTCCCTGCAATGCCGTTTTTCCCGCCATGATGTCGCTTACATGATCGTTGAGATATGCCTCCATATCAAACAGATCCAAATATTCTTTGGTTACAAACAAACCCACCAGCCGATCCCGGCCCGTTGCTTCTCCCAATTCTTCCCTGGCAAGCTGGCAGCCGCATAAAGTAATGGTGAATAAAGCAGTAACCAAGCACACTGCAATCCCTTTAATCCTCATCTTTTTCCTCCAACGTTCCGTCAAACTTGAGAATATCCCCCACATCGCAGCCAAGATAATAACAAATTTTATTGATGGTCCCAAAGCGCACGCCTTTGGCCTTCCCGCTGCGCAGGATGGATAGGTTTGCCTCTGTAATCCCAACCAGGGCGCACAATTCTTTGGCTGTCATTCCTCTTTTTTTTAACTGGGAGTCCAAAAAAACCTGTATTGCCATCCCTGTTCCTCTTTTTCGCCCAACCCGGCAAATATATTTATACGATCATGTCGTTATCATCCTTAAGCTGCTTGCTCTGTGCAAAGAATTTGCTCATGAGCAGCAAACCCAGCACAAGGGCAAGGGAAGTAACCGGGATGTGCGCCGTATGGCGGATAGTATGTAGTGAACCGGAAAAAAGCATTTGCAGCAGGTTAACCACAATCTGGCTGAGCAATGTAATCTGTACCGTTCGTTTACAAAGCCCTGCTAACTTACCTGCGCATAATACCACGGCCTCTGCGTAACGGTCGGCTTTCAAGGCCTGAATCAACCGGTTTGTTTCAAACAGCAGCAGGATATTCAACCCATAGGGCAATACGCTTACCAGATACTGCAATACCAGGAACACCCGGCTCAGCGCCAGGCCACCCTCCATCCCCTGATTTTCCTGGGCCAGCGTATGAAACGCCTCCTGCAGCCCCTCCAGCCCTGTCCCCAGCATGGCATAGAGAAAGATTAGGCACAAACCATACAGCAAAGCCTGCAGATATCCATAGAGTTGTTGTTCCGCACTTTGGGCAAACCGCTCCAGCGCGCGCAGGAGCAGGTACGCAGCCAGGATAAAATACACAATTCCACCTAATATGGCCCTGCCCACCACGATTTCCTCTCCGGTTTCTAAAAACGGGGAAATCAGGCCCGGGTTGATCATCCGGTACATAACATAAAACAGCACAAGGCACAAAAGCGCCAGCAACCCATCCTGCCAATGCAGCCGTTTTTTCTTCCACCGCCATAATAGCCACCCTATGGGCAGCAGGCAAACCAGGGCATACAGAAGCAGCGCAATGGCATTGCCCATCCCCCCCGACAGCGACAGCGTTCTGAGTCCTGTACCAATCTGGGCGAAAGGAAACGCCAGCACAGCAGGTACCGCGCCGGATAATGGCACACCAAAGGCAAACAGTGCTATGC
>JAEXFV010000131.1 GCA_023451115.1 Bacillota bacterium
GCCGAATATGGCGCAGATGATGCAAATGCTGGGACAATTAAACGGTATGGGCGGGGGCATGGGCGGCGGACAAAACGGTGGGATAAATCCCATGATGCTTACTCAGCTCATGAATATGTTCAACCAAAAAAGATAGCGGACTTTCCAAACGAAAAAAGCACAAAGGTCAGTGGCCTTTGTGCTTTTCCTTGCGCTTTTGTTGCCGCAGCGCAAAGCGGCGGGCGCTTTCCAACTCTTTTTGATGCCGGGACAGGGCATTTTTTTGCTGCTTATTTTGTTCCCGTTGCAATTGCAGAGCCTGTTGTGCTTTTGTGCCGGCTCCAGAACACTCCAATTGCCGGCTTACCAGTCGCTGCATCCGCTTGGGATTGACAGTACGCACCCGATTTTGCTGCAAAGACGTAGGCGAGCTGAAGTTCAGCAAATGCCAGTTTTTGAGCAAATGTTGGTAAACCTCGTAGTCTTTTGGCTGTGCCCCAAACACGACCTTGCAAACCTCAAACTTGCCACCCCATTCCCGCTCATACACGCCAACCCAGAAAGGGTCCTCAAAATATACCGTAAGCCGCGAAACCACCGTGTCCATTCCGTTCCTCCTTTTGTATTTGCCAGCAAAGAAGGGACAACCAAGGAGGCAGGTTACTGACGGCACTTGCCGCGTCTGGACTACCAACCAGAACTGTGTTTTTATCTTTGCACATTATTTTTGTAGTACAGGATTGCTCCACGAAAAGCCTGGAGATATCTGGCTACAGAAAAAGCGGCCAGAGGCCGCTTTCTTGTTGTTTCATCACCGATGTCCACAATACTGGTGGAAAAGGGGATTACATACCTCTGCGCTGCTGGAAGCAGTCGCTGCAATAGATCGGACGATCGTTCTTGGGAACGAACGGGATCTTGGTGGGCGCACCGCACTGGGCGCAAACCGCATCATACATTTCACGCTCGCCATTGCGCTGGTTTTTGCGGGCGTTGCGGCAATCGCGGCAGCGGACGGGTTCGTTTTGGAAGCCCTTTTCAGCATAGAACTCCTGCTCGCCAGCGGTAAATACGAACGTAGCGCCACAATCCTTGCATACCAATTCTTTGTCCTGGAACATGTGTTTAATCCCCTCTACTTCGGAAAATTTTTTTGTGTCCGACCTTCGGCTGACCTGGTCTTTGCCCCCACACCCGCCAACTGGAAGTTTCGCTCATAACCATATAAGGCTCCCACTACCGCTTCTCTCAGGAGATTATTGAATTGGCTTCTGCTTTCATCGAACTCCCTTGAAATGAACAAGAAATGACTACATTGCTGAACCGTTTTCAATTGATTCCTGGTTGGGCTTACATCTAGGCCGCACCATGATCACCAGCGTTTTACTGGCTTACGTGGATCGTTTCGCCTGCGACTGGCATCGATTTTCAACCACAGACCCGAACCTCGGGCACTACGCACATTATAAGCTCCTGTTTTTCAAAACGCAACTATTATTTTGGGAAAACAGCCCTTTTTCTGCATTTTGTTTTCCTTTTCGTGAAAATTAGTCTCAGGAAAATTGCAAAATCCATGCCTGGACCCAATTGGTATGCTATAATCACACCAGTATCGTATGAAAAGGAGAACGGCTATGAAATTGCTTTCCTGGAATGTAAACGGTTTGCGTGCTTGCCTGGGCAAGGGCTTTTTGGAGTTTGCCAGGCAAGAGCAACCGGATATTTTGGCCCTGCAGGAAACAAAAATGCAGCAGGGGCAGGCCGAAGTGGATTTGCCAGGATACCATGAATATTGGAACAGCGCTGTAAAAAAAGGATATGCAGGCACTGCGGTATTCACCAAAGAGCAACCGCTGCAAGTGGTTTATGGCCTGAACATGGAGCAGCATGACCAGGAAGGCAGGGTGATTACCCTGGAATTTCCTGCATTTTATTTTATCACTTGCTATACGCCCAACGCCCAGCGGGAATTGACCAGGCTGGATTACCGCATGCAGTGGGAAGATGATTTTAGAGCCTACTTGATGAAACTGGATCAGAATAAACCCATCATCCTTTGCGGGGATCTGAACGTGGCCCATCAGGAGATTGATTTGAAAAACCCAAAAACCAACCGGGGCAACGCAGGCTTTACCGACCAGGAACGGGAAAAGATGACTGCGCTGCTCTCCAGCGGGTTTGCAGATACGTTCCGCCGCCTGTATCCTGACGTTACCGGCGCTTACAGTTGGTGGAGCTATATGTATAATGCCAGGAAGAATAACGCCGGGTGGCGTATCGATTATTTTATAGTATCCGAACGGCTGATGCCTCAGGTGGAAGACAGTTTTATTCTGCCTGAAGTGATGGGCAGCGACCACTGCCCGGTAGGTATTCTCCTCAAGGATGCAGGGCGCTGAAAAAGCGGAGAGGATAACATGGAAATTATTCTTGCATCCCAGTCGCCCAGGCGGCGGGAAATGTTAACATTGATGGGGCTAACGTTCCAGGTTGTTGTCAGCGATGTGCAGGAGGTTTCGCCGCCAGGGGCTACGCCGGAAGTGTTGGTAGGGCATTTGGCCCTGCAGAAGGCACAGGCGGTAGCAGCATCCTATCCGGCCCACTGCGTGATAGGCGCGGATACCATCGTTTATATTGACGGCAAGGTGATTGGAAAGCCGAAAGATGAGGCGGATGCGTTTCGCATTTTGTCTTTGTTGCAGGGAAGAACCCACACGGTGTATACCGGTGTAGCAGTGCTCTCTCCAAAGGGAGTCGATGTGCGCCACAGCGAAACCAAGGTAACCTTTGCGGCTATGACGGAAGAGGAAATCCGGTGGTATATCGCTACCGGTGAGCCCATGGATAAGGCGGGGGCTTATGGCATCCAAGGGCCGGGGGGCATGTTTGTGGAACGGGTGGAGGGCAATTACTTTACCGTAATCGGCCTGCCGCTGCCACTGCTTTACCGCATGCTGAAACAAGCAGGCGCGATTACCCTGGGAATGGCCCCGGCCCTCAATTGCAAAAATATTGGCAATACGAGTAATAACGTGATATGAACCAGATCATCCAGGAAAAACTCAAGCTGCTGCCCGCTGCGCCCGGGGTATATAAAATGTACGATGCTTCGGGCACCGTGATTTATGTGGGAAAAGCCGTTTCTCTTAAAAACCGGGTACGGCAATATTTCCAGGCGTCCAAAGCCCATCCGCCTAAGGTTGCGGCCATGGTGTCCCACGTTGCGGATTTTGAAACCATCCTGACCTCCAACGAAACGGAAGCCCTGACACTGGAAAGCAATCTAATCAAGCAGTATCAACCCCGCTACAATATTTTGTTGAAGGATGATAAGCATTTCCCTTATGTGCGGATTGATTTGAGGCAGGATTTCCCCCGGGTGGAGGTGGTGCGCCGCATCAAAAAGGACGGCGCGCGGTATTTGGGGCCCTATCTCTCCGGCATTGCCTTGCGGGATGCTTTCAACGTAGTGCGGGAACATTTCCCGGTGCGCCATTGTAAAAAAGATATAGCCAAAGCCGTGGCCCGCCGGGAGCGCCCTTGCCTAATGTATCATGTGGGTAAATGCTGCGCGCCCTGTTCAGGCAATGTTTCCAGGGAGGAATACCATGCCCTGCTGGATCAGGTGTGCGCTTTTTTAGAGGGGCACACCGAGCCGGTTATCCAGGAGTTATCCGGGCAGATGGCTCAGGCTGCGGAAGCGATGGAGTTTGAACGGGCAGCCCATTTACGGGACCGTATTGCTGCCATCCGTGCCCTGGGAGAAAAGCAGATCGCGATTGCCGCCAAGGGTACGGAGCAGGATGTGCTGGCGCTGTGTACCAGGGAAGAGGAAACGCTGGTGTTCGCCTTGTTTGTGCGGGGGGGAAAGGTGGTTGGAACAGAGCGCTTTTCCATCAGCGGCATACAGGCTGGGCTGCCCGAGGAGGACACGCCGGAAGGCGCAGACCCGGCTGGGGAAGTATTGGGAGCGTTTGTCAAACAATATTATGCGGAGGCTGGAGTCATTCCGCCGGAAATCCTGCTGTATCAGCCGGTGGCGGATATGCAGGCCATTGAAGCGTGGCTCAGCGAAAAGCGGGGGAAGCGGGCATACCTGTTTGCCCCGCAGCGGGGAGAAAAACGCCGCCTCACACAGCTGGCGTATGACAATGGCTGCGATGTGCTGGAGAAAAACGCTATTTTACAGCGCAGAGCATGGGAGCGTGGGGAAGGGGCCCTGGCGGCGCTGAGCGGCGCGCTGGGCCTGGAAACCCTGCCCTCCCGGATGGAGTGCTTTGATAACTCTCACATGCAAGGCAGGGATACCGTTTCCTCCATGGTGGTGTTTGTGGATGGAAAACCGCAGCCAAAGTTATATCGTCGGTTTCGCATCAAAACCGATACGGATGGAGACGATTATGCCGCCATGCGGGAAGTATTAACCCGGCGGTTTCAGCGTACGCTGGAAGGAGATGAAAAGTTTGCCGCTTTTCCAGACCTTTTGGTGATTGACGGTGGCAAGGGCCAGCTCAATGTGGGGCTGGAAGTGCTGAACGAATTGGGCCTTTCCCATATCCCGGCCATTGGATTAGCAGAGCAGAGGGAGCTTGTTTATCTGCCGGAGCAGGAGGAGCCTGTGATGCTGCCCCGCAATAGCCCGGAGTTGCATTTGCTTCAGCGGATCCGGGACGAAGCCCACCGTTTTGCCATAACCTATCACCGAACGCTGCGGGCCCGCAATGCATTGTACTCCCAGCTGGATGAAATCCCAGGCATTGGGGAAAAAAGAAAACGCGCCTTATTTGACGCGTTTACGACGATTGAGGCAATCCAAAAAGCCCAGCTGGAAGAAATTGCTGCCTTACCCGGCATGAATAAAACGGTTGCTCAGGCTGTATGGGATTATTTTCACTCTGCTCAGAAGGAAGATCAGCCTGCAGAGGATAGATCATAAAGCCGCGGCCCTTGCCTGTGTTGGGGCCGTGGCGCCTGGATGGAGGTGCGCCGCTCCAAATAAGCATTGTATTGAGGAGCGGCTTTTTTAGTAGGCGCTGTGCAGCCGCAGCAGAATACACCCAGCATAGCCGCCAGGCAGCCAAATGTTAGTAACAATCGTAATCTTTCCATAGGCGACCTCCTTGTCAAACGGGTTTCCCCCTTAACCATATGGGTATCATAGGGGCTACATGTATCAAATTTGTATCCCGGCTTATTCAAAAAAATTTTTCATAAATCCCTTTTTGAGAAAAATACAAAAAATTTCAGATGATTATTGACATAAGACAAAAACGAGGTATAATAGGCACATAAACGGCATATGACATAAATGAAATGATGCAGATAGTATAGCGAGGAGGGAAACACATGCGAATTGCAGTAACCTTTGAAAATGGGTTGGTATTCCAGCATTTTGGCCACACAGAGCGGTTTAAGGTGTATGATGTGGAAAATGGCGAGGTAAAGCTGTCCACGGTAGTGAACACCAATGGCAGCGGCCATGGCGCTTTGGCGGATGTGCTAAAAAAGATTGGCGTAGATACGCTGATTTGCGGCGGCATTGGCGCAGGCGCAAAAAACGCGTTGGCAGAAGCGGGGATTCGTTTGTATTGCGGGGTTTCCGGCGAGGCGGATCAGGCGGTAGCAGATCTTCTGGCTGGAAAACTTCAGTGGAATCCGGATACCCTTTGCGACCATCATGGCGAGCACCATGGGGAAGCCCATGGCAAATGTGGAGAACATGGCTGTGGCGGCCACGGGCAGCATTGCCATTGAAACAGTGGGGTTACACAAAAACGCCGGCGGCAGAAATTTTGCCGCCGGCACTTTTTTAGATCCTGCTATTGGGCAGGGGCAAACTCCATTTGATCCAGAATATCTTTTTGCAAATCCACGCCGGGATAAACCTCCAGCACACGGAGACCCGCCTCGCACAATTCAAACACACAGCGCTCTGTAATATACAGCACCCGCTGGCCGTTTTTTCTGGCCTGATCCGCAGAAAAGCTGATACTGCCAATTTGTTTTTTAAACTTTGGCAATGCGCCCTCGCTGAGAATTTCCACGTTGCCCTGGGGGGTTAGGCTGGTTTTTAAACCTTTGGCCCGGAATGTGAGGCAAAATACCACCTGCCGGGTGCTTGCAGTGATGTTGGCAAATCCGCCGATGCCGGCGTATCCATTGGGAAGCCGGTGGGCGTTCACATTGCCCTGGGCATCCACCTCCAAGCCGCCCATAAAGCAAATATCCAACCCGCCGCCATCGTAAAAATCAAACTGCTTATCCATATCGCAGATCATATCCGCGCCAATGGTTGCTCCGAAAGAGACGCCAGGTGCTGGCAGACCGCCTACGCCCCCTGCTTCCACGGTGAGGGTAATTTCTTTTAAAATGCCGACGCGGGAGGCCCAGGTTGCCACCCCCTCAGGAATGCCAATTCCAATGTTAACCACGTCCCCTGCTTTTAATTCCCGGGCGCCCCGCCTGCCGATGATGTCGGGAGAAGCATCGCCCATCGGCCGCTTTTTGGGGTTGTCGGCAGAGAGACGCTGCATCCAGTAATCCATATGGGTTGCAGGAACGTGGATGTCGCCAGAAAGGGTTTGCGCTACGGCCAAGGTTTCCTCCCGTTCATCCACAACCACCGCGTCTACCAGGATACCGGGCACAATGATGTTGCGCGGGCGGGAGAAGTAATGGCTTACCCGGTCAACCTGGACGATGACTTTTCCTCCGTGGGCTTTGGTGGCCTGTGCAATGGAAAGCGCGTCCGCAGTGACAAACTCCCCTTCAAAGGAGATGTTGCCGTCGGCGTCCACGGTAGTGCCCTTGAGAAAAGCTACATCCGGCTGGGGCAGGGTGTAATAAAGATATTCCTCCCCATCCACTTCCACCAGGCGCACCAGCTCCCGGTTGGAACGGGGATTTAATCCAGGCCCCTCCAGCCTGGGATCCACATAGATGCCCAGCCCTACTTTGCTCATATAACCTTTGTGCCCTCCCGCCATAGCGCGCAGGGTATGGGACAATGCGCCAAGGGGCAGGTTATAGGCCTCCAGCTCTCCGGATAAGGCCATGCGGGTGGTAACAGGCATGCTGGCATAGTGCCCGGCGATTACACAGCTGACTGCCCCGGCAGCTACGTAAGGCTCGGCAAAGCGGCTGACATCCCAACCGCCATATCCGGAGGTGCATAGCAGGGTAAGATTTCGGGGCGAACCGGTAGCGGAAAAACGTTCATACAAGGCGGTATGCAGCGCTTGCGGATTGCAAAGGGCTAAAAAGGAATTGATGGCTATCACTGCGCCATCAGGGATCATACGCACGGCCTCTTCTTTGGACATCATGCGGAACATAGGCCACCTCCCAAGAATAATGGAACTTTTTTGCAACAAAATTGAAAACAATGGGAAACCATATTGATTATGGGGTATGCTTGCATTATACATGGAAGAGAGGAAAAAGAAAATGAAGGGCAGAAAATATATGGAAGCGATTTATTATAACGGACGCATACTCACCATGGAGGGCTGTGAAAACGAACGCTATCCCCAAGGGCTGTTGGTACGCAATGGGAAGATTGCCGCCTTAGGAGAGATGCAGGCGCTGCAGGCACAAGCGCCTTTGGCCCGGCTGGTTGATTTGGAAGGGCATGCCCTGCTGCCGGCTTTTATCGATAGCCACAGCCATATTACCGGCTATGCATCCACTATGGGACTGGTGCAGCTGGAAGGGCTAAATTCCTTTGCCGCGCTGCAGCAGGCGATAAAGGCGTTTCTCCATGCCAATGGAGTTGCGCCAGGAAAATGGGTAACGGGATTTGGCTATGACCATAACGACTTTGCGCAGCGATGCCACCCCGACAGAAAGGTGCTGGATGCGGTTGCGCCGGATATTCCTGTATTGATCACCCATAAATCCGGCCACATGGGCGTGGCAAACACCCGGGCGCTGGAATTGATGGGGATTACCGCGGCTACTCCGGACCCGGAGGGTGGCAAAATTGGCCGGGAGGCGGATGGAAAAACCCCTAACGGTTATCTGGAGGAAACGGCGTTCACAACCGGCACAACAGCCATGCCGAAACCCACGCTGGAAGATATGCTGCAGGCTTTGGACGCTGCCCAGGAAAAATACCTGAGTTATGGCGTAACCACAATGCAGGATGGTTTGACCAGAAAGGGAGATTGGACGTTACTGCAGGCTGCCGCTGAGCAGGGCAGACTCAAGGCGGACGTGGTAAGCTATATTGACGAAAATCTGGAACAGGCGCTGCTGGAGCGGGAGACGGCTTATTTGGGGAAATATGCAGGAAGACTGAAAATTGGCGGATATAAAATCTTTTTGGATGGATCCCCCCAGGGGAGAACCGCCTGGATGACCCAACCCTATCTGGGCGGAGAACCCGGATATCAGGGATACCCAGTGCATTCCGATGATAAAGTTCTGGCTTTTGTGGGCGCAGCGCGGGAGCGGGGGATACAGCTGCTAACCCATTGCAACGGCGATGCGGCTGCGGAACAGTTGCTGCAGGCATTTGAAAAAACCGGCGGTCCCACCAACACCCGTCCGGTGATGATCCATGCCCAATTACTGCGCCCGGATCAATTGCCCCGCCTGGCGAAATTGGGCATGATTGCATCCTTTTTCGTTGCCCATACCTATCATTGGGGAGATGTTCATGTTCAAAATTTCAGCATGGAGCGGGCAGGCTGTATCAGCCCGGCCCATTCTGCTTTGAAAACCGGCGTAAGGTTTACGTTTCACCAGGATACGCCGGTGCTGCCTCCAAACATGCTGGAAACCGTGTGGTGCGCCGCAAAACGCATCACGAAGAAGGGAACAGTACTGGGAGAGCAGGAACGGATTACCCCATATGAAGCGCTGCAGGCGGTTACCATCCAGGGAGCATACCAATACTTTGAAGAAAATCAAAAAGGCACCCTTACCCCAGGAAAGCTGGCGGATATGGTGATATTGAGCAAAGATCCCACTGCATGCCCATTGGATGAAATACCGGAAATTCAGGTGCTGGAAACCATCAAGGAGGCCAAAACGGTTTACCGGGCCCAAGGCTAAGCAGCTAGAAAAAAACAAGCGGTAGGGATTGCCTGCCGCTTGTTTTTAAACGCCGCGATGTTTCTTACACTTGCGGGGATGATTGAGACCGTTGGTTACTTCAAAACCATACCTATTCTAAATATCCACACCCAAAGCGTTCTTCACGATTAAACCCACAACAAAGGAGAGGGCCGCAACGCCCAGGCTGATCCCTGCCATCTCGATAAACCGCTTTCTAAAATTCAGCCCTTTGGCGGTAGCGATATAGTAGTTAAAGCCCAGGATAATCAGCACTACGATACCCAGCATGGTGCCTAATGCATAGAGATAATGGGCCGGATCAAACAGGAGATAAGGCAAAATCAACAGCGCAACCGTCACCAGGTAAGCAATGCCGGTATAAACGCAGGATTTGAGCGCGTCCGTTCTTCCCTCGCTGCGGGCCGAGAGAAATTCGCTGGAGGCCATGGACAGGGTAGCGGATATGCCTGTAATCAATCCGGACAGGGCGATAATGCGGGTGTTTTGCATGGCCAGGGTTAAGCCTGCCAATGTCCCAGTAAGCTCTACCAAAGCGTCGTTGAGCCCCAGCACCATAGAGCCTACGTACTGAAGCCGTTCCTCATCCAGCAACTCCATCAGGGCTGCCTCATGGGCATCTTCATCTGCCTGAATTTGGGCCGCCTCTGGTATCTCCTCTGCAAGATGGGCATAAATATCCTGGGCACCTTCCTCCCCTTTTTCCATCTGCTTAATGGTAAAGGTAAAGCCTAACACTATAGAAAGCAGCTTGCGCCACCATACCTTGCCTTTTTGCGGCTTCATTTCAATGCCGGTGTATGTTTTCCAGATTTCATAATGCGCACGTTCCTCGTTTGCCAAGCGCAACAACACCTTTTTGTTTTCGCCGTCTTTCATGCGGGAGGCAATCGCCTCATAGCAAGCTTGCTCTGTCAACTCGTTTTGCTGCATATTCTTTATGATTTTAAAAGACTGTGGCGATATAGGATGTTTTGTTTCCATGGAATACTACCCCCTTTTTCCTATCCCTGAAGCCTGCTCGTTTCAGGGATATCAGCAAAATTCAATGTCAACCCCTGGCAGCATTGCCACCTTTGTATGGTAGCTATTGTACGGCAGATTGGTGGAAACCACAAGGGAAAGGGCTAAAACATAAGTTCTGTCATTGCCCCGATTATGCCACAGCCCACCATTACATAAATGGGATTGGGCTTTTTCCAGCGCAAAATCAAAAGGGCGGTCAGGAATAATCCGGTTGCCAACCAGTCCGGCGTGCGCAACCCTGCAGAAAGGCCGCTTTCCCCAAACAACGCCAGCAGCAGAATAGAAAGGCCGGCGGAAGCAATTAACGCCACCACAGCCGGGCGTAACCCACTCAATGTTCCTTGTACCATGGGCAAAGCCCCATACTTTGCATAAATCTTTGCCAGCAGCAGTACGATTACACAGGACGGCAGCACGCAGCCCAGGGTGGCGGTTAGCGCGCCGCCCATGCCTGCGATATGGGTGCCTACAAAGGTGGCGGAATTGATGGCAATAGGCCCGGGCGTCATTTCCGCAATGGTAATCAAATCGGTAAATTCCGTTAGAGTGAGCCAGCCGTGCAGTTCCACAACCTGGCTTTGAATCAAAGGCAGTGCAGCCATGCCGCCGCCGATGCTGAACAGGCCGATTTGGAAAAAGCTCCAGAACAACTCCAGCAGTCTCATGCCGCGCCTCCTTTATCGCCGGTTTGCTTGCGGCTGAAATAATACGCTCTGCCAGCGCCCAGTGCCCCGCACACCAGTATAATCCAAAGCACGTTTATGTGGAAAAAATAAGTGGCGATGAACGCGCCCACCATGACCAAAATGGGCGTAGCCTGTTTTTGCTGTACCACATGCCCGCCCAGCGTCATGGTAACGTCTGCTATTACTGCCGCAACGCCAGACTGCATGCCTTTTAACACTGCATTTACAATGGCATTGCTGCGAAATGCAGCATAAAACAGGGAGATGACGGACAAGATGATTAACGGCGGCAACACAGTGCCACAAATCGCTATGAAGGCCCCAGGATAGCCTGCCACCCGGTGCCCCACCAAAATAGAGGCGTTTACGGCTACTGCGCCGGGGCAGGATTGGGCGATGGCGGTGAGATCCAGCATTTCTTCTTCCTTTAGCCAATGTAATTGATCCACAAATTTACGTTTCATCAGCGAAATGATGACATACCCACCGCCAAAGGTGAAAGCGCTTAAGCAAAATGTGCTGGAAAACAATTTCCAGTATAATCCTTTTCGTTCTTCCATGCTGGACTCCCCTTTTTCCATATTACATCAATACATCCTGTCCCAAGCCCTGCCTGATAGAGGCTGCGGCAAAGTCACCTGCCAAACGTTCTACTTTGACGCCTTATTGGTATCATACCCCTGAAAGCAGAAAAAGAGAATAGGAATATCAAAGGGCAGCCGGCATGCCCTGGGTACGTAAATAAAAAA
>JAEXFV010000118.1 GCA_023451115.1 Bacillota bacterium
CGGCATAGTAGTTTCCAACCATGCCGGCAATACCATGGATCAGTCCCTATCCACCATCGAAGTGCTCCCCGATATCGTAAAGGCCGTTGGTGGGCAAATGAAAGTCCTTGTTGATGGCGGTATTTCCAGTGGCGAAGAAGTGTTTAAGGCTATTGCAATGGGTGCAGACGCGGTTCTCATCGGTCGTCCTTACCTGATTGCAGCAGAAGGCGGCGAAACACGGGGGATTGAGCTTTACACACAAAAAATCATATGGCAGCTCCAAAACGCCATGCGTATGTCAGGCTGCCGCACCCTAAAAGATATCAACCGCGACCATGTTGTGGTAACAAAGGATTTTTAACGCTTTATGAAGATAGGTATTTGCTTATTACTTTTAGCCAATGAGTCAGACCCGCTGGCGAAACAATATATTCCGCTCATCGCCGATGCAGGCTATGACTATGCCGAGGTTTCCCTTGCCCGCATATATCATCTGAGCGATGATGATATTGCCGATTATTGTCGGTTATTCTCCCAGCATAATATTAAGGTTGAATCCTTTAATAATGCGGTTCCTGCTGGTTTCTCAGTAATCGGCAATGACGCTACGGAAGAAGTGCAAAATGCCTATATTGAACGAAGCATTATGCTTGCAAAACAATTTGGTGTTTCTGTCATAACTACCAGCGGTCCTAATGCCGGGCGCGTACCGGAAGGGTTTGATTGGCCAGGCGTTGGCTACACAAGATATATAGACTTTCTGAAACGGTTTGCAGATGCCTGCTCCGATGATAATATCTCTATTGCATTGGAGCCCATTTGCAAGGCCGAACGGGGTTATGTGAATACTTTTGACCAGGCCCTGTCTATTATAAAGCATGTAGATATGCCTAACCTTTCCCTGCTGGTTGATGTATACCATTCCAGTCTGGAAAGAGAAGACTTTTCACGGCTTGCGTCTTATGCCCACAGCGGAGTACTTACGCATCTTCATGTAGCCAATCTGGAAAATAGGACTATTCCAACGCTTCAGGATACAGAGGAACTTTGTTCATTGCTCGAGCCCCTTAAAGCCGCACATTTTAATGGCAGAATAAGTATTGAGGCCAAGCCTACAGTCAATACTACTGCGGCAATTTCCATTTCCGAAGGCGTTAAAGCTATTCGAAAAGTATTTGAGCTTTAATATGGGATAATAACGTAAAACAGGTTGTCTGCAAAAACAATGCAGGCAACCTGTTTTGCTTAATAAGCATTATAATACCAAACTTAATCAAGTTTTATCACTGTTTTCCCTTCAAAAACCTCAGGCTCTAACAAAATTTTTGCGCTTTCAGGCAAATCAAGCGTATTATTTCCATTAATAATATCATACAACATTCGTGCAGCAAGGCCGCCAACTTTATTGCTGGGTGATCCAACGCAAGTGATCATACCAGATTTTGCTGAATCAACATTTAAGGCAACAAAACTTATATCCTCAGGCACAGCTTTATGCAGCAATGACATTTTAGCCATTGCTCCCTTGGCTATATTCTGATTTGCGCATACTACGGCAGTTGTATGTGGAAATTCATTACAAATAATTTCTATTATCTCAGCCCCACTTGTACCCGAAAGATCAGAGTAAAAAATAAGATTCTCATTCACTTCCAGCCCAAATTCATCAAAAGCTTCCTTATATCCGAGTATCATTTCCTTGCAGCCCGATGCATTTTGCCTTGGGCAAATCAATGCTATATTTTTATGCCCATTCTCATACAAATGTTTTATCGCAAGATAGGACCCTCTTCTCAGATCATCCACTACGGAATTAATTTTTCCAAAATCATTGCACCAATGTATCGCTACCATAGGAAAGCTATCATTTTCAAAAACATTTAGGCCTGCATTACCAATTGAGCCCGATATCAGCAAGCAGCCGCTATAAGCATTCCTAGCATATTCAATCATATTTTTGCGCATATCAACATCTTTGCATTCGCAAAGAACGGTAATATAATTAAATTCGCTAAGTGCGGTGGCAGCAGCTCTGTACAATGCAACATTTGATGTCCTGCCGATATTTTCAGCAATAAACAGTATATGTTTTTTGCTGTCTAATAGCATATTTACTTTTTCAGTTGCATAGTCCAGTTCTCGCATCCTTTTTAATATCTTAGTCTTAGTCTTTTCGCTTACATTACTTTTATTTGCGATTACTCTAGACACCGTTGCAACTGATACACCGCAATCCATAGCGATTTTTCCAATTGTAGTTTTCATTGGTTCTCCTAAACTTATTTAAATAAAGGCATGCTATAGTAAGTAACTATAACATGCCTAAATATATCATATTAAAATATCATTTTCAACATTTATTGAAGCATGCCGTTTGGACTTTTGTTTATTTCATTACTCTTTATCTTCCATTTCCATCAGCAGCTCTTGTCTTATAACTATCAAGGACTGCTGCAAAAATCGTAATTGCACCGGTAAATATTAACTGCCAGAAGTTACTAACGCCCTGCGCATTCAAACCGCTTCTTATCATGCATACAAACATAACACCGATCAATGTTCCCCACAGGTGGCCATATCCGCCCTTAAGGCTTATACCACCAATCGCACAAGCTGCTATGCACTCCATATGCAGCTTATCAGCAGTTGCAGCGCGTGCAACAGCAGAACGGGAAACCAGCATGATTGCGGAAATTACGGTCATCACTGCAGCCAATACATATAGAGCTAGAGCTTTTGCAATTTCTACCTGCTGCTGTTCTGCAATGCTCAGCTCGCCTAGGCGCTTTGTCGGCTCAACATCTAAACCAACCATATCCAAGTATTTCTTGGCTTGGATGTTCTTGGTTTTCTCATCCACAAGCTTAAAAATACCCTTTGTAGGAAGATTGGAAATCATTATATTTTCCGCAATGCTCCTCAAATCGAAAAGCTTCAGTTCCTGGTGTATAAAGCCTATACCACAAGCCTCAGCTGCCTTGGAACTATTGATTTCTACTTCCTTACCATCTATGTAAATACTTCCCGAGTCTTTGATATAAAGTCCACCCAATATATTCATTAGGGTTGATTTACCTGCTCCATTACCGCCAAGTAAGCCGTGTACTTCGCCCTTATCAGCTGCAATGCTTACGTTTTTCAATACCGGAACACCAAAGAAGGATTTATTTACATTTACAATTTCAAGATATTTTCTATTGCTCACCTCAGAACCTCACTTAGAAATAGTATACTTTTGGCTGGCTACCAGATTAAAATTCTACTTCAATAACCTCGCCCTTGGACAAATTCTGTACCTCAAGATCCTTCCACTGCGTATCAACAGCAAAACTGCAGATAATGGAAGTTTGATCCTCTATCGGCATGGGCGTCCAATGCCAAACATACTTATCAACCACAACTGCCTGGTCCTGGCGGATAAGGAATGCCTCCGCATTCTTAAAATCAATTTCTTCACCGGGCTCGGTTCCTTTGTTTTTGCAAAATACTATGATTATGGATCCATTCAATGGGGTCATGAACTCCTGCGTATGATAATGGCGTTCCAAATTCATCGTACGGAAGGGACGTTTGAAAAAGGTGGATACGCCGATCTGGAAATTGCCGTCATCACAATTATAGGTACACAGTTTGGGCCAGAAATTGAACCGATCCGTAGGACGGTCAGGATTACCATCAGTAGGAATGCTGATCGCGCTACCATAAGGCGCAAATGCCTCAGTAGTCAACGGCTGCACTTTAATCTTGTTAATCATTTGAACATCTCCTAAGCTGAAATTTTCGCAGAATCAACTCTGCACAGTTAAAAAGCAGTTAAGATTACTACTTATTTCTGTACTTTTCCAACACTTTGCGATTAATTTTACACAGACAACTCGAAGAATTTCCTACCCTCACCTGTCCCACCAAGTTAAGGAGCTGATAGGCATCTAACTCATCAATGCCATACTGTTTATTCATCCTTCTTATTAGTTCTGTATAGCCAGTATTCATGGCTTCAGAAAGGTTTCGATAACCCAGGCATGCAATCGCACCGATCCACTCCTCAGTATTTACCTGGGGCCATTCCACATAATAAGCTTCTTCTTTCGATACTACATCGATCTGTACTTCCACAATGCCTTGGCACTCAAGTGCGCACCCTGTGATCTCGCCATCCCCCTGCAGAGCATGTATATCGCCAATGGCAAATAAAGCGCCTTCAACATTTACCGGTAGTACCACAGTAGCGCCAACCGTAATGTCGGAGATATCAACATTGCCGCACCATTCCTTACCCTGATAGAATGCGGATCTTCTATCCTCCTTCGGCGCTACACCGATTGTTCCTACAAACGGCTGCATCGGCAGGCGCAGATATTCGTCTGATTCATGGAGTTTAAATATAATCTCTCCGTTATCAAAATTGCATATTTTAGTACGAGGCTCTAGTGGCTTTTGTATGGAACCCAACGAATTCTGCAGGCTGCCCAGGCCGCTGTAAATCGAGGTATAACCGCCATTGCGGATAAAACCGGGAATAACCTTTTTAATTTTAACGCTAAGGCAGTCGCCAGGCTTTGCTCCTTCAACATATATAGGCCCGGTAACAGGATTGCACCCACCGCCCATGGCGTAAAGTTTAGGAAACTCTGCCCAGATATCCGTTTCCTTTGTAATCAGGCTCACGTTTGCATCTTCGGTTTCAAATATTACGCTTTCGCCGGACTTAATACTGGCTACCGGCTTCATTTCACGATCAAATGCAAATTTTTTATGTTCCATTCCCAATTTCAACGTCGTTTCCATGATGATCTCCTTTAATACAAGAGCAGAAGATTTTGTGGCTAAAATGTCTCTACATAGTTAGGCATTTTAAAAGTATTTCCGAACGGCAACCATTTCTTTATTTCAAACTTAATGTTACATATATATCATCATTTTGTCAACAGTATTTTTGCATTGATTATCATTATTTATCGTTTTATATGTCAATTATATGATAAACAAATACACTTTTCGAGCCTAATGTTTTATCTTAAAAAGCATTTAAGCCCTTGTTTTACCTTCATTGATGATACTTTTTGGGGAAACTCATCGGGTTTAATACACAAATTATGTAAATTTCCTTTAATATTTTCAGCATTCCTGTTCTGATATTCCCAATTATTGTCATTATTCTGGCTTTGTCAATAGCCCTTAGTCTTTATAATCATCGTGTTACTCCCTATATTATTCAGCAATTTAAAATATCATCCATTTAAATATTTTATCATTGTTTTATGAGTTAATTTGTCATATAATTATGATATTAAAAAAGGGGGGAATTGGATATATGCATTTCAAAATTGGAGTCACTTGTGCGATTAACGCGCCTGCAGGGAGCCCCTTCCCTCTTATAAACCCTGATATTTACCAGACGGTAGATTATCTTTCTGACCACGGGTTCGATTCCATAGAGCTTCATCTTTGCAGGCCCGATGAAGTGGATGCTTACCGTATTCTTGATTATTGCCAGCGAAAGGGAATCATAATTTCCAGTATAGGAACCGGTATGGCATATGGCCGCGAAGGGCTTTCCATTACATCCCGAGATCAGGATATCCGCAAGCGGGCTGTGCAGCGTCTTAAAGATCAACTTGATCTTGCTTCCATACTGGGCTGCAGCATTGTTATTGGCTCCATGCGGGGCATCATACCGCCTGATGAAAGCAGGGATTCTATTGATCGTCTTATGTTTGATTCTTGCAGGGAGCTTTGCGACTATGCCGAGCGAGGCAATGGTCGTATTGTGATAGAAGCTATAGATAGGATAGAGACTAACTATATGCGTACAGCACAAGATGTGTTGGATTTTATAGACAGTGTTGGCAGTAATAAACTGCTGGTTCACCTTGATACCTACCATATGAACATGGAAGAGCGCAGTTGGCGTGAACCTGTTATTGCATGTGGGTCAAAGCTGGGGCATGTCCACGTAGCAGACAATACCCGTCATTATCCTGGATATGGCCTTATCGATTTTATCCCGTTTTTGAAAGCGCTTGAAGAAATAGGCTACAATCAGACGCTAACCCTCGAATGTTATCCATGGCCTGATGGCAAAACTGCTGTTGAGCGCGGTCTTGCGCATCTTCGGTCTCTTGAGGCACAACTATGACGTTCCCGGCCAGAGTGGCTGTTTTTACATGACACAAGAGAAAATGTGTTGGCTTCATTTGGCTGCATAACGTTTCGTTTTCCAGCTTTTAAAAAAAGTTTCCCCTCCTAGCCGCGGCAATATTTGCCCGGCATACCTAGTATTATTGCGGCAGCATAAGAAACGGCTACCTATGCAATAGCGGGAATAAGCCCCCAGCGCTCATAATGCACAACAGCATTTTCTATTTTGAGCGTTTATAAAAAATAAAGGAGATCATTATCATGAGCAAAACTGTAACCTTGGGAATGGATACTAAAAAGCTAACCTATGATCCTACTCTTACTCCTGAAGCTGTTATTGACTCCGGCGATACCTTAATTTTTGAATCCGAAGATGCCAACTGCAGCCTGCTTACTGATGAAAGCCATATCTGGGCCCAATGCCAGGAACTGCGTGAAGCGGCTGGTGGTGGTAGTGACCCCGTATGCGGCCCTGTCTATGTCAATAACGCAGAAGTTGGCGATTTTCTCGCTATTGAAATATTAAAGGTAGAACCCGGTATATGGCGCAATGGTGGATATACCTCTATACAGGGCGGTTGTGGTTGGATGGAAGCTACTAAGTTTAACATTCAGGACCCTCTGGTTCCTACAACACGAATTCTTACCTTTGACGGAGAAGGTAACGCCAAAATGAATCTTGAAGGCGGCGAAGAATTCATTAAAATTCCCCTTAATCCATTCGTAGGCTGTATCGCGGTCGCACCCAAATGGGATCGCGTTCGTTCGGACAGCCTCAACGAAGAATATTGCGGCAATGTGGATATTCCCCAATTTAAAGAAGGCGCTACTGTAATCCTCCGCTGCAATGTGCCCGGTGGTCTTCTTTCTGTAGGAGATGTCCATGCCGCACAGGGCGACGGAGAAATAACCGGTTGTGCCATAGAATGCCAGGGGCGTACTACTGTTAAAGTATCTCTTATCAAAAAGTCTGACATGAAATATTACGGTTGCCCCCAGGTCAATACGCCTGAGTTTATCGGTTCTGTCGGCGTATGGAGCAGCAGAAACTTAACATATGCTATCAGCCGAGGCTATGTCGACCTGATTCACCGCATTGAAGCCGAATATGGCATTGGTAAATCGGATGCTTATATGCTCCTCTGCCTGAGTGGCAAGGTACAGATTGGCAATGGTTCTTCCGCTGTTTGCATGATAGACCGTGACATCCTTACCAAATTTAAAAGAAGCAACGGATAATTGATTTCTTCTCCAATTTTTTGGTTCAGTTTCCCTATAAAACCGGCTATATGCTGCAGCAGCTTATATAGCCGGTTTTCCTATAAATTTACGATATCACTGAATGCCGCGGCTTTTTCTGATAGCCGCTATGGTATCCATGAAGCTATGCTCTCTATGTGGCAACTTGCGGCTTGATTCTATTTTTTCACATCATTCATCATTTTAATCAGACTAAATTATCATATTATGATTGTGAATTATGATAATAATACTATTGACAAACTGAAAATAAATCAATAACATAATGTTAAAAGTAATTTGCTAAAACGTTTTTTCAGCTTGATTTATGGGGATTTTTTAGATGACAAAACGCGTCACAATAAAAGATATTGCACAAAAAGCCGGCGTTACCATAGGGACTGTGCATTGCGCGCTTTATGGGAAACCCGGTGTTAGCGTGGCTACCCGGCAGCATATCATAAATGTGGCAGCTGAAGTAGGCTATAAGCCCAATACTGCAGCAGTATCCCTTAAACGAAAGACCTTGCGTGTTGCCGCCTCCTTCCCCGGTTCTGCTGACAACAGCTTTTATTATTACAAATTTATATGGGATGGTATTTCGGATTGGTTTAAAACCCAGGGCGATTTAAATATTGAGCTGGTTACGCTTCCATTTACCTCTGGCACTGGAAATCACGCTGAAGTATTAAACATGCTTCTGAAAAACGGTAATATTGGCGGCCTGCTTACCACCGCCGAAACCGATGCTATGGGCATAGATGCCATCCGCCGCTTATCGCATGCCGGCACTCCCGTCATGCTGGTTACTACGGATGCGCCCGCAACCGGAAGAATTTGCTGCGTTCAGCCCAACTATGAAATCACTGGACGCATAATGGCGGAACTGGTCACTAATCAGATACCGCCCTGCGCGGATATCCTTCTTTGCGCAGGCAATATGGACACGCCTTCCCATTACCTTGTCGCAAACGGCTTCTGTTCCTATATTGAGGAACATGAAAAACAGAACCATATTCTCAAGATACATCCTACCGGCCTTGATGAAAGCGCCATGTGTACCCTGAAAACCTACCTTTGTACAAACCGTGCGTTGGGCGCCTGTGTGGCAGTGAATGCCCAGGGCAGCCTGTTGCTTGGCCGCGTATTGGAACAGTTGTTAACAGAGAGGAGCATCGTTGCAGTAGGCAGCGATATGTTCAGCCAGAATACAGACTTTCTCCAGCAAGGCATATTTACCAATCTGATCAATAAGCGGCCTTACACGCAGGGCTATACTGCCGCAAAACATATGACCGAATATTTGTTATCCGGTATTTCTCCCCCCAATAGCACCGTTTATATCCCCGGCGAAGTGGTATTCAAAAGCAGCCTTGTCATGTACAGTGACCGTTTTACTGGCCAGATGCTGTAATCACCCTGATCATATAAATCACAAAAAGGAGATATTATTTTGCTATACAAAAATTCAGTCCACAATTGCGGCAGCAGTACCGTATGCATGGTTCGCGGAGAAACTGCAGATCATTTACTGGTTACCGGCAAAAACCCGGGTTTCAGCGGCCATTCTGCTTCCGAGGGCTTCATCGCCCCGCTCTGCCATGAAAATGCGGTGCTGTTGCGCCAGCTATTCCCCTTTACCGCGCCCCAGCCTGTACTCTCCTCTGTCCGCACCATAGGACTTGGCGACCGGCTAGGCATTGCGACGCCAGGCCAGCTTCGCGCTGTAGAAAAATATGACGTAGTGCCTATCCTTGCACAGCAGTCCATACGTGAGCTTACCCTAACGAACCGTACCTTTATTGACGTACTGGACGCCGTTACTTTTTCTGTGTTTCGCGAGAACTTTCAGCGTGGCTTTGGAGCAGACGGCGACCATCTGAAAACAGATAAGGAAGTGGAGTATGCCCTTGCGTGCGGCTATACCATGATAACGCTTGATTGCAGCGAGCATATCCGTAACGATATTGGCCATCTATCCGATGAGGCTGTAAACGCAGCTTATTGCCCAAATACTGAACTGGAAGCTATGTATTGCGGCAAAAGTTTCGAGATTGAGGGAAACGTGATCTCTTTCCCAGAGGATGCGTTCCGCCGCACCTGCCTTATTTATAGTAAGGCCATCGACCATGCGGAGCATATTTACTTTACATACATCAAGGGCCGGGCAGTGGACTTTGAAGTATCCATTGATGAAACCGTGACCCCTACTACTCCTGCTCAGCACTATTTTGTAGCAAGCGAGCTGGCACGCCGCGGTATCAAGGTAGCTACTGTAGCGCCACGTTTCTGCGGAGAATTTCAAAAGGGGATTGACTATATTGGCGATCTTGCCCAGTTTGAGGCTGAATTCAAGGTTCACGCCGCAATTGCCCGGCATTTTGGCTATAAGGTAAGCGTGCATTCCGGCTCTGACAAATTTTCCGTATTCCCGATCGTTGGAAAGTTGTCCAAGGGGAATTTCCATGTTAAAACAGCCGGAACCAACTGGCTCGAAGCAATGCGCGTTGTGGCACAGAGCGATCCTGCCCTTTACCGGGAGGTGCACAAGTATGCCCTTTCTGCGTTCCATGAGGCTTCAAAATATTACCACGTCACTACCGATCTTTCCCTAATACCCGATGTCGATTTCCTTACAGACGGGCAGCTCCCTTCTCTTTTTGAGCAGGATGCGCCCCGCCAGCTCATCCATATCACCTATGGAATGATACTTAACGTTGCGGATGGGAACGGCTGTCCCCGCTTCCGCGACAGGCTGTTCCAGCTGTGGAGAGCAGAAGCGGAAACATATGCACAGCATCTTGATCGCCATATATCGCGGCATTTGCAGCTGCTTTACAGCGAGATAAACAAGTAATAAAAACAGGGAGGAAATAGAAAATGAGTAAACAATACGCCTTAGCCTGCCCTACCAGCATGGGTGTCCGCATAACCCCGGCTGACAGGATGGCAGTTCATAACAGCAATCAATTTTATCTGCAGGCTACCAGTGCAGAGACCAACGTGCTGAACGTGGCCTCATCACTGGGCCGCGAGTGCCTTGCTCTGACCAAGTTCGTTGCGGATAGCCCAATCGCCTCCTTTATTAAGGCCCAGCTCAGGGCCCGCAATATCTCCTACGAAGGCCTGGAAGTCCCCCAGGGCGGCCCCTGGGGCTATCGCCATCAGTTTAATATAGCCGATTCCGGCTTCGGCTACCGGGCGCCTCGTGTATGGAATGACCGGGCTGGTGAGGTAGGCCGCACCTTAAGCGCTGATGATTTTGACATGCCGCGCATATTCGGTGAAGAAGGCGTAGAAATACTGCACATTTCCGGCCTGATCGCCGCAATGAGCGAAGACACCACCAAGTGCTGCCTTGCCATTGCGCAAGCGGCAAAGCAATACGGGACGAAGGTATCGTTTGACCTTAATTACCGGGCAACTTTTTGGGAGGGCCGCGAAGCTGAACTTTCTGAGGCGTTTGGCAAGATCGCTTCCTGCGCGGACATACTTTGTGGCAACGAGGAGGATTTTCAGCTTTGTCTTGGCTTCAAAGGCCCGGAGGCAGGCGGCAAAGACCTCTCTGCAAAGATCGATTCCTTTCAATCCATGATCATGCAGGTAAAAGGAAAGTATCCCAACGCAAAAATGTTTGCTACTACCCTGCGCCAGGTTATTTCCGCAAACGAGCACCTTTGGGGCGCACTGCTTCTTTCCGGCGACCAATGGTATGTGGAAGCGCCCCGTGAAATTCCTGTCATGGACCGTATTGGCGGCGGCGATGGCTTTACAGGCGGGCTGCTCTATGGCGTTCTCAATGGTTGGGAAGCGGAAAAGTGTTTGCAATTTGGCTGGGCAACCGGCGTTCTTGCCGCCTCCAGCCTGAACGATTATGCAGAGCCCGCTGATGAAAAGCAGGTTTGGGATATTTACGCAGGCAACGCACGCGTACAAAGATAAGGAGGAAAACTATGAAAAAAGCGGATATCGGTCTGATCGGCCTTGCAGTTATGGGGGAAAACCTTGCCATGAACATGGAATCCAAGGAATTCACCGTTGCCGTATACAACTGTACTTTAGACAAGGTAGATCACTTCATTTCCGGCCGCGCAGCTGGAAAAAACATCATCGGATGCCACAGCCTGAAAGAGCTGGTGGATCATCTAGAAAAGCCTCGTAAGGTATTTATGATGGTAAAAGCCGGCGCTGCTGTTGACGACACCATCGAGCAGCTCCTTCCCCTCCTTGAGGATGGGGATATCATCATTGACGGCGGCAACAGCCACTTCCCCGATACCATACGCCGCACCGCCTATGTGGAATCCAAGGGCAAGCTTTATGTAGGAACCGGCGTTTCCGGCGGCGAAGAAGGCGCTTTAAAAGGCCCCAGCATGATGCCAGGCGGCTCTCCTGCGGCATGGCCCTTTGTTCGACCTATTTTTCAGGCTATCTGTGCCAAAGTTGAGGACGGCTCCCCCTGCTGTGACTGGGTAGGCGAAAACGGGGCGGGCCACTTTGTAAAAATGGTACACAATGGCATTGAATACGGTGATATGCAGCTGATCTGCGAGGCATATCAACTCATGCGCGACCTTCTCAAAATGAGCGATGATGAAATGCATGAGGTGTTCAAAAAATGGAATGAAACCGAACTTGATTCCTATCTGATAGAGATCACCCGGGACATCCTTGCCTATAAGGACACGGACGGCCAGCCTATTGTGGAAAAAATATTGGATACTGCAGGCCAGAAGGGTACCGGCAAATGGACAGGCATTGCCGCTCTCGACGAAGGCGTACCCCTTACGCTGATTGGGGAAGCGGTGTTCGCGCGCTGCCTGAGCGCAATGAAAGACGAGCGTGTTCTTGCTGCAAAAGAGTTTAATCGCCAGATTCCAGCGTTTACCGGCAACAAGGAAGCGTTTGTTGAGGCCATCCGCCAGGCTCTGTTCGCCGCTAAGATCATTTCCTACGCCCAGGGCTATACCCTCATGCGCACCGCCGCAAAAACATATGGTTGGAACCTCAATTACGGCGGCATAGCCCTCATGTGGCGTGGCGGCTGTATTATACGCAGCGTATTTCTGGGGAAAATCAAGGAAGCCTACGACAGAAATCCCGAGCTCACCAATCTGCTGCTGGACCCCTATTTCAAGGCTACCATAGAACAGCTCATCCCGGCATGGCGCAAGGTTGCCGCCGTTGCAATGGAATACGGCGTTCCCGCTCCGGCTATGACCTCCGCCCTCAGCTACTTTGACGGGTATACGACGGAGCGCCTTCCCGCTAATCTGCTACAGGCACAGCGTGATTACTTTGGCGCTCACACCTATGAACGTCTTGACAGCGAGCGGGGTAAATTCTTCCACACCAACTGGACCGGACATGGAGGAAACACCGCGGCTACCACATACAACGCCTAATAAAAATATTTGAAAAGGGTGAGACAAAATGAAACTGCCTCTTAATACAGACCTAACGAACAAGGTGCTGTTGTCACTGGCGCAGGCGGTGTGCTTTGCAGCATGTTTGCAAAAGCGCTGGCTGCTGCCGGAGCAAAGGTAGCGCTGCTAGACCTCAATCTGGAAGCTGCCGAAAAGGCTGCTGACGCTATCATCGCAGACGGCGGTATTGCCAAAGCTTACAAGTGCAACGTTCTGGATAAGGCCTCTGTGGAGGAATGCCACCAGAATGTGCTTTCCAGCCTGGGTCCTTGCGATATACTGATCAACGGCGCGGGCGGAAACAATCCCCGCGCTACCACAGATAAAGAATATTTTGAGGTCGGCGATATCGACGCTGATACAAAATCTTTTTTTGACCTGGAACAAAAAGGCGTTGAGTTTGTATTCAACCTGAACTTTCTCGGAACCCTTATTCCGATCCAGTCCTTTGCCAAGGATATGGTTGAGCGTGAAGGCTGCAATATACTAAATATTTCTTCCATGAACGCATACACGCCCCTTACTAAGATCCCTGCCTATTCCGGAGCAAAGGCAGCCATCTCCAACTTTACGCAGTGGCTGGCGGTACACTTTGCCAAGGTCGGCATTCGGGTAAACGCCATTGCCCCTGGCTTCTTCTCCACCCAGCAGAACGCCGCGCTGCTATGGAACAGCGACGGAACTCCTACTGCCCGTACCGGCAAGATCCTTGCTGCTTCCCCCATGGGCCGTTTCGGCGAACCAGAGGAGCTAGTTGGCGCTATTCTTTTCCTGTTGAATAACGACGCTGCTTCCTTTGTTACCGGCGTTGTGCTGCCCATTGACGGCGGTTTTTCCGCCTATAGTGGAGTATAATGATGGATATATTCAACATTGCATCCAGAGAGAGCGGCCTTTCCCATGACGAGATAAAGGCCGCTCTGGTGAAAAGCCTTGCGGGGCGCAGGCTGCAAAACGTTTTGATCCTACCCCCGGACTTTACCCGCTATCACTCCAATGCGGGCCTAATTACCAATTTCTGCTACCACTTGCTCACCAGCAGCGGCGTAAACGTGGATATCATGCCTGCCCTTGGCAGCCATGTCCCCGTTACAAAGGAGCAGGCTGAGATCATGTTCGGCGATATCCCCTATGAAACATTCATCCCCCATGATTGGCGCAATGATGTGGTAAAGCTGGGCGAGGTTCCCGCAGACTATCTTGAGGAAATCAGCGATGGGCTGTGGCATGATCCTGTGAGTGTGGAAATCAACCGCCATGTAATGGATGAGAAATATGATCTTATCATTTCTCCTGGCCAGGTGATACCTCATGAGGTCATTGGCATGTCCAACCATGCAAAAAATCTTTTTGTTGGGGTTGGCGGCAGCGATATGATAAACAAAAGCCACATGCTTGGCGCGGTATACGGCATGGAACGTATGATGGGGAAAGACTACACCCCGGTGCGTAAACTTTTCGATTACAGTATGGAGCATTTTCTCAGCCATCTCCCCATATTGTTTATGCTTACCGTAACCACGGCTCCCGGCGGCAACATCCATACCCACGGCCTGTTCATAGGGGAAGGGCGGAATTGCCTTACCCAGGCCGTAAAACTGGCTCAACAGAAGAACATTGACTTCACCGAAACTGGGATAAAAAAATGTGTGGTCTACCTTGACCCATCGGAATTCAAAAGCACTTGGCTTGGAAACAAGGCGATTTATCGCACCCGCATGGCCATGGCGGACGGAGGCGAGTTGATCATACTGGCTCCCGGCGTGGAGAAGTTTGGCGAGGATGCCCAAGTGGATAAGCTTATCCGCAAATATGGCTATCGCGGCCGCCTTCCTATCCTTGAAGCGTTTAATAAGCCCGAAAACCAGGATCTCCGGGAAAATATGGGTGCTGCGGCTCACCTCATCCATGGCTCCTCCGACGGTAGATTTCATATTACATATGCTGTAAAAGCCATCAGCAAGGAAGAAATATCCGGCGTTGGCTTCGGGGCGGCTGGCTATGATGAAACGGCTGCCAAATATGACCCTGCTAAGCTTTCTTATGGTCCTAATACCGTAGATGGGGAAGAAATATATTTCATTCCAAACCCAGCATTAGGGTTATGGATCAACAAAGAAACCTTTTTAAAATAGCAGTCCGCACCGGCAGGCAGGTTCACCGTAACAGCAGCGCGCTATCCCCACGACCGGTTTGTGGGAAGCGGCATAAAGCAAATAGCCAGGCGGGAAGAACACGCAACCTGATTTTAACAG
>JAEXFV010000062.1 GCA_023451115.1 Bacillota bacterium
GGCGGAAGGCGGGCGAGGGGAGGCAACCGGTGCCGCCTATCAGAAAATTCTTTGCCATGCTGCGGACAGTGGGCATACGGACCTTGTGGATTTGGAGCTATTGCGGTTTGGCGCTATGGGCGTAGATACACTGAAATATATTCGCCAAACAGGTGCCGCGTGTATTGGCTCCCAGCACGATTTTGCAAAAACCCCGCCCAAAGAAGCCATGCTTTCTGCATTGGAACAAATGCTGGATCTGGGTGCGGATGTTGCCAAGCTGGCTGTCATGCCGCAAACACCGGAAGATGTGCTGCGCCTGCTTTGCATTACCCAGCAGGCGTCAGGCTGGGGAAAAGGCCCGGTGATCACTATGGCGATGGGAAGGCTGGGAATGGTGAGCCGCATTGGCGGAGGCATATTTGGAAGCGCCGCAACCTTTGGCGCCATGGGCCAGGCCTCTGCGCCGGGGCAGCCTGATGTAGAGCAGCTGCAGAAATGCCTCGCCTTGCTATATCAGGATTGAACCACAAACCGAATTGGAAACAGCCTGGGCTTTGCCCAGGCTGTTTTTTAGTTGTGCGGGGCCTTTTCCTGGCGTTAAAAAATACGGGCACACCAGTCCTTGCGCCCGTACCTGGATGGAATATAAGAGGGTTCATTCTTCCCGTACCTGTAGAAAAACAGGAAACGGCTTATGCGATGGCGGTCACCTCCTGGTATTTTAATGCAACCAATCTAAGATGAAGTATAATACACCTTGCTTGAATACACCTTGAAATCCTGCTTTCAAGGTGTATTCAAGCATTTATGTTATAATAAATATGAGGAGAACATGACATGCGGATTTTGATTGTAGAAGACGAAGTCCCTTTGGCTGAGGCATTGGCAGAGTTGCTCCAGCGCAGCATGTACGCGGTGGACATTGTGCACAATGGAAGCGATGGGCTGGACTACGCCGTTACCTCTATCTATGACGGGATTGTGCTGGATATAATGCTGCCCGTAATGGATGGATTAACCATGTTGCAAAAATTAAGGGAAAAAGGGATTTCCACTCCGGTGCTCTTGCTCACGGCAAAGTCTGAGGTGCAGGATAAAATTCTGGGTCTGGATACCGGGGCAGACGATTATCTCACCAAGCCTTTTGTGGCAGGGGAATTGATGGCCCGTATCCGGGCTATGACCCGCCGTAAGGGTGAGATGGTAGATCATGTGCTTCAGTATGGTGACCTTACGCTGAACCGGGATACCTATGAGTTGGCTTGTGAGGGGCAATCGGTAAAGCTTTCAGCAAAGGAATACCAGATAATGGAGCTGCTTTGCACCTCTCCCTGCCAGGTAATTGCCAAAGAGCGGTTTGTAGAAAAAATTTGGGGATATGATTGCACAGCAGAATATAACAGCGTAGAGGTGTATATGTCATTTCTTCGGAAGAAAATGGCGTTACTGGGTACCGGCATCCGCATTAAAACGGCGCGAGGTCTGGGCTATTCCCTGGAGGAAGCGCAGTGATTAAACGGCTGAAAATCCAGTTTATCCTCATTGCCATGGTTAGCGTAAGCTTGATATTTTTACTGCTGCTATCCGTAGTCAATATTTTCATGCAAAAAAACAATGAATTTCGCGTACATAGGCAAATGAAGCAGATTGCGCAATGCGATGGAGAAATACAGATTATCGGGGATAGAGAGAACCGGGAGAATAATAAAGCAAGCCAACAAAAGAGTGAGGAAGCACCGGGCAGATTTCCTTTTGAGGACAGGGCAAGTTTAAATCGCTGTTTCTCCGTGCGGGTGGATCATGAGGGGAATTTACTTGCACTGATTGAGCCCGGGCCCGCTCATATTTCTGAGAAAGAAGCGATAGAGTTGGCGGCGCAGGCCCAAGGGAAAGGACAGTTCGGCTCGCTGGGGGAATACCGCTTCTATGCCGAAGAAAAGCCTTATGGCACTATTGTAGTGTTCATGGATTACACGATTGAAAACAAGATGCTTTCTAACCTCAACCATATTTGCCTCTTAATCGGGGGAATTGGCGTTGCGGTGCTGTTTATTGTGGTTGTGGTGCTATCGCATTGGTTCGTTAAACCAGTGCAGGTCGCTTTTGAAAAACAGAGGCAGTTTATTTCAGATGCCGGCCATGAGCTAAAAACCCCTCTGACGGTAATTTCCGCCAATGCGGATGTATTGGGAAATGTATATGGCGGAAATAAATGGCTGAAATATATTCAATCCGACGTGGAGCGCATGAGCGTACTGGTGAATGAATTACTCACTTTAACCCGCATTGAGCAGCCGGAGATGCCGAAACAACATGGGGAATTTGATTTGAGCCGCGCTTTGTTGGAGGTAGTGCTGCCCTTTGAGAGCACTGTTTTTGAAGCGGGAAAACATATGGAGATGGATCTGGAAGAGAGGGTTTCCTATCATGGAGATGCATCCCAGATCAAGCGCCTTATCACCATATTGGTGGACAATGCCATAAAATATTCTGATCCTGGCGGGATGGTAAGGATATCGTTAAAAACCCATAATGCAAAACGGGTAATCCGGGTTTACAATACCGGCCCTGGGATTCCAGAAACAGAGCGGGATAAGGTTTTTGAACGGTTTTACCGAGGAGATGCCGCTCATTCCCGTGAAAAAGATGGATATGGACTGGGACTGGCCATTGCCAAATCTATTGTAGATGCCCATAAAGGGCAAATCGTGTTGGAGGGAGTGGAAGGGCAATGGGTTGCCTTCCAAGTCACCCTATCAATCTTTATAAAATGAAGAATTGATAAAACCAATACATTGCCATGAAGAGACATTGCGCTTTCGGGCCTGTTCCTGTAGACTGTTAGATAACAAACTGCAGGGCCTGTGGAGCGCGATGTTTTTGCGGGCTGGGCAGACAAAGGAGGGCCTTTCTGTTGCAATTAAAGCCAAAGGTCAGGATGTGCCTGTTATGCTGTGGGGTTGCAGCAGCGTTGCTGCTGGTTAGTGCCGGCCTGGTGCGGGGGGACTTTGCAAAGGTAAAGCAAAAGGCTGCGGCTATTTGCCTGGAATGCGTTGGGATTGGATAACCATTATGAAGAAGAAAAAAAGTGAAAAAGGGCAAATGCTTCGCCATATTACCCAAATATTCAGCGCATTGTTGCTCAATTTGCATTTGCCGGGATTTGCTTCCGGCCAAATTTATACAGGGCCTTTCAAGGGCGTATGCGTGCCGGTGCTCAACTGCTATTCTTGCCCCGGCGCGTTGGGGGCTTGCCCCATAGGGGCCTTGCAATCGTCCCTATCCACGATTGGAGCCAAGGTATCCTACTATGTGCTGGGCATGCTGCTGTTGTTTGGGGTAACGTTAGGGCGCTTTTTTTGCGGCTGGATTTGTCCTTTTGGTTGGTTTCAAGAGTTGGGTTACCGGGTACCAATAAAAAAATGCAAGATACCCAGGAAGATAGACCGGCCGTTGCGCTACCTGAAGTATGGCGTTTTGTGCTTGTTGGTGATAGGATTTCCGCTGCTGCTGCGCAATGAAGTGGGAATGAGCGCACCATATTTTTGCAAGTGGCTTTGCCCTGCAGGCGTAGTGGAAGGCGGTGTGCCGTTGGCGCTTGCCAACGCCCAGGTTCGGGAGAGTTTGGGAGGGCTCTTTTTATGGAAGTTGGCGATTGCCCTGGGGATTGCAGCCCTTTGCCTGTGGATCTACCGCCCTTTTTGTAAATACCTTTGCCCGCTGGGGGCATTTTATGGCTTGTTTTCCAGGTTTAGTTTTTATCGGTATCATGTGGACCAAAACGCCTGTGTCAGCTGCGGCCACTGCAAGGCAATATGCCCTATGGGAGTAGATCCCCAGCATCATCCCAACGACAGCGAATGTATTCGTTGCGGCGCTTGTAAACACGCCTGCCCTACTGGGGCCATTCATAGCGGCGTTTGCAGCGTCTGTAAAGAACGCGCGGCCAACCATACAGGAGGAAATGTATGAAAAAGAAAGCGATTGCCCTTGCTTTGATACTGGCGTTTGCTGCTGCCATGCTTTGTAGCTGCACGCCTGCAACGCAGCAGGATGCGGAACAAACTCCCCAAACGACGCCCGCCACGCCTGCTATAACGCCTGCTGGGGAGGATGGGCAGCAGGATCAGACCCAGCAGCAAGAAGAATCCCTTGGAAACAACGGCTTGGCGGTTCCTTCAGAAGGCCCTGGCACAGGGAAAGTGCTTTACGACTATGACGGCATGGGACCGGATGGGGAATGGAACAACACGCTGGATTTTTGCAAGGACTATGACTTGACGGTTGTTAACTTCTGGGCTACCTGGTGCGGCCCCTGTGTGGGCGAAATGCCGGAGCTGCAAAAAGTGTATGAACGGTTTGCCCTGGAGGACAGCGAGGCAAAAGTAGGCGTGTTGGGCATTTGGATCGACACGGAAAATGCGGCAGATAAAGAAGCGGTGCTGGAGTATACCGGGGTTACCTACCCCATTTGGGAGTTGAATGCCCAGATGGGAGAAAAGGTGGATTTGCAGTATATCCCCGCTACCATTTTCCTGGATAGGGATGGCTATTTGGTAGGGGAAGCCGTGGTGGGCGCTCATACGGAAGAAGAATGGCTGCAGGAAATTCAAAACCGTCTGGATAGCAGCAATTCCGATGACGATTGTTTTACGGGGTTTACCTGAGGATAGTCATTCCCCGGTTCGGGGAATATGGTTTGGCAGGCGCAAGCAGGTCAGGCAAATCAAAAGGGTTGCCAGGGAAACGCAGAAACACAGCCTTCCCCCTGGGCAACCCTTTTACATTATTCTGACTATAATCCCAGCCCTTTGCTCAAGGTTACGATGAAGTCCTGCACATTGGTCACGATCCCTCTGGCGGAAAGGCTGCCCCGGTCGCTGAGCTTGTTTACGGTAAATTCGGAAATATCTACACAGTAGAAGTAGATTTGGCGTACCGTGCCGTCTGGCAGTACCCGGTAAGAGGGTGTCATGTTGCCGGTTGCAATGGTGTGCAGGGTAGTGGCCATACAAATTACTGTGGTGGCTTGGCGGATTTCGTTGCGCATGGCGTCCTGCGCAGCATATACGTCACCCATTACAGGCGGGAGCGGGCCGTCGTCCCGAATAGAGCCTGCCAGCACATAGGGCACGCCGTGCTTTTCACAGTGATATATGATGCCGTTGTCAATATGCTCTTTTTTAAGGAAAGCAGGGATGCTGCCATGGAAGCGCACCCGGTTGATGGTGTCCAGATGATGGTAATGGCCGTTGGGGTGGCTTTCCTGGGTATAAATGTTTTGCCCCAGAGCGGTTTTTAAGTAGGCGGCCTCCAGGTCATGGGTGGCCAACGCGTTTCCTGCCAAAATGGCATGGACGTAACCATGGTCCACCAGCTTGGAAAAAGCGTCTCTGGCATCTTTATCAAAGGCAAACGCAGGCCCCATCACCCAAACAATTTTTCCATGCTCCCGCTCATAATGCAATAGCTCATACAGCTCGTCGTAATCCCGGGAGAAGGCGGTTTCCCGGGAGCGCCCCTGCCGAAAAGCGAACACATCCCGCTCGCATTGCGCTTCATGGAACCCATTGGGGTATACAAAAATCCCCTCTTCACAATGCTCTGTGCGTCCAACGATTACCATGTCGCCTTGCTTCAACAGGCGAAACTCCCGTACGGCAATTCTGCCCTGCTCCAGAACCGCCACGCAATCCATTCGGCTTTCTTCCGCCAGCAACCATTTTCCCCGAATTTTAAAATATTCCGGAAAAATGCTCATGGCGTGATATCCTTCCGGCGCCACGCCGTCAAAAGGCGCAGGGGAAAGCAGGGCGTTAGGGGCGTTTACAAATGGCGCTTGGGAAAAATCCGGGGGTGTATAGGGCTTTAGGTTGAAATGCATATAGGCCTCCTTTTGTTGACTGCAAAAAAATAGCCAAATCACCGCCTTCTACAATATGCAGCGGAGATTTGAACACATATCCCCAGAAATAAAAGGGGGTAGGGGATATCGCAAAGGCGTAGCGTCTTAACGTTTCGCTTTGACCGCCTTTGCTTCTTTCATCCGGTGATAAAGAATGTGCCACATATCAAAATTTTGCTTTGATACATTACTATCATTATATGAATTACCCGTTGGGATTGCAAGGCGATAGCGGCAAAAAGCCTTGGAAGGTAAATTTTGCATTCAGAAAAACAAAAAAGCCCGCCTTTCTTTTCAGGCGGGGCTTGTGAGAATGGGCGCGATTATCATTCCAGTGTTTTAGCGGTGTTTTGCAGCTCTTGGATGATGGGGATATGCTGAGGACAAACCGCCTCGCATTGACCGCAGCCGATGCAGGTGCTGGCTTTATCCCCATGACGGGTCTCAAAGGCATATTTCCCTTTTGCAGCTGTGAGGTCGCCATAGGTTAGGTAAATGTTCATAGCGTTGAACAACAGGGGAATGCGAAGCCCTTGGGGGCACCCTTTTACACAATATTGGCAACTGGTGCAGGGAATTTTGGGTATGGTGTCCAGCACGGCCTGTACCTGTTCCACCGCTTCACGTTGGGCAGCATCCAAGGGTTGAAACTCCCGCATATAGGAAATGTTATCCTGCATTTGTTCCAGGTTGGACATGCCGGAGAGCACAGTGACAACGCCTTCCAGAGAGGCGGCAAAGCGAATTGCCCAGGAGGAGAGAGAGGCTTTTGGGCTGGCTTTGCGGAAAATATCCGCTGCAGGTTCCGGCAATGTGGAAAGCGAGCCGCCTTTTATCGGCTCCATAATGATGACCGGCTTGTGGTGCTTGCGGGCTACCTCATAACATTTGCGTGATTGAATGAGGTCGTTTTCCCAGTCCGCATAGTTAATCTGCAGCTGCACAAATTCCATTTCCGGATGTTGGCAGAGCACTTCCTCCAGCACGTCCGCCTTATCGTGGAAGGAAAAGCCCAGGTGCTTGATGCGTCCTGCAGCCTTTTGCTCCTGCAAAAAGTCCCAAATGTTGTAATCATAAAAGAAATGGGTGCGGTTGTCGCCGATGTTATGCAATAAATAAAAGTCAAAATAGTCTACGCCGGTGCGCTCCAAAGAGGTCCAAAACATATTTTGCGCTTCCTGGGTAGTTTTCGCGCCGGCCCAGGCAGGTAGCTTGGTGGCCAGCTGGAAGCGCTCCCGGGGATAACGCTTGACCAGCGCCTCTTTTGCCGCAAGCTCGGATTTACCATTGAGGTACCCGTAAGCAGTGTCAAAATAGGTAAAGCCGTTTTCTAAAAACAGATCCACCATGCGCTTGGTTTGCTCAATATCCACTTCAGCGCCCAGCATGGGTAAACGCATCAGGCCAAACCCCAGCTTGGGAATATGTTCTCCTAAATATGCCATCGTATCGCCTCCTCATGATGCTTGTGCCTGAAACAGGCAATCCATGATCATTCATATATGCTACTTCATAGTATCATGGAACGCCGGGGGATAGTCAAGGGGCTTTCCCCTTGGATAAGGCGAAAGCTGGCCGCGCTTTTGTCCTCTCCCGGCAATCTGTAGCATTTTTATTTTATGTGCTTGACAATTACAGTCTAATCTATTAGACTAGTCTAAAAAATTAGACTAAAGTATTTTGGAGGAGGGAAAGAACCATGGAGTATTCCCTGAGCAATGCGGATCAACGCTTGCTTTCCATCGTGTGGGAGGCGCAGCCGATCCCATCGCCGGCGTTATGCAAGCTGGCGTTGGAACGGCTGGGCTGGAAACGTACCACTACGTATACCGTGCTCAGACGTTTGTGCGATAAAGGGATATTGCAAAACCAGGATACTGTGGTGACGGCGCTGGTGGAACAACAGCAGGTGCAACAGGCGCAGGGCCGGCAGGTATTGGAGCAGAACTTTAGCGGATCCCTGCCCCAATTTGTGGCGGCATTTCTCAACAGCGGCTCCTTAAGCGAGCAGGAGGCCAGGGAAATCCAGCGCATGCTGGATGACTATAGAAAGAGGATATGATGGAAAACGTTTTTTTAACCGTACTCAATATGAGCATCACCGCAGCTTATGTGACTGCATTTGTATGCCTGTTGAGGCTGGCGCTGAAAACATTCCCCCGGTGGATCAGCTATAGCTTGTGGGGCGTGGTATTTTTTCGGCTGCTGTGCCCGGTTTCCTTTTCCTCCGCGTTTTCCCTCTTGGGAAGGCTGGGCGCGCCGTCCACGCAAAATGGCGCGATAGCATATATTCCTCATGAGATCGGCATGATGCAAATCCCAAATGTGAATTTTGGAATACATAGCGCCAGCCAGGCTGTAAATAGCTCTCTGCCCCAGGCTGTAGAGGCAAGCAGCGCGAATCCGTTACAGGTTTGGATTTTTGCCGGTACTTGCCTGTGGCTTGTTGGCGTTGGCGCAATGCTGCTCTATAGCCTGCTATCCTATGTGCGGCTGAAGCGGCGGGTGGCTGAAGCAACGCTGCTGTTTGATAATGTTTACGAAACCGAGGTGGCCGCATCGCCTTTTGTATGCGGCTTTGGCAGGCCACGCATTTATTTGCCGCTGGGGTTGCCTGAACAGGCGCGAAAATATGTGCTGCGCCATGAGCAAATTCATATTGCGCGCAGGGATCATTGGGTTAAACCTTTGGCCTTTTTCGCACTTTGCATTCACTGGTTCAATCCTCTAGCCTGGCTGGCTTTCCGGTTGCTGTGTGTGGATATGGAAACCAGCTGCGATCAGCAGGCAACGAGAACCTTTACTAAGGCGCAGCGGGCGGACTATGGCGAGGCGCTGTTGCGCCTGGCCATGAAAAAGCCTATTCTTTCAGGCAGCCCGCTGGCTTTCGGGGAAAGTGGAGCCAAAACCAGGGTAAAAAATGTATTGCGGTATCAAAAACCAGCATTTTGGGTCATTGTGATTGCCGTGGTAGCCTGTGCTGTCGTGGGTATCAGCCTGCTTGCCAATCCGCAGCCCCAGGTAACGCCCCAACAGGCCGGTGAAGTTGCAATGGAGGAGGTCTCCTACAGCTTCAGCTGGTATGGAGAGGACGGGGAGTTGATTGCAGGCATTAGCATGCTTTCAGGCTTGGAAAAACAGCTGGCGCAGGATATTATTATGAACGCGCTGGTGAAATCTGCGGCCTGGCCTGGGGTACCCCCACAAAACATGCCGGAGTATTTTTTAATCCGCCAAACATTTCCAAAAAGTGGAGAAATGCATGACTATTATGCCTATCTGGTAGATGGGGCTGCAGTGCTGCAAGCTGGAGAAAATGGGTATTACAGCCGCATTGACGATACGCTTTACAGCCAGCTGGCCCAGTGGATGGCGGATTTTAAGGAAAGCGCGGCCAGTGTTGGCGGAGTCGATGGGCCGGTCAGCGTATCCGTTACGGCGCAGGACGCAACCGATTTGGAAAGCTGTGTGTCCCAGGCGATTTTAAAAGCAAACCGGGGCCGTTTCCCTATGGGCGAGCTGCAGGCGCAGGCGCATACCATTTTGGGAGTCCGGCAGGAAGGGGCGTACACAAGGGTTTATGCTGTAGCGTTGTATCAGGAATATGCTTTTGATGACAGCGGTTTTTCTCTGGTTGGAGGCTGTCATTTGCCCATTGCAGTTTCTTTTCGGCAGGAAAACGGGGAATATCATCTGGAGGAATATTGGGAGCCAGAGGATGGGGGGATGTACCTGAACTCTATACTGGAACAATTCCCTGCAGAGTATCAGCAAGAGGCCGCGGATTTGGAAAAATTTACAGTCCCCCATATGCAGGCCTGTTACCGCCAGGCCATTGATTATGGCGGGGTGGATACCACGCCTATCATTGCAGCGTTAATAGAGGAGATTACCGCTTCCCCTGCCGCTTATTCCTATCCGGGCGCCTATATTAATGCGCATCCAATGCAGTATCAGCAGCTGCTGTATTATGGGGAGGATACGCTGGCCTACTGCTTTGCCCAATTTGAAGCGGGCGGCCAAACCGGGCTTCCCGGCCATATCATGCGCCTGGCGTGCCAGGACATTATGGGGGGAGAGGGCAGCAATATTGCCGCCGGTAACGGTCAACAATGGTATGATGCTTTTCAAAAAGCGGCAGAAGAGTTATCGCAACAAGGGTGGAAAACCGAAGCGGGTATTTACCCAGGATAAGCGCATACATTCATTGCCGGAAAAGGGGCAGGGAAGCGCCTGTTGCGTTGTGCCCTGCCTTTTGCTATACTTTGTGTATTATTCTGGGCAGGATCATGCGTCTAAAGCCAATCATGCCGATGGAAAGGAAGGGAATGCGGATGCGAATGCCTCTCTGCATAGTGCTGGCTCCATGCAAGGCCTGATGGGGACGGGGCCTCATGGAGCAATCGGGTAATTGGTCAGGGCTTTGGGCTTTGACAAAGGGTTACAGTGAAATCCCGGGAATAACCTCACTTTGTGAGTCCTTGGGAGGAATATTCTCGCCCCAACAGGCTTTGCATTTTTAATTTATAAAAATTAAAAAGGAGCAAAGTCGTAATGCGTATCAATAAAACACTGTTTCAGGAACTCCGCGGGTTTCTGATTTTATGGTTCACCCAATCCTTCTCCGCGTTGGGCAGCGCAATGACCAGTTTCGCGCTGATTATTTGGTCTTACCAACAACAGGGGTCGGCGTTGACTACAGCGCTGCTTTCCGTATGTTCCTATGCGCCCTATGTGCTTATGAGCATTTTTGCAGGCGCATTGAGCGACCGGTGGAATAAAAAAGCCATATTGCTGGTAAGCGATACCTTTGCCGCCCTCTGTACGGTGGGGATATTGCTGTTGCTGCAGGCGGGGCGGCTGGAAATTTACCACCTGTATTGCCTCAACGGGCTCAATGGCCTGATGAATACCATCCAGCAGCCGGCTGCTGATGTAACCATCACTCTGCTTACGCCGCAACGGCATTATCAAAAGGTGAGCGGATTGCGCTCGTTTTCTAATTCCCTGGTGAGCATTCTGACTCCCGCCATTGCCACCACCCTGTTGACCTTGGCAGGTTTGCAGGCGGTAATCCTGTTTGATTTGTTCACCTTTGCGGCAGCGTTTGTTTCGTTGCTGTGCTTTGTAAAAATACCCAAGGTGGAACAGGAGCAAACCGCCAAAGAAAGCGTATGGCGTTCTACCAAAAACGGGCTGCAATACCTGAAACGCAATCGGGGCATTTTGGACCTGATGCTGTTTCTGGCCGCGATTAACCTGACTGCGTCTATATACAATGCTGCCCTTCCGGCCATGGTGCTTTCCAGAGCAGCAGGGGGAGAGGTAGCACTGGGCGTGATCAATGCCACGACAGGCGTTGCGCTGCTCATCGGCAGCGCCATCGCTTCGTTGCTTCCAACACCCAAAAGCCGCGTCAGGATGATTTGCAATACGTTGTTGCTATCCATGAGTACGGAAAACTTCTTTTTAGCCTTTGGAAAGTCCCTGCCGGTATGGTGCTTTGGCGCAGTGTTAGGCTGGTTAAGCATTCCGGTAATGAACGCCAATTTGGATGTGGTGTTTCGCAGCTATATTCCCGTTTCTATACAGGGGCGGATATATGCAGCGAGAAATACGTTCCAGTTTTTTACCATCCCCATCGGCTATTGCTTAGGCGGCTTGCTGGTGGACCGGGTTTTTGAGCCGTTTATGGCGGCCCAGCCGGAAAACAGCCAGCTTCTCGCTTTGTTTGGGGCGGAAAAAGGCGCAGGGGCAGCTATGCTCTTTTTAATCCTGGCGGTTATGGGCATTCTGACTTGCTTAATTTTCCGGAAAGACCGGCATATCTGGGCGCTGGAAGAACGTGCGCCCGAGCTATAGCGTTCAAAAAGGCCTCCGTTTTAAAAAACGGGGGCCTTTTTACATAAAAACGTTTTTGGTCACGGATTTGTCCATGGTTTTAGTAAAATTCGCTGCTTTATATAAAAACAACGGGTACAATACCCTAAGCACGGCAGCTAGTAGATTATGGTTTCTCAGGGTACTGCACTATACCCAATGTGCTGTGTAGGTGAAGGGGGTGAGGGCATTCAAAAGCAAATAACACCAAGGATGATACAACCGCTACACGTTAATAAAAAGATGGTCGTAACGAAACGCCTTCGTTCTGAAACGACCACCGCTATTTATTGCAAAGCTGCAAGCTCATGCATGTTTTCTTTTAACGAGATGTAAAGCTTTTTATAGATACTAAACAGCTTTGTGTATCGTTCGTGATTTTCCGGTATGGGTTGCACGGTGTTTTCAAACTTTATCCATTCTTTAATCTCTTTAAAATCAGAAACACATCCCGAAGAGACAGCCGCGATCAACGCATCGCCCAAAGGCGCTTCTACCGTTTCCAAAGAGTATACCACGGGAACCCCTGTAACATCGGCAATGATCTGGCGCCAAAGCCCGGACCTTGATGCACCCCCGATCAAAACACAATTTGTGTTATCGGACACTGCCATGTTAGAATCCTCCATGATATGCCGCAATGAATACGCTACGGATTCCAACAAAGCCCTGTAGATATGCACGTTGGTATGGCGCAGTGTTAATCCAAATATGGTACCCCTGGCGTTAACATCCCATATCGGGCTGCGTTCCCCCATAAAATAGGGCAAAACGATCAAACCGTCACTTCCTGGTTTAATGCTTTCCGCCAGTTTATCCATATCTTGATAAGTAGTTGGGACAGCCTCGCCGCTCTCTCCTTTATAAAATGGGACGATATCATCCCGAAACCAGCGAAGCAAGGCGCCGGCGGTAGATGCGCCTCCATATGTGTATATCATGCTTTCCGGCGACTTGGAGTATGGCATGGAAACATAGCTTGGATTGGTCGGGAAATCCGAATGAATTACCCCCCAATTAATTGAAGTGCTTACGATAGCAACATGCTGCCCGCTTTCCAAAACGCCTGTAGCTAAGGTGGAGGCAAGGCAATCGATGCATCCTGCGCATACCGGCATGCCCTCCCAAAGGCCCAAGGCTGCCGCGGCCTCTTTCGTTAACTTACCTGCCACATCCTGGGGCCGTATTATGCGGCTTGGAAGCTTATCTTTAGATAGCCCCAGCTTTTCAATCATGCTGTCAGCCCAGCAATGGTTGCGCATATCGTAAATGCCACCTAGGTTGCCAGCGGATGTATAATCGATAACTGCCTCGCCGGTGAGTTTATAAATTACAAATTGATTTGGAGCCAAAAACAACTTTGTTCTGCGCCAAATATCAGGCAGGTTATTTTTGATCCAAAGCAGCTTTGTATAACCAAAGTAAGGATCAATCCCGTTTGCCGTGACGGAAAACAGCTCATCCAACCCTATATTTTGGCGCACTTGATCGCATTCTGCCTCAGCGCGCCGGTCCATCCAGATAATACATGGATGGAGAGGTTCCATGTTGTCATCCAGGGGTATGCCGCTTCCACCGTAAAGACCGCTTATGCACATGCTGCAAATTTTTGTCGTCTCAATGCCGCTCTGCTTGACTATTTTTGAAATAACATTGACAGCGGCGTTCATATAACAAGCGGCATCCTGTTCAGCCCATACTGCATTAGGCGTGCTCAATCCGTATTCCACAAGCGCTTCGGCATATACCCTTCCCGAAGCACCACATAGTACGCCTTTTGTTCCTGATGTGCCGATATCTACCCCTATAACATAGCTTTTTTCCATTATGCAAGCTCCTTCATAGCCTGTTGGTATTCTTCGCTGCTTGGGCATCCGCCATGGAATTTTATATTCGATTCCATAAAGGAAACGCCTTTGCCCTTTACCGTTTCGCATATTATGATTTTGGGCTTGCCTTGATTTGGCCCATCCAGCGCGTTGATTATTGCCTGAATACAATGGCCGTCTACCTGGTAGGTTTTCCAACCAAAGCTATCCCATTTTTCTTTGATATCGCCCATATCCATTACATCAGCGGTAAAGCCGTCATTCTGCATATTGTTTTTATCCACCAATACCGTTAGGTTATCCAATTGATAGAATGCTGCAAACATTGCGGCTTCCCAAATTTCACCTTCGTTTATCTCGCCGTCACCTAAAACAACGTAAGTTTGAAAGGCCCGGCCGGTGCGCTTTGCGCCAATAGCCATGCCGCATGCGGTGGACAACCCGATGCCCAGCGATCCAGCGCTCATATCCACGCCAGGCGTTTTGCGGCAATCCGGATGCCCTTGAAGCCGGGAATTTATTCTTCTGTACTCGTGATACAGCCAATCCTGACTAAAATACCCTTTATCCGCCAGAATGGCGTAATAGGCAGGTGCAGTATGTCCCTTGGACAGCACAAACCTGTCGCGTTCAGGCCAATAAGGCGTTGACGGGTCAACATTCATTTTATAATAATATAATGCCACCAGCATCTCCACCATGGAAAGCGAACCGCCGATGTGGCCGGATTTCGCTCTATATATCATATCCACAACGGTTCTGCGGATTTCTTTGGCTTTATTTTCAAGCTTATTGATCGAATACTCTTTCATAATCAAACCCTATTTTCTCGCAATTACTTGTTTCACAGCCTGCGTTATGGTGTCACTATTCAAACCATATTTACAATACAATTCATCTTGTGTGCCGGACTCTCCAAACGTATCCTTCACCCCAACACGTACGATGGGAACAGGGCAATATTCCGCAGCAAATTCACAAACCGCACCACCCAGACCACCAGCGATTTGATGATCCTCCACAGTCACTGCACATCTGCATTTTTTAAGATAGTTTCCTATCAGTTCGCCATTAAGAGGCTTTAAACTGTATGCGTTTATTACAGCCGCGCTTATGCCTTCCGCTTCCAACGCATGTGCTGCACAAAGAGAGTTTTCAAGCATCAGGCCCGTGGCGATGATCGCCACGTCATCTCCGTCTTGCAGCAAATCAGCGCCGCCAATGCTTGCCTTATAGTCGTTTTCATTATATATATCGGTGGCGGCATCTCGCCCCAAACGCAGGTATGCGGGGCCGGTGGTTTCGCACATGGTATGGATAAGCGCTTTGGTCTGGGATACATCGCTTGCCGCCATAACTGACATTTGCGGAAGCAGGCGCATAATGGCAAGGTCTTCCACTGCCTGATGAGTTGCCCCATCCTTTCCTACGCACATGCCGCCATGAGTTGCAATAATTTTAACGTTAAATTGGGGGTAAGCGATTATATTGCGTATTTGCTCATAAGGCTTTTCCGCAACAAACATTGAAAAACCCACAATAACAGGCTCAAGTCCTATGGAGGCAAGCCCTGCAGCCACTCCAACAAGGTTCGCCTCGCCTATGCCACCAGAAATAAAGTTGTTTTTATGTTTTTTCGCAAAGCCCTCTATTCTTACCGCCCTGGCAAGATCCGGCGTAAGTACCATGATCTTATTATTGCTTTCCACTTCAGCATCAAGTGTTTCGGATAATGCATCTCTAAACGACCTTACCATTATGTCTGCTCCTTATTTTTTTACAACCCACGTTAAACCAGCCTATACAGGCATCCGCTGAATTTCTGGATCTTCAAACACGTCGGTGGAATCATCATTGTGTGTGCCAAACTCTGAGAACACAGCGCCTTCTGGGCCGGCTTGGAACCAGTGCTTTGTGCCTTGCAATACGGTGTAACAATCGCCTGGATTCAGTATTACCTCATGCCATACGGTAAAATAGTCCTTCTTATCCTCAGGCACTTTGGCGATGGGGTTGGGGGTTGGCTCGCCCTCAACATAGAGATACATTTTTCCCCAACGGCAGCGGAACGTTTCTTCCTTGCCGGGGTTGGCCGGATGATAATGCTGCGGGCAAATCTGGCCGGGGTATATTACTACTTCTTTGGCACTGACCCGGTCTGTGTTTACCATAATGATCAATTGAACGCCAAAGTCTTTGAGCCTGCCAAGGCCAAAGTCCGCAACTTCCAGTTCAGCCTTTTCCTTGTCGTTCACTGCAATTTTAGCTTTATTTTCGATAAAATCCAGCGTACCGATCTTTCTCTCTTCATATTCCGCTTTGCTTATCATACAAATACCTCCCTCGTATTGTGTTCTTATAACAGCCATGTTCGGAAGGCGATTTCCGAACATGGCCGGTTTTGCCGAGAGCTGCTTAGAAACCTACAGCTTCCCACAGAGCAACAAGTTCGTCCACAGTTTCGGTGGTTGCAAGATCCATGGGGGTTACCAATACTTCGTCTATTTCCTCTCCCATTGCAAGCTTCATGCCATATTCCACAGCGTATTCGCCCATAAGGTCGGGACGCTGGGCTACGTCTGCATTAATTGTGCCGTTCTGGACATAACGCAGGGCGTCAACTGTGCCATCCAAGCCTATAAATACGATATCATCGCGGCCGGCGGCCCGGGCGATCTGAGAAGCGCCGATTACCATCATGTCGCTTTCACAGAATACTGCCTTGATCTCGGGATGCGCTGACAGGAAGTCTTCCATAACGTTTGCTGCTTCATCAGCGGACCAGTTTGCATAGGCTTCGGCTACGATTTCTAGTTTGGAAGAAGCTGCAATTTCATCTGCGAAGCCGGTATAACGCTGAATTTCCACGGTCTGTGCTTCGCTGCCACGGATAACGGCGATTGCACCCTCGGTGCCTACCTGGTCGATAACATATTCGGCAGCCATCTTACCGCCAGCCACATTATCACTGCCGATATAGCTGCAGGCAATACCCTCTTCCCCTATCTCGGTATCGATTGCGATTACATCTACACCAGCTTTTACTGCGGCCTTGCAGGCGGGAACTACCGCGTTGCTGTCAGCGGGAACGATAGCAATTACATCAAAGCCCTTGTTAACGCAATCCTCAATGGTGTTGACCTGAGCCTGATAATCGGTCTCCTCGGTGATCGCGAATACCTCTACGGTGACGCCAAGCTCTTCGGCCTTCGCTTCAGCAGCGCTCTTTGCCATCATCCAGAAGGAGTTGGTAAGGGATTTCAGTATCACGGCTATTTTTACGTCTTCCGCCGTTTTGACTTCTTCTGCTGGTGCTGCGGTGGCTTCCGCGGGAGCAGGAGCTGCTTCTGTGGGAGCGGGAGCCGCTTCAGCAGGAGCAGGGGCCTGACAGCCAATGCACATCGTTGCGAGAAGGCTGAGCACAACAAACATTGCTACGAGTTTCTTCATTGTTTTTCTCCTTTTATTTTGTGTTTTTTATATGCCCGATATCAGGCAAAAAGTTTATCTGTCTTTTTTTAGTACATCGAATAGAACGGCAATGATTACGATTAGACCAGTAACCAAGGTTTGATAGAACTGCTGTACGCCCAGCTGATTAAGGGCACTGCTTACCAAACCGAGGATCAGGGTGCCCCAAAGGGTACCTATCATACTTCCAATTCCGCCTAACAAAGAGGTGCCGCCTATTACCACGCTGGCTATTACAGTCTGTTCATATCCCGCGCCAGTGCTAGGCTGTGCTGTTCCAAGCCTTGAAGATAAAAGCACGCCAGCCAGTGCTGTAAGGCCGCCTGCTATAACATACGCCAACATTTTCACCAATTTTGTGTTAACGCCGGCCAAACGAGCTGATTCCTCGTTTCCGCCTATTGCCAGGAAGAAACGCCCTAAACTGAAATGCTTTATCAATATGCCTCCAAGCAAAAATACGATTAGCATTATGATTACGGGGTAGGGTATCGCCCATAAATACCCCGAGGACAACGCAAGATAATCTTCCGACATGCCATACAGCGCAGAACCATTGGTGATAATCAGCGCGGACGCCCGTATTACATTCAGCATGCCAAGCGTGGCAACAAAAGGTAACATCCTGCAATAAGCGATTAAAAAGCCATTCACCGCCCCTGCCAATACGCCTACGCCTATGGCCAACAATATGCAAACCGGCACAGAACAACCTGCCAGGTTTGCCATGCTTGCTACTACACCGCCCAGAGCAACCGTTGAACCAACGGATATATCTATTCCGCCAGTCATTATTACAAAGGTCATGCCTACCGCAATGATGCCGTATACGGACACCTGCCTCGCGATGGTCATGATGTTTCCCATGGTTGCAAAGTTGTCAATCACAATGCACATGATCGCCGCCATGGCAATGAGAATGAGTAATATACGCTGTGAATTAATGAATTTTTTGAACTTCGTCATCCCGATACCTGAGCCTTTCATTGCTTCCTCCCTTAAACGTATCAGCAGTTACAACTGTGCCTTGTTTGATTCATCATCGCCGCCAGCACTGTTTCCTGTTCCAGATTGTCATTCTCCATCTCGGCAACGATGTTTCCTTCATACATCACTATTATCCTGTCGCTCAAGGCCAATAGCTCTGGAAGCTCTGACGATAGCATTATTACAGCGCCCCCGTCTTTTTTTATTTGATTTATCAGCCTGTAAACGTCGTACTTAACGCCTACGTCCAACCCACGCGTGGGTTCGTCAAACATAAAGACTCTTCCGTTTCCTGATAACCAGCGTGAAATGATTACCTTTTGTTGGTTTCCTCCGCTAAGCTGCTTCATCAGCTGCTCCCTGCCGGTGGTTTTTATCTGCAGCTTTTCTATATATTCATCCGTGACTTTTTGCTCTTTATTGTGGTTTATCCTGCCATACTTGCTATAGTTTCTTATCATGGCAATGGTAAGGTTATCCCTTATAGACAGTTCTCTGAAAATGCACTCTTTTCGCCTATCAGAGGGAATAAAGTATATTTTTTTATCCATCGCATCTTTGGGACATTTTATGGTGGCCTTTTGGCCGTCCATTAAAATGGTGCCGCCGGTAGCCTTTATTCCACCAAATATTGTTTTGAGCATTTCAGGCCCGCCGGAACCTACCAATCCAGCGATGCCAAGTACTTCACCGCATTTAACGGAAAAACTGCAATGCTGAAATGCTGTTCCTGACAAATCATCAATCTCTAATACCGTTTGGCCGTTGTAAATCTCTCGTGGAGGAAACTGGTCGCTTACATCGCGGCCAGCCATAAAACGAATCATTTCCGTTCGGCTGATTTCATTTGTTTTTCTTGTTGCAACCGATTTGCCGTCCCGTAATATGGTTACCCGGTCCGCCAGGCTCAATATTTCCTCGATCTTATGAGAGATAAATATGATGCCTGTTCCCCTGCTTCTAAGTTCATCCAACAGTGAAAACACTATGCTTACTTCGTTATCAGTAAGAGTGGAAGTCGCTTCGTCAAACACTAAAATAACAGGCCTTTTTACCAATGCCCTGGCAATGGACACCATCTGCCGCTCGCCTGCACTCAATTCTTTTACTATGGATTTTGCGTCAATGTCTATCCCCAAGTCGGAAAAAAGCTTTTCCGTGTTCTCATAAATCGATTTCCAATTTATATTTCCTGCGGGACTTTTAGGCAAATCGCCCAAGTAAATGTTTTCTGCTACGCTAAGGTGAGGTATGAGTGGGAACTCCTGATGTACTACGCCCAGTTTTTCTTTAAAGAACGGCTTCATGCTCCTGTGGGGAATACTTTGCCCCCGAAAATATACTTCGCCTTCAAAGTCTGGAATAGTGCTATCCAGTATATTTACAAGCGTGGACTTCCCTGCGCCGTTCTGCCCCAGA
>JAEXFV010000176.1 GCA_023451115.1 Bacillota bacterium
TTTTGCAACCCATATTGTTGGATGCTTTGATATTGGCTGTGCATATCTTTAATATAGGTTAAAGCGGTACGGCCGGTATCCTCGCTATAAATCCATTTGGAATAGGCGGTATAGGGATTGTAGGCAACCTTTTTGCCGATCTGGCCCTCCCGGCGCAAGGCATCCTCCAAATACCAGTTGGCTACTTCCTCGGTATTTCCGGAAAAATCACGCAGCCGGTCCGCGCTAAACATCTCCTGGGGAAAGGATGCGCTTTTCAGTTTGCCGTCCTCCCCCCGGGTGGATACAGAGCCTTTCGTTCCCGTAAGATTTTTGGCCGCATGCCCCATTTCATGGGCAAAAATAACCCAGGGGCTGGTTTGGGCAAATACGTTGTTTTCGCCAACATCCCCGCTTGCCGTGGTGGGGTCCATCCCCACAGGCATATCCAGTATACCTTTGGCCCCAGTGCCAAATTTATACTTTTTGCCGCCAAAAATGATGCCGTCATACCCGTCGGGGTTTTCCTCCGTGCGGCGGTTACGGGAGGCAGCCTGGAGAATTTCCTGGACATTGGACATTTCGGCTTGACAAGGGAGATAGTTCCCTTCTGCGTCATCAGAGACGGCTTCATACCCCACTGCATTGTTATCTGCGCTATCCGAGGTGCCTGCAGCCGGTTTGCTTCCCCGCTGCACGGTGAGCTTATGACTGCTGTTGGTAGCCACGTCAAGCAGCTGGCGGCCGGTGGAGGTTTCCAACATTTTGGCCATGTAGGAAAGCGCTTCCCCTTCAAATTGCTGATCTGCGTCCCGCTCTTGCTGGGGGCTGTCCTGTGCTGCCGTTTTGGCAATTGTAACAGGCCCGTCCCCTTTGGCGATGGATTGCCAGGAGCGCAAGGCGCCTGCCCGCACGGCGGCCGTTTTTTCAGGGCTGTCCTGCTTTAAATCCCCCTCGTAAACAGGCAATTCATCGGAGGCGGGATCTTTGCGGGTTACTTCCGCTACGGCCTGTACGGTGTTTTGGTGCTCTTGCCGGATGGAAGCAAGCAGGTTCATGTAACTCTGATAGGTTTCCATATGGTCCAAACGGAAAAAATGGTCGCTCTCTCCAGCAGCCGCTTTTCCTTGCATGAAATCAGTGATGTATTGGGAAATAGCCCGTTCTGCAGCGCTGTAAACCCCCAACAGGTATTGCCGGCCCTCCCGGGTGCTGTTGTAATCTTTGCCGCTGGAAACCAGGCTTTTCAGGTTTTGCAGTGTTGTGCTTAAAGCGGGTTCCTGAGAAAGCCCGCCCAATGCATCGGGAGATAAAGCCTTTTGTAAGCTGGATACGGTACGTTTTTGCCCTTTCGCGTCCTGGATTTCCTGGTCCGCATATGCTTTTTCCCGGTAGGTAACACCTTCTTGCGGTTGTGGGGGTTCAAAACGCTGCGTTTCTCGCACCGGCACACGGAAAGCAGAGGCATCTTCCTGCGTATCAGTGGCGGAGGTTGACGACGTGCTGGCGGTAACCGGCTGCTGGCCCGCCGGTTTGTCTTTGGGGAGTAATTGTACTGTGCCCATGGGCACGCTGGCTCCAACGCTATCCCCGGCGATAGCGCCCTGCTGCACCGTGTGCACCAGCTCATGCGCGGCTACAGCAGGGTCAAACCCGCCCTCGCCAAAATAAATATCCTTTCCGGTTGTATATGCCCGCGCGCCCATAGCCTCGGCTTGTTGCACAGCATTGGAATCCGTATGGAAACGCACACTGGAAAAATCAGCATGTAGGTTACTGCCCAATGCATCGCTTACCTGGGCTGGGGTTTGGGCGCCCTGCACCGTTGCGGCCAGGCGGTCGGCTTCCGCCTCAGCAGAGGGGATTTGCTTTTCAAAAAAATGTTCGCTAAGGCGTTGCTGCATCCGCTGGTTCAGGCTGCTGTCACTGCCATTGCGTGTAGCGTCAGTAGATGTCATGCTCAACAACGTGCTGTTCGGGATGGGTTTATTGATCGGCTTGGTTCTGTACTCCGGCATATTTTGCGGCTTTTGCGGCGCAGCATATTCTCTCATAAGCAATCTACCTCACAAATGGGAAAATAGAATTTTAATGCTATTATATCATAGACATCGGATTTTTTATGGAATAAAAATCCTAAAAACGCGCTTCCATTTAGAGAAAATTACATCCCTTTGTCAGGATCCGCTCCGGTTTTCCCATAGCAGGATAGCTTTTCCATGGCACGAAAATCGTCCGCATCCAAAATAAAGTCAAAAATGTCCATATTCTCTGCCATGCGCTGAGGCGTGACGGTTTTTACAATAGGCAGGATATCCTGCTGCAGGCACCAGCGCAGGCATACTTGGGCGGGTGTGGCTCCGTGCTTTTGGGCAATGCGCAATAAAATAGGGTCCTGCAGCAGCCTGCCCTTTAATAAAGGGCGCCAGGCCTCTGGCTGGATCCCGTTTTGCCGGCAATAGGATATGGCTGCCTCGTTGGGGTTGCCAGGGTGGATTTCCAGCTGGTTGATGGCGGGGGCTACATTGGCATAAGGAAGCAGCGCCTCCAGGTGATGGGGCAGAAAGTTGGATACGCCCAGCACTCGCAGGGCCTTTTCTTCATATAAGCGTTCCATCGCTTTCCAGGTTTCCCGGACCACCTGCCGCCAATCCTGTAAATGCTCTTTTGGTACCGGCCAATGGATGAGGTAAGCGTCCAGATAGTCTAACCCCAGCTTGCCTAGGCTGCGCTCAAACGCCTGCAGGGTTGCATCATAGCCCATTTCACTGGGCCATACTTTTGTGGCCACAAATAATTGCTCCCGAGGCACACCGCAGGTGCGAAGCCCCTGGCCAATGCCCTGTTCGTTGCCGTAAAAAGATGCAGTGTCAAAAAAACGGTATCCGGTAGAGATTGCCTGGTGGATAACGGCGGATATATGAGCATCCTGGGGGATTTGATATGTGCCGTATCCAATGCAGGGGATGCGCACGCCGTTTCGTAAAGCGAAAAAATCATTTCTGTGCTGCAAAACAAATTCTCCTTCCTCGGCTGCCCTTAAGTATTGGGGATTGAAGCAAGGCGTTATATCAAAGCAGGCGCTTTGACTACATTAAAAAAACGGGCAGGAAACGAAAAACGTTTCCTGCCCGGCAAAATTATGCGTTTTCTTTATCTGCGCCAATCATGGTGCCGGCAGCATCCTCTAAAGGATGATGGCAGGCAACAAAGTGGCCTGGCTGAATTTCCCGAAGTTCCGGTGAATCGGTTTTGCAGATTTCTGTGCAATAGCGGCACCGGGTATGAAAATGGCAACCAGAAGGCGGGTTTGCCGGGGAGGGCATGTCGCCTTCCAATATGACCTTGGGCCGCTTATCCCGCAAAGCCGGGTCGGGGATAGGCACTGCTGCCATCAGGCCTTCGGTGTAGGGATGGGCCGGCTGGCTGAAGATGCTCTTGGTGTCTGCAAACTCCACGATCCGCCCCAAGTACATTACCGCCACCTGGGTACTGATGTGCTTGATGGAAGGCAACGCATGGGAGATAAAGATATAGGTCAGGTTAAACTGCTTTTGCAGTTCTGCCAACAGGTTTAGAATTTGTGCCTGGATGGACACGTCCAAAGCGGAGATGGGCTCATCGCAGATCACCAGCTTGGGATTGAGGGCCAGCGCCCTTGCAATGCCAATACGTTGCCGTTGGCCGCCGGAAAACTCATGGGGGAATTTGCCCGCGCAGTCCGGCTGCAGGCCTACCACTTCAATGAGTTTGAGCACACGCTGCTCCAACTCCTCCCTGGACAGGTGCTCATTGGCGCGGAAAGGCTCCGCAATCAAATCGAATACCCGCATCCGGGGATTGAGGGAGGAATAAGGGTCCTGGAAAATCATCTGAATATCCCGACGCACAGAATGCAGCTGCCGGTTATTCATGGCGGTGATATCCTTGCCTTCAAAGAGGATGGTGCCCCCGGTGGGCTCCAGCAGGCGAATGATGGTGTTGCCCGTAGTGGATTTACCGCAGCCGCTCTCCCCTACAATGCCCAGCGTTTCCCCCCGGCGTAGCCGAAAGGTTACGTCATCTACAGCGCGCAAGTATTTGCGGCTGCCTTTGCCAAGGGCAAACCCTCGGGTGATGTCAAAATATTTCTTCAGCGAGCGGACTTCCAATAAGTACTCTTGCTGGGTGGTTTGTTCCATAGTCTAGCCTCCCTTACTTTTGGTTCAACAAGCAACGGGAAAAATGTCCGGGCGCTACTTCTACCAGCTCCGGCTGCTGCTCCCGGCAGGCCTCTGTGGCAAACTCGCAGCGGGGATTGAAGCGGCAGCCCCTGGGCATGTTTTTCAGGCTGGGCACACTGCCGGCAATGGGCTCCAGGTGGTCGTGCTCGTCCTGCACCTGGATGGTGCTGCGCAGCAATCCTTTGGTATAGGGATGCACCGGGTGATGAAACAGCGTGTTTACATCCGCCATTTCAACGATTTGCCCTGCGTACATCACGATAACCCGGTCTGCCATTTCCGCCACAACGCCTAAGTCATGGGTAATGAACAGGATGGAGGTGTCGTATTCCCGGATCAATTCCCGCATCAGGTGCAAAATCTGAGCCTGAATGGTTACGTCCAGGGCTGTGGTGGGTTCGTCCGCAATCAACAGCTTGGGGTGGCAGGCCAGCGCAATGGCGATCATGACCCGCTGCTGCATGCCGCCGGAGAGCTCATGAGGGAAACTGGCGTACACCGCTTCCGGCCGGGGGATGCCCATGGCGCGGATCATGTCAATGCTCAGTTCCTTGGCCTCATGCTTGGTGCAGCCTGGAATGTGGGTAAGAAACTGCTCAGAAATTTGGCTTCCCACGGTGTAGAGTGGGTTTAGGGATGTCAGCGGGTCCTGGAAAATCATAGCCATTTTCGTGCCCCGCATTTTACGAATTTCTTCCGCAGTGGCGGTAATCATATCCGTCCCGTCCAGGATCATGTGGTCGGCCGTAGCTTCGCCGGGCTTATTGATCAAACCCATGACAGACAGGGAGGTAACGCTTTTGCCGCAGCCGCTTTCGCCCACCAGAGCCAGCAGCTCGCCTTTATAGAGGCTGAAGTTTAGTCCCTCCACTGCATCTACATAGCCGGATTTGGTTTTAAACCGCACATGCAGGTTTTTTACGTCTAAAATGACTTCGCGTCCATCATTGTTTTGTGGGTTGGTCATAGTTTCACCTCTCTAACGCAGGCCTTGGTTGCGCGGGTCTAATACGTCGCGCAGCCAGTTACCCAGCAACATGATGCCCAGCACCGTAATAGAAATCGCGATACCCGGGAAAGTAGCCATCCACCAGCTGGTAGCCAGATAGTTCCGCCCGTCGGACAACATAACGCCCCAGGAAATCGTGGGAGGCTGAATGCCCAGCCCTAAAAAGCTCAAAGACGCCTCAATCAAAATACTGGACGCCACCGACAGGGTGGATACCACGATGAAATTGGGCAATACGTTGGGCAGCACATGCTTTAAAATAATTTTCCCTTCCGAAGTGCCGATAGTGCGGGCAGCCTTAATATATTCCTTGCTTTTTAAGGACAGCACCTCGCCGCGGATCATGCGGGCATAGAAGGGCCAGGTTGTTACGCCGATTACGAAAATCAGTGTGCTCACGCCGGAGCCGATTACTGCCAGCACCACCATGGCAAACAGGGTGAGGGGAATGGCGTGAAACGCGTCGGTAATCCGCATGATTACCGCGTCAAGCCAACCGCCATAGTAGCCGGAAAGCAGGCCCAGGGTGGTGCCGATGAGGCCGGCCACCACTACGGAGCAAACGCCTACCAGAAGAGATACCCGGGAGCCTACCAAGATACGGGAAAAAATGTCCCGCCCCAATACATCGGTGCCCAGAATATTGGTGGCATTGGGTGCCTTGGACATGTTGATCAGGTCAAGAGCGGTAGGATCGCTGGTTACCAGCACGTCTGCAAAGATCGCCACCAGCACCACCAGCATCACCAGGATAAACCCGATCAATCCGGTAGGGCTTTTCAGCAGCAGCCGTGGCAGGTCGTATATAATGGAACGCTGCAACGTGATTTTTTCCGTTTTTTTCTTCATACAAGCACCTCGTTAATAGCGGATGCGCGGGTCGATGACGCAGTATAAGATATCTGCCAGCAGGTTAGCAGCCATGGTGATCATGGAGATGATCATCACGCAGCATTGCACCACAGTCATATCATGGGCGCCTACTGACTGCACCACCAACTGGCCCAGGCCGGGCCAGGCAAATACGGTTTCCGTCACCAAGGAGCCGCCAATCAGGTTGGGCAGCTGCAAGGCGGTGATGGTAACCACAGGCACCAGGGCGTTTTTAAATGCATGCCGGAACATAACGCGGCGGTTTTTAATGCCCTTGCTGCGAGCAGTGCGGATGTAATCCTGCTGCATGATCTCCAGCATATTGGAGCGCACCAGCGGGATAATCTGCGACGAGGTCAATATTGTCAGGGTAGCGCATGGTAAAATCAGGCTGGCAACCCCGTTATCCCTGCCTGAAACCGGGAGAACCTTCCATGTAACGCCAAAGAGCAGGATGAACATGATTGCCACCCAGAAGCTTGGCATGCAGCGCCCCAAGGAGGAAAGACCGCTCACCAGGAAATCCAGCGGAGTATCCTTGGCCTTGGCGCTCAGAATGCCCATGGGGATGGCAATGACGATGGAGGCCAGCAAAGACCAGCCCGCCAGCTGAATAGAAGCGGGGATTTTTTCCAGCACAACCGTCATAGCCGGAATGTTATAGCGGAAGGAATTGCCAAAATCTCCCTGCACGGCGTTGGTAATCCAGATCCAATATTGTTCATATAAGGGCTTGTTCAAGCCCAGGGCTTCCCGCATGATTTCGCGGTCGGCTGCAGAAGCTTCCGGGGGGAGCAACAGCGCCGTAGGATCGCCGGAAGCGTTTACCAGCAGGAAGGTGATAATGCTGATGATGATCAATGCAGGAATCATCTGCAAAACCCTGCGTACAATGTATTTTAGCATAGGCGCTCTCCATTCTGTTCGCTAGCCGTGCCGGATTTGCCGGCTCAGCCTATGCGTGATTTCGTCGGTCAATTGTTCAACAAATTAAGAAATAGTAATAACGCAAAACGAAGGCGTAAAATGCCCTTCGTTTCAATAAATCGGGCCCGGCAGGGCACCCCATGCCGGGCCCGTTGGTAGTTACGTTTTTGCTTTTACAAGCTTATTTGCTGTGAATGTTCTGCAGGTTCCACTGCTCGTCCAAACGGGCGGTGAAATCAATGCTGTCGGATACGCCGTAGGTGTTCATGATCTGAGCGATGATGATGTAAGGCATGTCGCGGGCAATGATCTGTTGGAGTTCATGGAACTGCTCCTGACGCTCTTCCAGGTTCATGTTGGAGTAAGCGGTTGCAAACAGTTCGTTGTAGTACTCGTCAGCATAGTTGCTCTCGCCCGTGGTGTAACCCAGGGTGTAGCCGTTCATCGCATAGCCAGCATCGAAGAAGCCCAGGCCGAAGCAGGTCATGAACGCGTCTTCAGAGGACATGGCGACGAATATGTTGGAGTATGCGCTGGACTCCATCAGTTCCAGTTCAGCGGTGATGCCCACTTCCGCCAGCATAGCCACGATTACCTGGGAAACCTCTTTATCCATCAGATAGCGGCCGGTAGGCGCCTGGATCTTCAGCGTGAAGCCGTCCGGGTAGCCCGCTTCCGCCAGCAGCTGCTTGGCCTTTTCGGGGTCATAGTTATACTTGCCATAAAGGCTGGAGTCATGGCCGGTTACGCCAGAGGGAACACGGGTCAGCGTGACGGAGCCCGCCCCCTGGAGCACCTGGTCAACGATCAACTGGTCGTTGATGGCGTAGTCGATGGCCTGACGTACCCTGAGATCAGCGGTAGGACGGTCGCCGTCCACTTTCAGAGCCAGCTGGTATACACGGGTGGAAGGACCGGTTACGATGGACGTACCTTCGTTGCCGTTAACGCGATCCCATTCAGCGGGGATCACGTTCTCGATCAGGTCTACGTTGCCCGCCAGCAATTCGCCAACGCGGGTGGAGGATTCAGGAATTACGCGGAAGATAACTTCATCCCAATCCTCGTTGACTTCCTTGTAGTAATTCTCGTTGGGAACCAGGCGGACCTTATCGTCTTTGGCGTATTCCACCAGTTTGTAGGGGCCGCTGCCAACAGGGTTCTGCAGGAAGTTGTCAATGCCATTGGTTTCAATGTAATCGCTGGGCAGGATTTCTGCACCGCTCTTGGCCAACAGGTTGGGGAGGGTGGGCAGAGGATTATCCGTGACGATGTCCAGATGGGTGTCGTCGATTACTTTGACTTCAACGATGGGCGCAAAGTGGGTGTACTCGGCGGAAGCCTCATCGTTGTGTACGCGCATCAGGCTGTAGGCCACGTCTTTGGCGGTGACTTTGTCGCCATTGTGGAAGTACATATCATCCCGCATGGTGAAGTGCCAGATCTTATTGTCCGCCTCATCCAGGCTGTATTCCGTGGCGGCATCCAGCTGCAGTTCGCCCTTATCATCCTGATAAATCAGTTTGCTGTAGATGTTGGCCAGAATAGCCGTAGTCACGCCGGAGTTACGGGTCTGGGGGTCTACAGTAACGATGTCCGCAGTAGTTGCGATAACCAGGGTGCGATCCTCTTCAGCAGCAGGCGCTTCGCTAGCGGCTGGGGCTTCGCTGGCAGCGGGCGCCTCGCTGGCAGCGGGGGCTTCGCTGGCGCTGGGGGCCGGGTTGGACTGGCAAGCGGTAAATACGCTGCCAAACAACATCACGGCCACTAACAGCAGGGCAACAATCAGTTTAGGTGTTTTGTTCATGTTTTCACTCCTTACTATATTTTCTCATGCGTTAAAACGCATCGGAGAACAAAGTTATGCGTCCTCTTTGGAGAACTCGTCCATCATGGTAGCGGTGACGCGGATCATATCCATAAATGCGTCTACTGCCAGATGCTCGTTAGGGGCATGGATATTGGCTTTCTCGCTGGAAGCGCCGAACATCGCCGCGGGGATGTTGGTTTCCTTGCAGAAAGCGTACATGGGGGAGGTGCCGCCGGAGCAACGGTGAATGCACACCGGTTGCCCAAATACCTGCTCCAGGGTACGAATCGCTGCCTTGCAGAAAGGGGCGTTGGGATCGGAACGGTGCGCCGGGCATCCAGAGAGCACTTTGATTTCAATATCTGCAAAGCCGTGCTTGTCCAGATGCTTGCGCAGCAGCTCCACAATGTGCATGGGGTCTTGTCCCGGCACCATGCGGAAATCTACCTTTGCCATGGCTGTGGCAGGCAATACGGTTTTGGAACCCTGGCCCTGGTAACCTGCTGTAAGGCCGGCAATGTTACAGGTCGGTTTATAATACAGGCGGGTCAACAGCTCATCGCCGGTAAT
>JAEXFV010000012.1 GCA_023451115.1 Bacillota bacterium
ATCCGGGAAGCGCTGCGGGAGGAGCTGGGCATCCCCATCAACGCCAGCCTGCAAAACCGGCAATGGGTTACCACCATTTCCTCCTACCTCAACGAGCTTTCCTGGAAACCCGCCATGACCATCCGTGCAGGCATCGGCCAGGGCGTTACCCTGGTAACTCCCATCGCTATCGCCCGATATGCGGCTGCGTTTGCAAATGGCGGCACCGTGTATGATGTGCATATCATCGACCGGGTGATCGATGCGGACGGGAAAACTGTGCTCAATGTGGAGCCTACGGTGTTCGACCAGATCGATGCCCCGGAGGAATATTGGGAGGCTATCCGCGCAGGCCTCACCGGCGTGGTGTCCCCGGAGGATACGGGCACAGCGGCGGGTTCTTTCTCAGAGGAATTCCGCACAGAAGGCTACCAGGACAAAATTTCTGGCAAATCCGGCACCGCCCAGGTTTCCGCTTCCAACAATGTGGATATTGAGAACACCTCCTGGTTCGTCACCTTAGCCCCCCGGGAGGATCCCCAGATCGTTATCATCACCTGCATCCCCTACGGGCTGTCCGGCTCCAGGGGCGGCGCCCCGGCGGTAGAGGAGATCATCCGCTTTTATATCGACCGCATTGAGAACGCCGCCAACGACAATCTGGTGGGCGTAAACGGGATCGTGCCTTAAAGGAGAAACTTCCAAAAGGAATTGTAAAAGGGCCTTGCGCGTATGGCGCAAGGCCCGTTTTGATTGCGCCGCGGGCTTAGTGCGGGGCTATTTGGATTTCCCGTACTTCTTTGCCCTGGGCTTGGGCATAGCGAATGGTGTAGGCTGTGCCGCCGTTTTTTCGCCCATCGTACACGGCGATGATCCGCTGGGATTGCTCCACCATATAGCGGTTGCGCTGCAAATATACATCCCGGGCATATTTGTTGCTGGCAATATACAGGTCCGTGCAGGCGCTTAACAGCGCTTTGGTTTGTGGGGCGTTGGCCAGCACCATATGCCGGCCGCGGTAGGGGATGGCCGCTTCCAGGCGCAAAGATGGGTTGCTTTGCCTAAGCCTGGCAACAATCTGGGCGAAGTATTGATCCACCCCTTGTGCAAAGCCGGAAACAAACCGGGTGAAGCCGTCATCCAGAGCCTGCTGTACTTCCTGCTCCAGCCGGCGGATTACATCAGCTTGCTGCCCGCTGGGGATTTCCCTGTGCCCTGTCACACAACAGGTTTTTTCGGCCATATCAATCCCTTCCTCTTATAAATAGAATAAAACTACTATTATTTAAATAATAATAGATTTATTATTTTGAGTCAATCAAAAAGACCTCTTAAATTTTTCGAATAACCAATATCTATAAGATACAATCTAACCAAAGAAGGGGGTGAGAAGAATGTATGAGGATTTTGTCCCGGAAAGATTGGCAAAGTTGAGAATGCAAAAGAAAGTATCCGCACGAGATATGTCATTATCGCTGGGGCAAGCCAATAATTACATCAATAATATTGAAAACAAAAAATCACTGCCTTCCATGCAATCTTTTTTCTATATCTGTGAATATTTGGGCGTTACCCCGCAGGAGTTTTTTGACGAAGGCAATGCCTGCCCTCAAAAGCTCAAAGAGTTTGTCCAGGAGGCCCGCAAGCTGGATGAAAGGGCGCTTTCGGATATTTTAGTCATCATCAAGCGGCTCAACGCAAAATAATAAACCCGGCGCTGCACAGGTAGCGCTACTTTTCAATCTCAGGTTTGCAAAATTTCATAAAAACCGTTCCATCAGGCGGCTGCCAACTGCCCTGGCTGCTTTGCACACTTTTTGCCTGCTCACCCAAAGGCTGCAATCTTCATATTTTAAGCATAGGAATTTTTGTCCCGAAAAACATGAACTGTGCTTGGGGGTGGAGCGGTGGCATTGGTGTACGTTTATGATCCCCTAAAAGGGGATTGGGAAACGGGTTGGCTCCCTCCGCAAGGGGCCATGCCCTATGCACCGGAGTTGCGAGTTGGCGCTTTTGCAGGCTATTCTTGCTCCCCCATATTATGGACGGATAAAAGGCTGTTGCTGGCGTATGAGGCCCTGTGCGCTGTGTGCGGTGCATTGCTGCCGGTGCGCTATGCATTTCGCAGGATAGGAGAGGCGCCCCATATGGGCCAGTCCGCCCATTATGCCGGGTTGGCGCTGGATATTGCCCACGCTCCATCTCAGCCACCCAGGCAGCAGTTGCTGCAAATGGCCTTTCAATGCGGTTTTGATCGGGTGGAGCCCATTTGGATGACTCCGGGCTGGCTCCACCTGGAAGCGCAGGTGCTCCCGCCTGCCTCCCCGCGTGGGGGGTATCCCCTGCTAAGCCAGGGTGATCGGGGGGTGCACGTGTTCTTATTGCAGGATGCGCTGACAATGCTGGGCTTTTATCATGGCGGGTTAACCGGCGCTTTTCGTGGAGAGCTGAAACAGGCGTTGGCCCGGTTTCAACGCCACAAGGGGCTGCCTATAACCGGCCAGGCCAACTCCCCAACGTGGTATGCTATTTTGCGCGCTGCGGATGAACAGCGGCAAATAGAGCAAGAATAATGCCACCAGATTTATTTTGAGGGGGGATTGGATGATCAGGCGGAAAACCAGCGCTGGCCTGCGCGCCCGCAGGGAAAAGAAGGAAGAGCCCGAAAAGCCCGTGCGCGTTACCCGGCGCAGGCGCTTTCCTGGGCGGGAAGGGACATAAAAAGCCCCTTCTTGCGCCACCCAAGGGGCGGGCAACTGCCCCTCTGGCCAGGGCCGCGGGGCAGCCCGCTTCTCAAATGCGCGATGTCCTGTTGCCACTTCTGTTGCAAAGGAGGGGTTCCAATAGCTACTCAGTTTGAATATGATGAAATTCTTCATGAAATCCCGGAGAAAGGGGGAGCCTATGTGATCTTCCCCTGGAACATTCGGGAAGTATTCGGAAAAGGCCGGGTAAAAGTACATGCTGAATTTGACGGCATTGCATATGATGGAAGTATTGTAAATATGGGAGTCAAAGATTCCCGAGGAGAGATCTGTTATATCATTGGGGTGTTAAAATCAATTCGGGAAAAACTTGGCAAAAGAGAGGGCGACCTCATTCATGTAAAAATAGTGGAACGGATATAATGTTCAATGGATCGCCGCTCCATCCATACAAACAAACTCCAGAAGCGACTTGTGGTCACCTCCGGAGCTTTTGTGTTGCCAATATCCGGCTAAGCACAGAAGGCCGTTGTAAAAAATTAAGAAAAGAAAGGGCAATCCACTTCCAGCAGCATCTGAAACCGGGGAAGCAACGCTTCCCGCTGGCCACTGGTTAAAAACAAAACATGGCCTTGGCCATTGTGATTGCGCAGCCCCTGGGCTTCCAACAGCGCAGCCGTGCGGGAACTGGTCTCCGCACCGCCTTCGTAAAAGGCGCATTCCCCTTGAAAGCTGGCATGGGCGCAGGCGCTGATCGCCTGCTCAAAGAAGGGGTAATGGGTGCACCCCAGCACGATAGCGTCAATGGTATCCTGGCGGTAAGGGGCAAAAAGCTCCATCAAGGTGGATTCATAGGCGGCAGGGTCCAAATTCCCCTGTTCCACCAGGCTCACCAGGATAGGGGGGCAGGGCAGGTCAATCACCCGTTCCGGGTGCTCCAAAGAGGCGTGTAAAGCCTGGTAACCAGGGTGCAGCGTGCAGGTTTGGGTTGCCATCATCAAAATTTTGCCATTACCCGGATGGGCGGAGGCGGAACGGATGGCAGGGTAAATCCCTACCACCGGCACCGGGAGCGCCGCCTGAATATCCTGTAATGCCGTAGCGGTGGCAGTATTACAAGCCATCATCAAAACCTTGATGCCGTGATCCACCAGAATTTTTCCTGCTGCAATGGCAAGGTCCCGCACTTCATGAGGCGGGCGGCAGCCATAGGGCGCATGGGCGCAATCTCCAAAGTATACGAAGTTCTCCCCTGGTAGCAGCCGCAGCGCCTGCCGCAAAGTGGAAACGCCGCCAAAGCCGCTATCAAATATGCCAATCGGGTTTTCCCGCATGTATGCCTCCCAGAAAAACATTTCGCCTATCCACAAACCCCTGGGATTGGGGGCTTTCGTAAGGCGTCGTTATGCCAAAGCCCCCGGCTTCGGCCGCTTTTTCCCCAACCCCTAAGGCTTCGGGGACTTCAATAAGGTGCTATGCCAAAGCTGACGCTTTGACCACCTTCCCCCGAACCCCTAAGGCTTCGGGGACTTCAATGAGGTGCTATGTCAAAGCTGACGCTTTGACCACCTTTCATTATATGCTATTTCCGCCATTTTGCAACTAAAGCTGTTTTGCAGGCGCCAAAGCCCCTCAGGGAAGGGCAGGCGTTTCCTCGGGCAACCGTTCCATCTCTGTTGCAGAAGGCGGCAGCTCGTTTTCGGAAGTGCCGGGGGAAGGCGCCTCCCAACTCTCTGTAGGGGAAGGAGAGGGGGAGAGCGCTTCCGGTGTAGATGGGGAAGGTGCGGTGGTAGGGGAGGCTGTAGGGGAGGCTGTAGGTTGCTGCGTAGGCTTTGCCGTAGGTTGCTGCGTGGGCTTCGCAGTAGGCTTTGCCGTAGGTTGCTGCGTGGGCTTTGCAGTAGGTTTGGCAGTAGGTTTGGCTGTAGGTTTTGCCGTGGGCTTGGCTGTAGGTTTTGCTGTGGGCTTGGCTGTAGGCTTAGGCGTTGACTTTGGCGTAGCCGAAGGGGTGGGGGATGCTGCCGTAGCAGTAGGGCTG
>JAEXFV010000123.1 GCA_023451115.1 Bacillota bacterium
TTGGTACGGTTCCCCTTTGTGGGCATATTACGGATCCTCCTCCCCGGAACCCATTGGGCCTTCCGAATTTCGTCTCACTTTTGAGGCAGGGCGTATGCATGTGGATCGCTCCTCAAAAGCGACAGAAATGTCTCTTTTATAATACGACAATATTGTAGCTTTGTAAAGCGCGTCTGCAAAATAAAAAAACAGCGTCACCTCAAGGCGACGCCGCTCCCATATTGAAAAAAGTTAAATATAATAGGTCCCCATCTCTTGCACCACTTCTGCCGGGGGGAAAGCCTCACGGGCTTCTTCCAGGATTTGTGCGTCGGTATAGCCGCCGCCCCAAACATGGGTACATAGCAGCCGCCCTACCCCAGCTTCTTTTGCAAGCTGGCCGGCTTCCCGTGCGGTAAGATGGGGTGCAAACTCCCCGCTTTTGTCGTTGGAGAGCAAGCAGGTATCCGCCAGAAGCATGGCGGCCTTTTGGCATAGTGTTTTCAATGCCGCATGCATGCCGGTATCCCCGGTATAAAACAGGCGCTTGCGGATGGGTTCCTCGCCGTACATAGGCGGACGCTCCGGCTGTTCTTCCTCAATATCCATAGCAAATGTGGGCACAGGGTGCAGCATGCGGTGGAATGTAACGGTTAATGGACCAAAGCGCAGTTTCATTCCCTCCTGGATGGCCACCATATCAAATGTGCCAGAAGAAGCCAGCATGCGGAACTCCAATTCCGGCTGGGGAGGCGCTATTACCGTAAGCGGGGTAGGAACATCCATGCCCTTGGCCCGCAACTGTTGCAAGGCATACCGCAACACCAGCATGTCCGACATATGGTCGCTATGCAGGTGGGAAAGGATAATCGCGTTGATTTGCCCCAGGGGGCATACCTGCAACAAACGGCTGAGGCTGCCGCTGCCCAAGTCCAACAGCAGGCGCACCTGCTGGTCGCCCGCAGGATTCTTCCCTTCCACCAAATAAGAGGAGCAGGCCCCGCCAGGAGCGGGAAAGGGGCCGTAACGGCCCAACACGGTAAGCTTCATGCTATTTCAACTGCCTTTTGTTCGTACTAGTGGGCCCAAACGCGGCCCCCTTCTCCTCATAGGATGGCCCGCCCAGCAGTTTTAATACCGGCACTGTTACAAGGCCGCTTGCCAATACCTGCAAAAGGTTAAAAGGCAGGCCCAACGCCGCAATCAGGTAATTCCCCCGGATCACCAGGTCGTAGAAAAAATACCCCAGCACCATCACAACGCCGCAGATGCCGATGGTGCGGGCAAGCTGCGCCCAATCCCGGCCCCGTTTCAGCAGGCGGGCGCATAGCAGCGCCATAGCCGCTTTTAAGATCAGGCTGGCAGGGGCGTAAATGGCCTGCCCTACGATAATATCCGCCAGCGCTGAGGCAACTGCCGCGCATAAGGCGCCCCAAGGCCCGCCTAACAAAGCGGCGCTCAAGTATACGCCCACATCTCCCATGGTCCAGTACCCTGCGGTTTGTTCGCTGATTACGATGTCCACCCGGATAAGCCAGGTGAGAAGCAACGTTGCTACCGTCATCACGGCGGCTAAAATCAGGCTTTTATTGTCAGGTCTGCGCAAAGAAATCCTCCGTTCCTTAATAGGCTTTGGCAAAATAGGTCAGGGCTTTGGCAGGCTTGCCGCAGTGGATGCAAACTGCCCCTTCCGGCACATGCTGTTCAAAAGGCATATTGCGGGTGGTGCCGCCGCCGGTCTTTTCCTTGATCTCCAGCTCGCAGGCAGTGTCGCAGCACCAATAGGCCTTTGCAAAGCCATGCTGCACCGCTTCTTTGAGTTCTTCAAAGGTGTGGGCTTCCACGGTTTTGGAATCCCGCATAGCCAGGGCTTTTTGATACAGGCCCTGGTGCACGTCTTCCAGCATGCCTTGGATGCTCTGGGCCAGGTTCTCCATAGGCAGGAAGCGTTTTTCCAGGTCGTCCCGGCGCACTACTACTACTTGCCCTTTTTCAATGTCCTTAGGGCCTACCTCAATGCGCAGCGGCACTCCCTTCATTTCCCACTGATTGAATTTCCAGCCAGCGGACTGCTCGCTGTCGTCTACCTTGACCCGCACGCCTGCAGCTTTGAGTTGGGCGGCCAGCTCCTGCGCTTTTTCCAGCACGCCGGGTTTGTGCATCGCGATGGGCAAAATCACTGCCTGGATGGGCGCAACCTTGGGAGGCAGCACCAGGCCGCGATCATCGCCGTGCACCATGATGAGCCCGCCGATCATACGGGTAGAAGTGCCCCAGGATGTGGTATAGCAATATTCCAGCTTGCCTTCCTTGCTCAAATAGGTGATATCATACCCCTTTGCAAAGTTTTGGGCCAGGTTGTGAGAGGTACCCATTTGCAAGGCCTTGCCATCCTGCATCATGGCTTCCATGGAGTAAGTGGCAAAGGCGCCGGCAAATTTTTCCTTTTCGCTCTTTCTGCCGGTGAATACGGGGATTGCCAGCACGTTTTCAGCAAAGTCCCGATACACTTCCAGCATTTTCATGGTTTCTTCTTCCGCTTCTTCAAACGTGGCGTGGGCGGTATGGCCTTCCTGCCATAAAAATTCGCTGGTGCGCAGGAAGGGACGTGTGCTCTTTTCCCAACGGACCACGTTGCACCACTGGTTCATCAGCACCGGCAGATCCCGGTAGGACTGAATCCAGCGGGAATACATGGAACCGATGATGGTTTCACTGGTGGGGCGGATGGCCAGACGCTCGGTAAGCGTTTCACTTCCCCCCTGGGTAACCCAGGCGACTTCCGGGGCAAAGCCTTCCACATGCTCCGCTTCTTTCATGAGCAGGCTTTCCGGGATAAATAAAGGGAAATATGCGTTGACGTGACCGGTTTCTTTAAAACGGCGGTCCATTTCCTGCTGGATCAACTCCCATACGCCGTAGCCATAGGGCTTAATCACCATGCAGCCGCGCACGTCGGAATAGTCCACCATATCGGTTTTCAGGATGACATCGGTATACCATTGGGGGAAATCCTCATCCCGCTTTGCGATGTGGGTGACAAATGCTTCGTTGTTGTTTTTCGCCATATTAACTCCTTCCCCTGAAACCGTTGCATTTCAGGGATTTCAGTAAAGTTCTATGTCAAAGCCTGCGGCTTTGATTTCCATTTTCCGGACCCTGGAGGCGCCGGGATTTCAGCAAGATACCCAAATCAAATCTGCCGTAAGAGGCGCGATTGCCGTTATTAGCCGATAATATCCTCCAGCAGCTTGTCCAAATCCGCGGCAGGCGCTTGCTGGTCGGCAGACGCTGTGTTTGCCATTACCTCGTCGACCGTCCATACCCGCTCCTCCTGGGGTTCATCCGGCTGGGACGCCGCCTGTTCCAGGGCCTGGGTGGGGTGCTGTTCCTCCTGGGAAGGTTGTTCCTGGGCTGGCTTGGGTATGTCCCGCCCCTGGAGCTGATAGATGCCGTGCATGAGATCCGCCGGAGAGGCGTAATCCGCAGGCAAATCCTGGGGCGGCTGGGTAATCAGCGCGCCCAGGCCTTTCCCGCCGGTTTCCTGCACTATTTCGTCCGGTTGGGAGAGCTTGCCCTCCATGGCAGCAGCAAAGGCCTCCGCCTGTTCCCGGGCCTGGTCTGCAGTGGCTTGCAGGGCCTGATTGAGTGCGGCTACCCTGGCGGCATAATCGGCTACGGAAGCTTCCGCCTGCAAAAGCCGCCTTTGGGCTTCCGCCTGTGCGTCTTCTATGATAGCGGCTGCCTTGCCGTTGGCCTCCTGCTGCAGAGTGGCGTTTTCTTCCAATAAGGCTTCCCGTTGCTTCTGCGCTTCAAACACGATGCCCTTTGCCCGTTCCTCCGCTTCTTCCACTCGCCTGTTAGCGGTAGCCTGAGCATCCGTCAAGGTTTGCACAATGGCCTGCTCCCGGCTGCGGTATTTTTCCAACTGGGCTGTAAGTTCTTCTACTTTGGCGTTGAGCCGCTCAATTTGCTCTTCCAAATCCCGCCGTTTGATCATGCTGCTGTCCTCCTGAAGTCTTGTTGAAAAACACTGTGGATGAGGGACTATGATTTTTCAGGCCCCTGTGCCTGTTATAATAAATCCATTCGTTCCTGCTTTGCAGGGAGCACTTCCGGTTCGGGGGGCGCGTAACCCATATGCCGATAACCACCAGGGAGCACAATGCGTCCCCTGGGGGTGCGGGCGATAAAGCCCAGCTGCATCAGGAAAGGTTCGTACACATCTTCAATGGTGGTGGCGTCTTCCCCTGTTGCGGCGGCAATGGTATCCAGCCCCACCGGCCTGCCGCCGAATTTGGTGATCATGGTGTCCAGCATGCGCCGGTCGATAGGGTCCAGCCCCAACGCATCGATGCCAAGCATGGTCAGACCCTGTTTTGCCGCAATCAGGTCGATAACGCCGCTGCCCTTTACCTCGGCGTAATCCCGTACGCGCTTTAACAGCCGGTTGGCGATACGGGGCGTTCCCCGGGCCCGGGCGGCAATTTCCTGGGCGCCGGCATCTTCGATTTCAATGCGCAGGATTTCAGCGCTGCGGCAAATGATGGTTTTTAGATCCTCGGGATCGTATAAAGCCAGCTGTTCCTTGATGCCAAACCGGTCCCGCAGTGGGGAGGTGAGCATGCCCATGCGGGTGGTGGCCCCTACCAGGGTAAACCGGGGCAAATCCAATCGGATGCTCCGGGCACCCGGCCCTTTGCCGATGATGATGTCCAGGGCAAAATCCTCCATGGCAGGGTATAAAACCTCTTCCACGTTGGCATTGAGGCGGTGAATTTCGTCGATAAACAGCACATCTCCAGGCGCCAGGTTAGTTAACAGCGCAGCCAGATCTCCCGCGTGGGAAATAGCGGGGCCGCTGGTTACCCTGAGATTTACGCCCATCTCATTGGCGATAATGGCGGCCAGCGTGGTTTTCCCAAGCCCCGGCGGGCCGTAAAGCAGGGCGTGATCCAAAGGTTCACCCCGGTTTTTTGCCGCCTGAATGTAGATGCGCATGTGTTCTTTTACGTCATGCTGGCCGATATAATCGCACAAAAAACGGGGCCGGAGATTATATTCAATTTGCACATCCTCCTCATGCAGAGAGGAGGAAACCAAACGTTCTTCCATAAGCAATCATCTGGCTGCCTGCAGGTTTTTCAGGCCGCCAGGCCCTTTCTTTATCTGTGCTAGTTTTTGGCCAGAGCGCGCAGCGCTTTGGTCAACAGCTCTTCCACGCTGCCCGCTTCCGGTATGGAAGCAACTGCCCGGGAGGCTACCGCGCCGTCGTACCCCAGGCTTACCAAAGCAGCCACCGCTTCCGCTCTGAGATCCGGCAAATCCGCTGCGCCACCCTGTGGCAAAGGCACGCCAGCGCCCAGCATTTCTTCATTGGTGACCTTTTCTTTTAGCTCCAATAGCACCCGCTGAGCGGTTTTGCGCCCCATGCCTGGCACCCGGTCAAAGGCGGCCGCGTTATCTGTTACGATGGCGGCTGCAACGTCGCTGGGCGTCAAGGTGGAGAGCACGGAAAGGGCCACTTTGGGCCCTACCCGGGTGACGGAAATCAGCCGCCGGAACATGGCCCGCTCCGCTGCTGCTGCAAAGCCATACAGGGTCATGCTGTCGTCTGTAACATGAAAATGGGTCAACAACTTTGCCGACTTGCCCTTGGCAAGCTGTTTTAATGTGTTGGCGCTGCAATAAAGCTCATAGCCTACGCCGCCGGCCTCCACCACAGCCCGATCCGGCAAAATATCGTCTACAATCCCTTTGATATAGGCGTACAAATTCGTCCCTCCTGGTCAGCGGATGCGGTATTCCTCCCCTGCGGGGCCGCCTGCTGTATTGGCATGACAAATGGCTGCAGCCAGGGCATCCGCCGCATCGTCCGGCTTGGGGACGGATTTGAGGTTTAACAGCACCCGCACCATTTGCTGCACCTGCTTTTTATCTGCATGGCCGTTGCCTGTTACTGCAAGCTTGATTTGCATGGGGGTGTATTCATATAAGGGCAGGCCGCTTTGCTGGGCTGCCAACAACGCAACGCCTCGCCCTGCGCCCACCTGGATGGCTGTGGTGACGTTGCGGTAGAAAAACAGCTCTTCAAACACCACATGGTCTGGTTGATACATGGCCAGCAGCTGCCGGGTGCCGGCATACAGCCGTTCCAGCCGTTCGGGAAAAGGCATGTCCGAAAAGGTTTCAATTACGCCGCAGTCAATGGCCTTTAGAGAGACCCCCTGGCTTTCCAGCACACCGTACCCTAAAATCGCATAGCCTGGATCGATCCCTAAAATAACCAATTGCCTGAACCGCCTTATCCCCACAATAATTCATTTTATTATAGCATGGCTTTGGCAAATCTGCTATAATAAAACGAATATTGTGACAAAGGGGGGATATCCACCCATGCAGCGGTACCAAACACGAACTTTAGTGCTTTATGCTTTGTTCATGGCATTGACCTTGTTGCTGGGCATGACTCCCATTGGGCTCATCCCACTGGGGTTCATCAACTTAACTGTTTTACATATACCCACCATTGTAGCGGCAATTGTGCTGGGCACAAAAGGTGGGCTGGTGGTAGGGGCTTTGTTTGGCCTGGCCAGCACCTTAAGCGCCCTGGGGTTGTCACCCATGGTGCCCCAAAGCGGTTTGGCGGCAGCGCTGGTAGCAGTCAATCCTTTTTATGTGATTGCTATGTGCTTTATTCCCAGGCTGCTCATCCCGGTGACCACCAGCGCCTTATACCGCCTTTGCGTGCGTAAAGGGCAAAAGTTTGCCGTAGGCGGCGCGGCCATCGTGGGGTCATTGACCAATACCATATTCTATTTGGGGCTCATGCTGGTATTTTACCATATGGCAGGGCTTGACAGCACGCCGGTGGTGGCGGTGATCGGCGGGACAGGCCTCATCGCAGCACCCATGGAAGCGCTGGCCGCTATGCTCATCGCCATCCCTGTAGTGGCGGCGGTAAAGAAAACCGAAAAGTCCCAGGATAAAAGGGGATAGCTTATGTTGCTTGTGCTGGATATCGGCAATACCAATATTAAAACCGGGCTCTTTGAGGGCACTACGCTGCAAAACTCCTGGCGGCTTTCGGTGGACAAGCGGCGTACAGCGGATGAATATGGCATCCAGATGGAGAGCTTTTTCCATCACCTGCATTTGCCCACAACGGTAGTAGACGGTATCATTGTATCTTCTGTGATCCCGTCTATGAATTATACCATCGAGCATATGTGCAGCATTTATTTCCCGCATATTAAGCCGTTGATGGTGCATGCCGGGCTGAACACCGGCATCCGCCTGTGCTATGAGCAGCCTAACATGCTGGGGTCGGACCGGATCTGCAATGCTGTGGCAGCCCATCGGCTGTATGGCGGCACTTGCATTACGGTGGATTTCGGTACTGCCACCACATTTGGCGTAATTGCGGACGGCGCGTTTTTAGGGGGCATGATTTGCCCGGGTTTTAAGGTGAGCACCAACGCCCTAATTGAAAACACAGCCATGTTGCCCAAAGTGGAGTATGTGAAGCCTGCCAGGGTCATTGGCGCCAACACCGCGCATTGCATCCAGTCCGGCATTTTGTACGGATATGTGGGCCAGGTGGAGTACCTGGTACGCAAGACCAAACAGGAATTGGGCTGTTGGGATGCAAAAGTGATTGGCACTGGCGGAATGGGGGATTTGATTACCTCAGAGAGCGATTGCATCGACGTGCTAAACCCCATCCTAACCCTGCAGGGGTTGGCATTCCTGTACGAATTGAACCGATAATTGCTTGACGAAAAGAAATTTGGGAGGGAAGAAAAATGGCATCCATCGCAGTTGCGATTTTGGGTTTCGGCACAGTAGGCTCCGGCGTATACCGGGTGCTAACGGAAAACCATAAAGATATTTTACACCGGGAAGGCATTGACTTTCAGGTAAAACGTATTCTGGTCAGGGCTTTGGACCCTGCCGTTGAACGCAATTTGGACATGGCGCCCATGGACGCATATGTGACCAGCATAGAGGATATCACCGCTGACCCGGATGTCCAGGTGGTGGTAGAGTGCATGGGCGGCGTAGAGCCTGCTAAAACCTTTATTCTAGCTGCGCTCAATGCAGGCAAAACCGTGGTTACCTCTAACAAAGAGGTGATGAGCAAGCATTGGCCCGAGTTTGAGGCGGCTGCAAAGTCCACCGGCGCAGGGCTGTACCTGGAGGCGACGGTGGGAGGCGGAATTCCCATTTTGCGTACCATCACGGACTCTTTGCAGGCCAACAACATCACCCAGGTGATGGGCATCATCAACGGCACTACCAATTTTATCCTTTCCAAAATGAGCGAAGAGGGCGGCGATTTTGCCGAAGTGCTCAAGGAGGCTCAGCGGTTGGGATATGCCGAGGCCAACCCTGCGGCGGATGTGGAAGGGTTTGACGCCACGTATAAACTTTCCATTCTGTCCTCCATGGCATTCCATGCCCATATGCCCATTGAAAATATTTACCGGGAAGGCATCACCAAGCTTTCCGCAGCGGATTTTGAAACTGCCCGGCAGCTGGGATACGAGATCAAACTCCTGGCCATCGGTAAAAAGGAAGACAGCAACATCGAAGTGCGGGTGCATCCCACCATGATTCCCAAGACGCATCCCCTGGCCGCTGTGCGGGGCTCCTTTAACGCCATTTTCCTCAAAGGAAATGCGGTGGACGATGTGATGCTCTATGGCCGCGGCGCAGGGCAAATGCCCACAGCCTCCGCTGTTGTGGCGGATGTGATTTACGCTTGCCATCACCAGGGGAAACACCGTTATATGACCTTTGCCAATATTCCCGGCATGAGCAGGGAAGTCAATCTGGTGAAGGATTGGGAAAGCGTATACTACATCCGGGTGCTGGTGAAAGACGAGCCTGGCGTATTGTGCGCCATCTCCGGTGTACTTGCCAAGCATGGGGTTTCCCTGAAAACCGTATTGCAATTTGGAGAAGGTACCGGCAAGGGAGAACAGGCCTGCATTACCTTTGTGACCCATAAGGCCCACGAACTGGGCGTGCAGGCGGCGCTCAAAGAGGTGGAGCAGCTGCCGGTTGTGGACAACATTCAAAGCGTAATCCGGGTGGAAGAGTAGGCGTTGTTTACGAAAGGGGATGCAGTTTGATGAAAGGTGAGCCGCCGAGGGGAAAATATGCCTGGTCGGTAAAGATTGGGGAAAAAGGTCAGTTTGTGATTCCCAAAGAGGCCAGAGACTTATTTGATATTCACCCTGGAGATACCATTATCCTGTTGGGGGATGAAAAACGGGGGATTGCCATCCCACCCAAGGCGATGTTCAACAAGTTTGCACAAATTGCTTT
>JAEXFV010000190.1 GCA_023451115.1 Bacillota bacterium
AGAGCAGGCCCAAACCCCATATAGCTGGGACTATTGCCAGCAACTGCGTAGTCTACTACCCGTAAGCGGGGAGTAAGGCCCATTTGCTGTGCTTTTTCCAGGCTTGTGAGCACTACTGCGCCTGCACCATCGTTGATACCGGAGGAATTCCCCGCAGTTACGGTGCCGTTTTCGCGGAATGCCGGCTTAAGGCTTGCCAGCTTTTCCAATGTTAATCCCGCCCGGGGATGTTCGTCAGTATCAAAAATGACGGTTGATTTTTTCTGTTTGATTTCCACCGGCAGGATTTCATCCTTAAACTTGCCCGCGGCAATGGCTGCCAAGGCCTTTTGCTGACTTTCCAGGGCGAAACGGTCCTGATCTTCTCGGGAAACGTTGTATTTCTCCGCTACGTTTTCTGCTGTGGTGCCGTTATGGAATGGGCCCATCGGCCAGGTAAGAATGGAAATAAGCCCGTCTTCCAGTGTGGCGTTTCCCATGCGGTACCCATACCTGCCCTTGCGCACATAATACGGTAGCATGTCCATGTTCTCTGTTCCGGCAGCTACGACAACATCCGCCTGGCCACATTGGATTGCCTGTACGCCGCTAGTAATGGCCTGTAGGCCGGAACCACATTGGCGGTTTACGGAATAAGCAGTGCTGTCTTCTGGCAGGCCGCCTTTTAAAGCACAGGTGCGGCCGATGAATCCGCTTTCAGCAATTTGTCCAACGCAGCCAACGATAGCCTCATCCACGTCTGCCGGGGAGAGCCCGCTGCGTTTCACGGCCTCACGGATGACTAAGCCGCCCAAATCGGATTCATGGATATTTGCAAGGGATCCGCCCATAGTACCGATTGCGGTGCGAACGCCGCTGACAATGACAACGTCTTTCATAATCAAAGTACCTCCAGAATTGATAAGATTGTGTAATGCATCCACAAATTTTTGTGTGAATTACGGGGGATGTTTCTAATTATTGTATAAAAATAAACAAGAAAACTCATTGTTGTCTGGGATAATATACGTGCGTGTTCATTATACATTTGCACAACGTTTTAAAAAACTTTGATTGTTTTTTTATACCTTGCGAATTATAATGTTGTTAAACCACAATAAATTAGGCAGTTTTTCTGTAAAAATATAGAAGCGTATTAGAAAAATGTATTAAGACGTATAAAAACATTTTTCGCATTGTGCATACAAACAATGGAGGAGGCCTTTCATGGCGGAATTACAAATGAAACGGGAAAGTTATTTTCTTAATAAAATTCAAATGGATCAAATTGTACAAACCCTTATGCAGGTACTGCCTGACAGCAATGTTAGCTATGTCAGTAGAGATGGTATTGTGCTGGCCAGTGGCGACAGTTCCCGCATTGGAACTATGCACTATGGCGGGCTGCAATGCATTGCATCAGGCCAAATCATTGAAATTCACCAGGACACTGACTTGGTGAAACGAGGCGTTAACGCACCGGTTCTGTTCAAAGACAATTTAATCGGAGTGATTTCCATCAGCGGTGATCCTCAGACAGTATCCAAATACATTTTGTTGGCCAAGATGTTGGTGGAATTACTCATCCGTCAACAATATAATATACTTAGCAAACAGTTTGAATCTCAAACCCTAGGCGAGTTTATACGGGAATGGCTGGATAAAGATAGCATAGAGGAATATACCGAGGGGTTTGTCAATCGAGGGTTGGCATTGCATACAGATGTGCGGCGGCCATATTGTGCGATTTTGATTGATGATATTGAGGATATTTCCCAAGCGCATGAGCATTTGAAAATCATGATGGATCAGATAGACCGGCGGTTGCGCTTAAACAGCCATTCTTTTGTAGTGCTTCCATTTGATCCTGACACATTGGGTCAGAAATTGCAATATATAACCAAATACATCTCGGGAACAGTTGGCGTAGGGATGGAGGCGCTTCCAGTGCGTAGGTCTTTTGAACAAGCGCAAGAAGCGCTTCGCTTAGGCAAAGCGCTTAATCCAAACGAGCGAGTCTATTTTTATAAAGACTATCAGTTCGCCCATGTGCTAGGCCAATTCCATGTGCCGGATATGACGGAGCTGATTTTTCTTTTGGAAGAGAAAGGACAAGGAATGGCATTATTGGAAACTTTTCAGCAGTATATCCTTTGCAATGGTGAGGTATCTCTTACGGCGCAAAAACTATATATTCATCGTAATACGCTAAAATATCGACTGAATAAAATTTATGAAATCACACAAAAAAATCCTCAGAATTTTATCGATGCATTTTATTTGTATATGGCGATGATCCATTATAAACTTTTTGTTCAACAATCTGATACATAAAATGTCTCGCAGAAATGGTGTGGCTTTTTTTAATGAAAGAGGCCGATATTTGGCCTTTTATTTGAGCTGTATTATTAGCTTCTGAAAATACAACTATGCAAAGTGACAAAAAAAGCATTTTAACCTTATACAAAGTCCCAATGCAATTGTGCGGTACAGGCTCTATAATAAACAAAAATCATACAGTGTTTTCATGTTTGAATCAGTGGATTCATCTATCAATATTTCAATAAAAAGGATTATGATATGAAAATATTGACAGCACCAGTAGGTATATCCAATAGGCACATTCATCTTAGTCATGCGCACATAGCGCTTCTTTTTGGGGATAAAGTTGCGCTTACCATTAAAAAAGAGCTTTATCAACCAGGTCAATATGCAATGGAAGAATGTGTAACACTTGTAGGACCGAAGGGTTCGCTTAACAGAGTTCGCGTACTTGGCCCTGCCCGCGCCCAAACACAAGTGGAGATCTCAAGAACGGATTGTTTTCATTTAGGCATTCCCTGTTGTGTTCGACAGTCAGGCGACCTGAAGGGTAGCCCTGGCTTACAGGTCATTGGTCCTGCGGGGAGTTTACAGCTGACGGAAGGAGCGATTGTGGCGGCACGGCATCTCCATTTAGCAGCGACTGAGGCAGATGAGGCCGGATTACACGACGGAGATCGCATATCTGTCAGGCTGGCGGGGGAACGCGGTTTGGTATTGGAAAATGTGTTGGTGCGTATTTCGCCGGAATTCCGCAGAGAGCTGCACATCGATACCGACGAGGCCAATGCGGCTGCGATTGAAAACAGCAGTGAAGCTACACTTATGTATTCTTGAACTGAAGGAAAGGAGACACCAGTGGAACATGTTGTAGAAATGCGTGGGATTGTGAAGCGCTTTGGTAAAGCCAAGGCCAATGACCACGTGGACTTTTTTCTGGATGCGGGCAAGGTGCATGCTTTAGTAGGGGAAAATGGCGCAGGAAAAACCACATTGATGCGCATCCTGTTTGGTATGTATCATCAAGATGAAGGAGAAATCCTCATTGATGGAAAACGCGAATCTTATACTGTTGCTGATGCACAACGTCTGGGCATTGCTATGGTTCATCAAAATTTTATGCAAATTCCCCAGATGTCTGTGCTGGAAAATATTATATTGGGCCATGCGCCCAGGAAAAAATTAAAAGGCATAATAGATTATAGACAGGCGCGCCGCAGGATTGAAGGATTACTCAGCGAGATGGGTATGAAGCTCAATCCGGATACCTTAGTACAGCGGCTATCTGTAGGCGAACGGCAAAAGGTTGAGATCATTAAAGCGCTGTACATCGGCGCACGGATATTAATGTTTGACGAGCCTACTGCTGTCTTAACCCCACAAGAAACCGGTGATCTATTCAAAATTATCAACAAACTCAAAGCTGAAGGAAAGGCGATCGCCTATATTTCTCATAAGCTGAATGAAGTAATTGAAATCGCGGATATGGCCACTGTTATGCGCCGAGGGAAAGTAGTGGACTTCATGCGTCCTGATGACGGTGGGATGACCCGCCATCGCTTGGCTACCTCCATGGTAGGGAGAGATGATTTTGAAATGGTGGTCAGCGAAAAGACCACTTCATCCCAAGAACCTGTGTTGAAAATTCGAAATCTTTGGGCCGGAGATCCTCACACCCAAGCGCTTAAAATTAAAGATATTAGCTTAGAAGTCAAACGTGGAGAAATATTAGGAATTGGCGGCGTGGAAGGCAATGGGCAGCAGGAGTTGATCCAGCTTATCCTGGGAACCCAAAAAAGCATGCATGGCGATATTGAATTAAATGGCGTAGACATTAGTGATATTGGCATTCACGCAAGGCGAGAAGCCGGATTGGGATATATTTCAGAAGACCGGATGATTACAGGCGTCTCACAAGAGGCCAATGTTCAAGAAAATATTATTGCTGGTAAAGAGTGTGACAAGACCTTCTCATGGAAGGGGCTGCTGAACTTTAAGACGATTAATCAAACGGCCCAATCCATGATTGAAAATTTCGATATTCGCGGCGGTCAGTTAAATACCCCCGTCCGTTCTCTTTCAGGGGGAAATCTGCAAAAAGTTATCCTGGCCCGGGAAATCAGCCGTAATCCTAAGCTGTTGATCGCGGCTCACCCTACTCGGGGATTGGATATTGGTGCCATCAACTTTGTCCGTGAGCAGTTGATTGAACAAAAGGCCAGATCGTCCGGAGTGCTGCTAGTCACGGCTGATTTGGAAGAACTCTTAGCCCTGAGCGACCGTATATTGGTCATGTACGAAGGAGAAATATCCGGCGAAATCACCAATGTTACGGAAGATTGCATTCAGGAAATTGGATTGTTGATGGGGGGCGTGCGAAACCATGGACAAAGCGAGGAGGGATACCATGAAGCAGAAGCTAATGCAGAGCTTTAAGCGATTTGGGCGTGAGATAATTCGCAAGGACAAGCTGGCAACACGTATATCTCCTTTTGCTGCGTTGTTTTTGTCTCTTATTGCTGCGGGGTTGGTGGTTACAGCGACTGGAGCCAACGCCATAGAAGCATACGGGGCGCTGTTTAAGGGAGCGTTTGGAAGTGTTTCCAGCATCAAGCAGACCATTCGTTACACCATTCCCATTTTCCTGCTGGGGCTTTCATTCTCCGTATGCTCCAGGGGTGGCTTTTTTGCGATTGGACAAGAGGGGCAGATGTATGTAGCGGCATTGTTGATCGTTTGTGTGCAGTGCTATAT
>JAEXFV010000001.1 GCA_023451115.1 Bacillota bacterium
AAAGAAACGGAAACGGGAGAAACCGAAATAAATCCCAAGTTACATACCAGATACCCAGGATTTACATGGGAAACCCGGCCAGTACAGCTGCGGCAGCAACCGATTAGAAACAGGGAAAAGAAAAGCCGCCTGGATAAACCAGGTGGCTTTTCATGAAACATAATGAATGTTGAGGACTTCACGTTTTGCTGTATTCGCTATGCAGCAAAACCATTAAAGATTGATTGGTTGAGTACCAAAAATTTCAATGTGATCTTTAATCACCTGCTTTGCAACAGCCAAAGCCTCGGCAGCAAGTGCGTCAAAAGCAATATTTTTGCCTTCTCGGGCCTGCACATACTCACGGCTCTTTTGACCTGCTGCTAAGCTGACTTCGGTGCAGAAGTTGATTTTATTGATGCCGCAGGTTACCGCCTCGCGGAACATCTCCGGGGATAAACCGGAACCGCCATGTAGCACCAAAGGAATATCAACAGCACTGCGGATTTCTTTAATTCTCTCAAAATCCAGCTTGGGTTCGCCCTTGTATACGCCGTGCACGGTGCCGACTGCGATGGCTAATGCATCCACCCCTGTTGCTTTTACAAAACGGACTGCCTCGTCCACCTGGGTATACGCGCTATGATCCACCTCGTTGCCCTCAAGCATATTCCCTTCGTGGCCGGAAACATGCCCAATCTCTGCTTCAACGCTAACGCCGCAGGCATGGGCGGCCCTTACCACTTCCCGGGTGCGCTCCACATTTTCTTCAAAAGGCAGAGAGGAACCGTCATACATCACGGAAGTACATCCATGGTGGATGGACAGCATTACCGACTCAAAGGTGCTGCCGTGGTCCAGATGCAGCGCTACCGGCACTTTCGTCTGTTCACAACGAGCGACGAAATATTTCATGATGCGCTCAAAATGTGGTACGTCATACAAAAAAGGTGGAACCATCATGACCACGGGCCGTCCGGTCTCTTCGGCGGCGTTAAGGATAATTTCAGCATATAGATGATCGGTTGCTCCAAAGCCGCCAATTGCATACTTTTTGGCAATGGATTCTTTAAGGAGTTCTTTCATTGTTACTAGAGCCATGGGTTTTCTCACCTTTCTTAAAATAAATTTAAATTAAAGAAATTCAAATCAAATTAACATTTACTGCACAAGAACAAAGCCTTAAAAGCTAGGACGTTTATTGTTAATTTATTTAACTACATTATCATACACTACGTTACCTTCCGTTGTCAACAGGAAAAGTATATTTGCTTAATTAGGAAAATAACAGAAAAACATTCCTATTTATCATTACTATATTATCATATTAACTTGATTGTAGTGAATAACACAAAAATTAAATATAAAATCATAGGAAATAATACCAAAACCATCAAAACAGAATTGACAAAATACAAGCAATATCGTATGATAAGTTAATCAGATTAACATTTATTGCACTGTCATATCGTACCCGTTGGTTTGTCATGATAAACGTTCAACAAGGAGGAATAAACGTTGAAAATCGTAAGGTTTGCTCGGGAGAATCAGGCGCAATATGGAATTTTAGAAAAAGAAGTGGTAAAGGGACTACAAAACAATCCGTTTTCGCCAGGGTGGGCGGAGCACGGGCCGGCGTTTGACGGCGGAGTTTATCCTCTTTCAAAGGTACGGCTGTTAACGCCCTGTACCCCTACCAAGTATTTGGGAGTTGGCCTGAATTTTACCGGCGCTGCAAAAGCTTTGGGTCGGCCGGCGCCTACCTATCCTATCACGTTTTTAAAGCCTACCGGCGCAGTCATTGGCTCTGGGGAGGCAATTAAGCTAAAGATGTTTGAAGGATATCAGTATTTGTATGAAGGCGAATTGGCGGCAGTGATTGGCAAAGAAGCCAAGAATGTAGCTCGAGAGGACGCAACATCATATCTCTTGGGTTATACCTGTTCCAACGATGTAACGGATTTTACTCAGTTTGAGAAGGACCCTCTCAGGTTAAAGTGTGCCGACACATTTGGCCCAATCGGGCCTTGCATTGAAACGGAAATAGATCCCGGGAACACCCGTATCCGTAGTTGGGTAAACGGGGAATTGCGACAGGATGGCAATACTAGTGAGATGATTTTTGACGTAGGGTATATGGTGGCGTTTCTTTCCGAATATATGACCTTATATCCTGGGGATGTGATTTCAATGGGTACGCCTGCAGGCGCAGGCCCCATCCATCCTGGCGATCATATCCGCATTGAAGTGGATGGCGTGGGTGTGTTGGAAAATCATGTAGAGGCAATATAATACAACGATAAAAGGAGAGAAAACGCACATGTATGCAATGGAAGGAAAGGTTGCAGTTGTCACTGGTGCGGGCAGCGGTATTGGACGGGAAATCTGCCAGCGCTTTGCTCAGGAAAAGATGACCGTGATTGCCACAGGACGCAGGGACAACGTAGAGGAAACCATGAAGCTGGTACGGGAAATTGATCCTGGCAACCAGGGCGGTGCCTATCTGATGGATGTCACAGATCCTGCCTCCATACAGGCCGCGGTAGGCAAAATAATAGAAAAGTATGGGCGGGTTGATGCCCTGGTAAATAATGCGGGTATTCCGCATGCATTTATGGAAGTGATTGATATTCCGGATGAAGAAATGCAGAAGATCATGACTGTCAACTTTATGGGAATGTTCTACTGCTCAAAATATTTTGGCCAGCAGATGCGCAAGCAAAAGTCCGGTAACATCGTAAACATTGGCTCCTGGTCTGGTAAGACCGGTTCCAAATATTTCGGTATTTACTGCGCGTCCAAAGCGGCCATGCATGTGTTGGGGCAGTCTTTGGCATTGGAAATGGCGGATTATGGGGTGCGTGTGAACTCAGTGTGCGGCGGCGCTATTGCAGGAAACCGCCTGGAAAGTTCGTTCCAAAGCGAAAGCAAAGCCAATGGCATCACGTTTGAACAGCACAGTCAAAACATTATCAATATGATCCCCTTGAAACGATTTGGGACTGGGGAAGACATGGCCAACATGGTGCTGTTCCTATTATCCGACCAGGCTTCGTATATCACTGGCCAATCCATCAACATTTGCGGCGGAATTGAATTCCATTAAGGAGCGACAACGATGAAACATAAAATATTGGTTAACTATTGGATCCCGGATGTATGCATGGAGCGGTATCAGGAGCAATTCGAGTTCATTCGCCCTGAAGTGGGAAAACGCTTTAACAAAGCCGAGCTGATGGAGCGCATTGGAGACTGCGAAGCGTTTTTTGTGATTCAGGAATGGGTAGATCGGGAATTGATTGAAGCAGGGAAGCAGCTGAAAGTCATTGCGCACCATGCGGTAGGATATGATGCTATTGATTTGGCTTGCTGCAATGAAAGAGGGGTTGCCCTGGTGCTTTGTCCCACCAAGGTTACGGAAACCACAGCGGAACTGGCGGTGGCTTTGATTATGAGCACCATGCGCAGCGTAGCCAAGTATGATAGAGAGATCCGTCA
>JAEXFV010000091.1 GCA_023451115.1 Bacillota bacterium
CAATTGTCTTCTCTTTCGTTGTCTGGATCCGATACGGATAATCGCTCCACTCAAATCCATACACGGTTTCAAATAGCGCTGCCCCATGTTTATCCCCTGTATCTCTGTGTTTGACTGACACATAACCCTCTTGCGTTTTGATTACAGCGCTTTCAAAAGCGCATGATGGAAGCGAAATTTCTTCCGCACCATCTTTTGCAATTTCAATGCTGAAAATGCCGCTTTTCAGATACGGCGCCAATTCGTCAAGCGTCAAGTCCGCATGGCAGGGAAGGTCGCCACGGCTCCACGCTTTGAGCGCGTCATCTCTGTTAATGTATGCGCTGGTACTGCGCCTGCACGCACTGCATTCCACGGAATAGTCCTGTACCATATCCAGTCCCATTGTGCCGCTGCCGCCGCAGTTTTTGCAGGGCTGCAATTCTTCAAGATCATCGCAGGGAATAAAAAATGGCTTTAACTGTTCCACCTCCATATAGTTCCGACTCGTCCATCCAAGGGTTTCGGAATAATAGCAAACAATAGGGCTCCCTACAGTGAACGTGATGATATATTCCCCGTCCTTTTGTGCTATGCTGAATAGCTTTTTGCCCTGAAAATAATTGCGGATCTGTTTGCCAATGGATAATTCATGCGTGTCCATCTGGGCTGGGAGGCATTCCGTAAGCCCCGAAGTTGTAATGTATATGCTTGCCTTGCCAAATTCTAGGCAGAAATACCCGCCATCGCCAACGGAAAAGCTCAATTCGATTGACAAGCTTTCTATGTAGTCAAATTTGTCATGTCCAAACGCCCGAATGTCGGTGACCCGTTTTCCATAATAATCCTCAAACATACTGTTCGCCGCCTCTCACCCGGAATACCCTGCTGTTTTATAGATTGTTTATGTAAAATGAAGGAGAATGCAGAAGGCTTAGGGAATAAAGAGTTTCGAGCATTTCTTGCTTTTGATGGCAACCTGTTCTCATCTGAGCAGCTGTCCCTTATCCTTCAATCTATTTTGGGATACGCCCGGTAGGGCTTTTATGGTCTTTTGTGCCCGCACTGGACCACACTTATAGCACGCCATCCAACGCCTTGCCTTTAAGAAAGCAAGTCATCCCGGAAATCATCCCATTTTTGTTGATTTATGGTGTGCTTTAGTTTCTGCGCTTCCCTCTGCTTTTTTAAATATATATACATATATGGATTAAACCCTGCTTCATCATCATTTTTTAGCTTACGGGCGAATTTAATTGTAACAATTAGGCAGGCTACAATGATAATCAAGAAAAATACAACAAATGCAATGAATAGAATTGCTATGTCGCTCATGGTTGTATACTCCTTTTTGTGAAACAGGTAGTGTTTGCCCAGCCGCCGTTGCTCTATTCCAATTCAATGAATTCTTGCGAATACTGTTTACTGACGTATTTTTTCGTCTCCCGTACTTTGCGTTCACGCTGTAATGCATGGGCTTCCTGCCCACTGGCCTTTTCACATGCTGTGTTTAATCAGCGTCCGGCCAACAGGCATGCGCAAAGCGAACACAGCAATGTTCCAGATATGCTCTTTTTGCAACCTGTTCCAGCCAGTTCTTCGGTATTGTTTTTTCCCCATACGCTAACCCTGCCAGCCCTCCTACAACTGCCGCCGTTGTATCACTGTCACCACCAAGATTTACGGCTTTCAGCACACACTCAGCATACCCAGAAGAATTCATCATGCACCAGATTGCCGCCTCCAAGGTGTGCAATACATAACCACTGCTGCTAATTTCCTGCTCCGGAAGTTTTTCTATCGCGTTGAGCCGCTGAAATTTCTCTGCTTCTTCTGCATAATCCAGCTGCTTTCTATAATAATCCAACCCCAGCAGAACCCCTGACTGACATTCCACATGGGGATCGCCACCGTTACAGAGCTGGAAAACCACCGAAGCATAAATGCCGCATGCGATCAAGCAGGTCTTATGGGCATGAGTAAGCCTGGAGGCATTATGAATGAGCGATGCCGACCTGTCATCCAGTTTCAGCCCTTTGCCTCGATTTTTCCCTACCAGATAGAGTACAGTAGGCAGGATGCGCATCAGGGATCCGTTGCCGCACGTATTTTCAGCCAAGCCGCCGCACGCAAGTGGTGGATACCCGTGAGCATATTGAAAGATGGCGTTTTTTGTCGTGCCCCCTATATCAAAAAGCGCATCCCGGGCAGAGTACGCGCCCCACATCATCCATTGTGTAAACTTGTGCATCTGGTCGTCATAGTCCACGCCATTCAGCAGGGACTCCATAACGCATAGTGTCATACTGGTATCGTCAGACCATGTTCCTGGCGGTTGATCGTGCACCCCGCCGCCACGCATTTCAGTGATCGGGGCTTTTTTCAATTCCTCCCGGCTCATAAACTCAGCTGGCACGCCAAGCGCGTCCCCAACAGCCTGGCCCATGACGGCGCCCTGTATGGCGCTCAAGTAAATTTCTTTATTCATGCAGCCTCCCAATCTATGCAGCAAATGAATTTGCGCCGTATTACCGGCATCGTCACGGCCCGCTAAAATAGATGAGATGATACTGTGGCGCATGCTCCATCATAGCCCGCATCGCTTGGAAAACCGCCTGTAAAAATCCACAGCAATACCACGGTTTGTTTCCAACAGCACATCATCCGGCAAACGGTCTTTTGCTGGCCTCTCATAATAATCCTGATCAAAGCTGGAAGCCCGAAATCCCTGTTTCAGCCCATCCAGCAGAGGGTTGTGATAATTATTTTCGAGCAGGTCTGCAAATCGGTCCATTTTATCAAGAATTCCCCGTACCGACTCATAGGTAAAATAATTACAGCCATACCAGTCAAAACCTTCACTATCCCACTCGTCTCTGCAAGCCCGGTTCAGTTCTTCGTCAAAAATATCCTTCAGGAAAAAGTAAAGAAACTTAACGACAGTCTCTTCATCGATGGAGATCTGCTCCCACCGGCATTCGGGAACGCTGCAATCGTCATTTTTTTCTGAGCGTTCAGGCCCGATCAGGAAATAGCCCCCATGGCCGCGCCCCTCCACAATTTCTGCACGTGGCTCCATGCCTCCATATTCTCTGCCGTACCAATAACATGGACATGTTTGATCTTCTTTCCCATCACGCCAAGCCTGTCTAAAGCCTCCATTATTTCCTGGTGCCTTGGATATAACTGTGCATTCCATGCATATGGTTCAAATCTTCCGGCCATAGCCTTTTCCTCCGCCATATTCCGCAACCATGAAGTCCGCTGTAGTCCATTCGTTCAGCAACTCTGGGGTAAGGCAAAGGATATTTCCCCCTGTTTCCATTTCCCTAAAAGCTGTATTTCATATGCCGTCAACACCATGCCCTCTCCCCTGTATAATTACTATACTACAGCAAGAGTCCAATAAACAGGATAATGATCGTTTTATTATGTGCACATGCTCAAAAAGGCGGCCGCCTCACCAGCTCACTTCGGCACAGGTAAGCGCTACCGCCTTTGATTTGCCGTTATAATATGCTCGCTCTTTATTGATTGATGGCTCCCTTTTCTTCTTTTTTGGCGTCATCCTGAAAGGTTCTGCGCTTGATGGCGCCCCAGCTGGATCGGTTTTTCCGAAAACCAAACATTGCCTCTACCTTATAAATTGTATTGATCTGCCGATAGCCCAGGTTGTCAATAATGGCGAATGCAAACAGCTTCATCAGTTGATCAATTTTGGGATACTTGCGAAACGTACTCTCCTCCAGAAGCAGCGATCCAACCGAGAGAATGGTGCCATATAACACAGCCACCAAATAAAAGCTCAACATAAACCGGAGATTGACAATGCCGAACAGGCAGGAGAGAGGAACCGCAATATAGCCCATCACCTCGAAAATGGGGCCAAATAATTCAAAAATCCAGAAATATGGCAGGCAGGCCATCCCAATCCGGCCATAGCGGGGATTGCACAGCATGTCCTTATGTTTAAAAAGCGTATCGATTAGCCCGATCTGCCAACGCTTTCTCTGCTTTTTCAGATCGCTAAGCCGCTCCGGCGGCTGCGTCCAGCAAACTGGATCGGGAAGGAACTTTACCGAGTATGGCCGTTTTTGCTTGCGCATACTCTTATGGAGCTTCACCACCAGCTCCATATCCTCTCCAATACATCCTGTGGTATACCCGCCCACATCAATTACAGCCCGCTTATTAAAAGCGCCAAACGCGCCGGAAATGATCAGCAGCATTCCCATTTGGTTAAAGCCAATCCGCCCAGTGAGAAAAGCCCGAAGGTATTCGTTGGTTTGCAGCATGAGCAGGGGCTTGTCTGCAAGATCCACTTCTTCAAGCTGTCCATCTACGATCTTGCAGCCGCTGCCGATTCTTACGATTCCCCCTACCGCAACGCAGGTGGGGTCGCTCATAAAGGTATAGAC
>JAEXFV010000068.1 GCA_023451115.1 Bacillota bacterium
CCGCCCCAGCAGTTCCTCCGGGGTATATAACTGCGTGATCTGCGCGGAAGAGGTTTTCACGCCCAGTTCCTCTCCCAGATCGATCTTGAGCTTATAAGCAGGGTTACGGGATTTTTTATTTACCGCGGCCCCTACGATGGTGCCCACGCGCATATCCACTTTTTCAAATGCTTCCAGGGTGATCTGGTTTCTTTTCTCCATAAAACTGCTCCTGTACATTGCACCGGTCAAGATGCTTTTTGGTTTTTGCGCTCCCGCTTTACCCGGTATAACTCTTCATCCGCCAAGGCAATCAACTGGGGAATGGACTGGATGCTATCCTCATACCGGGCGTATCCTATGCTGAGCATGAGGGGATAGGGCGCGTTTGTTCGGGCATTGCCGCAGGCAAGCGCATCGTTGATTTTACCGCATAAAACCTCTAGTTCCTCCGAGTTCTGTACCTCTAAGATTAAAACGAATTCATCCCCGCCATAGCGGGAAATAAAGCAGGGTTCATTGGCGCAGGCCAGCTTCAGCGCCTCCGCAACCCGCACCAGCGCTCTGTCGCCTTCTATATGGCCGAAATGATCGTTTATTTTTTTAAAGAAGTCAATGTCCATGATGAGCAGATATAACGCTTTGCTTTTATCCCGGTGCGCCATCTTGCTGGAAAGGTATTTGATCAGTTGGTTCCGATTGTTCAGTTGGGTGAGGGGATCCAGGGAGATCAGCTGCTCCTGAAAATTAAAATAAAAGTGCAACACACCCAGCGTAATCCCCAGGCACAACAGCGGGATCCCCCCCAGTAGGGCCTGGGCCGTACCAAACACAAAGGGCATCACCACAAAAGAAGCCAGCGTCAAATACTTGGAGCGGCTCACATAGTTTTCTTTGCGCAGCGCCAGCACCAGGGCCTTGCAGGCAGTAAAACCCATATAGCTAAACGCAATCAACACCTGGAAGACATACAGATCCCCTCTATGATAGGTATTGTTTTCGTCAATGTAAAACAGCTCTCCTGTCCAGTATGAGGCGATGGTAAGGCCAATCAAGGCAAGCACCGGCAAAAAGCAGATCGCCAGGTTCCTCTTGCCGCTCACCAGCCTGGATTGCTGGAGGTTCTCAGAGTAAACAAACCAGCAAAACCCTGCTACCCCGGACATGATATAATACAGCCCGTTCACGAGGTAATTGAAAAAGCCGGGAAAGCCACTTTATTTTATTGTACTACGTCTGGTTCTCCCCGTAAAGAAAGCCTTAGCGGATAAAATTTGTGGGGATCTTGGGCTCATAGGCAGGCAAGGACATGCCCTGCGCCCTGGCCGCTTCCATACCCTTGAGCAGCCATGCCATATTCTGCCCCAGGGTACGCATGGTTTGCAGCCCTTCCGCATCCTGCCGGACTTCTTCCGGCGTATTGCCGTGCACCTGATTCCAATATTGGGAAGGCACCACCGGCATATTGGAAATGGTAAAATATTTATTCAGCCGGTCAAACGCCGCGCTGGCGCCGCCCCGCCTGCAGGATACCACCGCCGCGCCCGGCTTGCCCGCCAACCGGGCACCCGCAGTATAAAACAGCCTGTCTAACAATGCGCACAGTTGCCCTGCAGGGCCTGCATAATACACAGGGGAGCCCAGCACCAGGCCGTCATACTCCTCCAGATGCTCCACGATGTCGTTTACCTGATCCGCAAACACGCATTTCCCCGTTTTTTTGCATTTGCCGCAAGCAATGCAGCCCGCCACAGGCTGGTTCCCAATCCAGCGCAGCTCTGTCTGGACGCCATTTTTCTCCAGCGCCCCAGCTACCTCTTCCAGGGCCGTGTGGGTGCATCCATGCTGCCGGGGGCTTCCATTCATCAATAAAACCTTCATATCATACTGCTCCTTTTTCCTCGCAGCAGGCCGCTGCCTGCTTCCCCTGCCGCCTGCATGGGGCCGTTTGCAGGGCTGCGAACCCTTACGCTTTACTGCACATGACGCTGCTCCAGCTCCTGCAGGCAACCCCGTATGGAGCGGATGAAATCCATGTGCTCCTGAGCAAGAAAAACATCCTGCCGGCGCACAAACCCTACCTCGATTTTGCTTCCACCCTCCAAAGGCACTGCGGTAAGGTGCCCATCCATATACTCGGGGATGAGATAGCCTGTCCCAATATTATAACCGTTTGTATGGGTCAAAATATTGTTCATGGTGCCGCGGTCTCCTAGATAAACAATGCGCTCCATCCTTTCCACAGGCGCGGTTTCCTCCGCAAAGTTCAGTAGCACGTCCTCCTTTTGGTAGGTAAGGCAAGGGTATTCCTGCAGCTGCTCATAGGTCACCTTTGGCAGGGCCGCCAAAGGGTGGCCCGCACGCATCACTACCTTTTGGTCAAAGGTGACCAGCGGCATAAACTCCAGAGAATTGGAAGCAAAATACCGTTCCAGCGAAAGCATGCTCCGCTTGGTAAAGGCAAGGATGCCCAAAATGCTTTTTCTGCTGGCAACGTCCTCAATAACCTCCATGATCTTCCCTTCCCGCAGGGTCAGCTCATAATGCTTTGTTTCAAGCCGCTGCATCATGTTCACAAAAGCGGCCGTCACAAAGGTGTAATGCTGGGAAGACACGGCGAATTTTATCATGTCCTGCGGGCTTCGTTTGTGAAAATGGAATGTAATGGCCTCCGCCTGCTCCAACAGCATTTTGGCATAAAACAAGAGTTCCTTCCCCTGCTCTGTAAAACGGATGCCTCTATTGGTTCGGATGAGGATGGTGATCCCCATTTCTTCCTCTACTTCCTGCACAGCCTTGCTCAGGCTGGGCTGGGTCACATAAAGCGCCGCAGCGGCTTTGCTCATGGAATCATGTTTGGATAGTTCTACGATGTACCGGCATTGTTGCAGCGTCATAGGCCCCTCCACTTCCATTGCGTCCAATGGGCAATTTTTGTTATTCCTTTATTTTATAACAAACCGGGCCGTATCGTCAAATTTCCTCTTTGAAAGGCGCCTACTTTCTGTTTTTCATCACGCCGAGCAATACCCGGTATAGCAGCAACAGCAATGCCGGCGGAAAAACGCCGATTACAATGAGCAGATAGTCCACACAGCGATAAATTTTATCAAATACCGCAAAGGGTACCGTGCAGGCTATGGTTGTAAGCAGGAAAACGGCTGCCAGGAGAATACATTTTGGAATGGACGGCAGGCGCTTTAGGCCCGCCAGCAGCACCGCAAGTATCAGGCAGCCTATGGCCGAAGCGCCCCGCGCAATTCCCTGCAATGCCGCAAAAAGGTCCAACATCGCAAAGCGCATTTGGATCAGCGGTCTGGTGGCATCCGTTAGCCCCACGCCTTCCGGGATGACAAGAAAGGTGTTCACCACAACCAGAAGGATGGAAGCAGCAAGAATTATCAGCAGCACACAAGTAGAGCTGGCCACCGCTACTGTCCTGACCGTATGCCGTTTTCTTTGTTCATCGCTGCTTCCATACAAAATAGCGGAAATATCTGTCTGGTAAAGTGCGGCAAGTTTCACGAGCATATCCAGATCCGGCTGCGTTCTGCCGGATTCATAACTGGAAATCGTTTGCCTTGCCACGCCTACATGGTTGGCGGCTTGTTCTTGTGTCATGCCCGAAATTTGGCGCAGATCCCGTAGGTTTTGATGAATTGTCATGTTATCACCCCCATTACGCAGGGTAGCAATATTCTCAACAGCTGGCAAGACACGATTTGTTGCGCCCTGATTTTACCCAAAATAAAATAATCCCGGAAGGATTGAATGCGCAATCGTTCCGGGACGCACACATGCATAAACGCTTATTTCCACTCGCCAAAGTAAAACTGGTTCTAAACAATACCGTTTAGGGGATTTGACTCTTAGTTGCTCAATTTGATACCAATTATCCAACCTATCTGGTGCTGCCGGCTTCCTGTTATCAAAAAATTATCAAGTCCAATGGTATCAGGGGAAAAGCATTGATTGGAACTATCTGTATTATACCCTAGACTTCTGGGGTATTTAACGATCCATGCCCTTCGGTCATCCTTTTGAGCGCCTGTTCAATGTCGCTATCTATACAAATGCTTTGGTTTTCAATTTGCCGTGGGCAAAGCGCCTCGCCCATATTTATACAGGCGTAGATGGAGTTTGAATTTTGCAGGGCGAGCCGCCAAAACGGGTATTTGATGATCCCCGGGGTGCTATGTTTATTGCGCACCATTTTTATTCTGTTTCGCCATTCTCTGTTAATGCATACAGGAAGCGAACCGCCTCCATGACCGAATCCCATTCCAATTCAGCCGCATACGAAAACTTCTTCCGATAAGCATTCCAAAGATTCTGCATCACATGGCTATCTTTCACCTCTTGAAATACCGCTTTCGCATCAGTCAAGTATTTCTCTGTCTCTCTCTTGTGGGC
>JAEXFV010000095.1 GCA_023451115.1 Bacillota bacterium
GTCAGCACCCGGTCTACCAGAGCGCGGTCCAGCACGCTTGGGATAAAGTTGGCCCCAATGCCCTGAATTTTGTGAGGGCCTGCCTTGCCGCCGGAAAGCAGAGGCGATTCACTGGGTTCTACCGCCACCGCCTCTACGGCGGCGTTTTGCTCCTTGAGATACCGGGCCGTACCCGTCAACGTACCGCCAGTGCCTACGCAAGCCACAAATACGTCCACATTGCCCTGGGTGTCCCGCCAAATTTCAGGGCCCGTGGTTTCATAATGGGCTGCAGCATTGGCAGGATTATCAAACTGGCCCAGAATAATGGCCCCTGGAATTTCCTTTTTCAGCGCTTCTGCCCGCTCTACGGAACCACCCATTCCCGCAGCACCGGGCGTGAGCTCCAACTCCGCGCCCAGGGCCCGCAACAGACTTTTACGCTCTTCGCTCATGGTTTCCGGCAAGGTAAGAATGAGCCGGTAACCCATCAGGGCGCATTGATAGGCCAACCCTACCCCCGTGTTGCCGCTGGTGGGTTCAATAATAACCCCGCCCGGTTTTAACAGGCCGCGCTGCTGTGCATCCCTGAGCATATACAAAGCGGCCCTATCCTTGGCGCTGCCCAAAGGGTTGCGCCCTTCCTGCTTCACCAGCAGGCGCGCCGTTGCTCCCTGGGCCTCCATTATGCGCCTGGCTTCGATTAACGGTGTGTTTCCGATGGTATCCAACAGGGAAGAAAATACGTGACCCATGCTGTTTCTCCTTTCTCAATCAGGAATAATCTTTCTACAGGGGATATAGGGCAAAACCGCTTCATTAGCGTACCCGGAAAATGGTGCGCTTACAATTGCCTTTGATAGCGTCCGAAAGCCTGCATCTGCCGTTTGCAATGATCACCGTTGTGCCCTGGAGCACCGGCTCCTTAATAAAATCCAGCTTGGCTTTGGCGCCGTTTGCCCCTTCCCTGCTGGCCCCCTGGCAGTGGGTTTGCAGCTCGGTAATGGCTGCCACCACTTCCTCCGGGTCTTTTCCCTCTACCGCCTCCACCAATGTGGAAGGGTCCTGGGGATTGCGATAAATCCCGTCCGCAGAGGTGAGGATCACCAGATACATGGAGTGCACCAGATTGCAGATCACAGCGGCGGTTTCATCGTTATCAATGCATTCTACCACATGCTCTCCCCTCTGGCGCAGGTGGCTTAATTCCCAACGCATATTCTCTTCCACCGAGACAGGGTCGTTGTAATTGACAATGGGTACCGCGCCCTGGGCAGCGCAGCGCAGCAGAAAGCGCTTGATATGGTTGCGCTTTTCTTCATCGTTAAAATGCTGGTGCTCTACCAGCAGCTGCCGCACAGAATACTGCGCCGGGATAAACCGGCGATACTCCTGCATCAGAATGGTTTGCCCCTGAGCGGCGTAGTCGGTTTTCACATCCTCCTTGTCCCCCATGAGTTCCCGGCCGGTACGCTTGATATAATCCAGCCGGCCAATCTCCGTAGCGCCGGAACTGACCCAAATGATGCCGGGCCGTAGTTCTGCGCCGATCCGGCTGAAAATATTGTAGTCCAGGTCACTGTCCTCTTTGCGGATCAGCGCCATGGAACCGATTTTCCCAACAACCTCATAATCGAACTTGGCCATATTTTCCTCCCTGCCTACCGGCGGCCTGTAAATAAAAACGGCCTATCCCACAACACATGGGACGAAGGCCGTTTTTCCATCGTCGCGAATATAGGCATTATAGCCTATTGATAGCCTGTCTGTCAATGCGGCAGCCAGGCATGCTATCCCTTTGCAGGGACGCAGGTTATTTGGGCTCGATCACGTTTGCGCCCATATAAGGCACCAGCACCTTAGGGATTTTGACAGTGCCGTCCGCCTGCTGGTAATTTTCCAGAATAGCAGCTACAGTACGGCCTACCGCCACGCCGGAGCCATTGAGGGTATGTACCAGTTCGGGTTTTTCCTTGGGGCCCCTGCGGAAGCGGATGCTTGCCCGGCGAGCCTGGAAATCCTCAAAGTTGGAGCAGGAGCTAATCTCCACATACCGGCCATAGCTGGGCATCCACACCTCAATGTCGTAGGTTTTGGCGGAACTAAAGCCCAGATCCCCTGTAGACAGGTTCACCACCCGATAGGGCAGGCCCAGCTTTTGCAGCACCTTTTCCGCATCGTTGGTCAGGCTTTCCAGCTCGTTGTAGCTATCCTCCGGCTTTGCAAACTTCACCAGCTCTACTTTATTGAATTGATGCTGGCGAATCAGGCCCCGGGTGTCCCGGCCTGCGCTGCCGGCCTCCGCCCGGAAGCAGGCGCTGTAAGCACAGAATTTCAAAGTCATGTCTTCCCCGTTAAGGATCTGATCCCGGAACATGTTGGTAACCGGCACCTCGGCGGTAGGGATAAGGAAGTAATCCGTATTGGCTACTTTGAACGCATCCTCTTCAAACTTGGGGAGCTGGCCCGTGCCGGTCATGCTGGCACGGTTGACCATATAAGGTGGGAAGATTTCCGTGTAACCGCTCTCACAGGTATGGGTATCCAGGAAGAAATTGATGATAGCGCGCTCCAAGCGGGCACCCATTCCCCGGTAGAAGGTAAACCGGGCGCCGGTTACCTTGGCTGCGGTAGCAAAATCCAGGATATCCAGCGACTCGCCCAAATCCCAGTGGGCCTTGGGTTCAAAGGAAAACTTGGTGGGTTCACTCCACCGGCGGATCTCTTCATTTTCCGTGTCGTCCGCACCGATGGGCACGCTCTCATGGGGGATGTTGGGAATATCGTAAAGGGCCGCCTGGATTTGCTCGTCATAAGCGGCAACCTGTGCGTCCAGCTCTTTGATCCTGGCACCCACTTCTTTCATATCCTCCATCAGGCTGCTTACGTCCTCCCCCGCTTTTTTGCGTTGAGGGATTTCGGCGCTTACCGCGTTTTTCTTTGCCTTAAGAGCCTCGGTTTCCACCAGCACCGCCCGGCGCTTTTCATCCGCCTCCAACAGGGCAGACACATCCGCGCCCTTATTGCGGCGGTTTTCCATAGCGGTGACCAACGCCTGAGGGTCTTTGCGAATTCGTCTGATGTCCAACATAACGGTTATCCTCCTTAAGCATTTCAACTTGATTAACTTTTTTACAGGCGCCCCAGTGCGCCTTTGCTGTTTTTTCCCTTACATGCGCTCCGGCGCTTCCAGACCCACCAGGTAAAGCCCCAGCTTCACCACCTGCCGCGCTGCGTCCGTCAACGCCAGCCGCGCCTGCTGCAGATCCTGTTCCACACCCATAATACGCTGTTCAAAATAGAACTTGTTGTAAGCCTGGCAAATAGCCACCACCGCCCGGGATACCAGATACGGCTCGTTTTTCTCCATAGCGTCCCGCACAGCCTGAGGAAATGCTCCCAGCGCGCGGACCACTGCCTGGGCCTCCGGATCGTCCAGCTTGGTATAGTCCACCGTTTCCGGCACGCCACGGTACTCCGCCTTGCGCAGTACCGAACAGCACCGTGCGTGGGTGTATTGCACATAAGGGCCTGTTTCTCCCTCGAAATTCAAAGCCTTATCCCAGCTAAACACCACGTCCTTAATGCGGGTATTATACAGGGCGTTCCACACCACTGCGCCCACGCCCACCTGGCGGGCCACTGCGGGCTTGTCCGCAAGGTCCGGGCTCTTTTCTTGGATGGTAGCCAGGGTTTTTTCCACCGCAGCGTTCAAAACCTCCTCCAGGAACACCACTTTGCCCTTGCGGGTGGAAAGGGTGCCGTCTTCCATGCTCACCATGCCAAAGGACACATGGACAAGATCCTGATACCAATCGTACCCCATCAGCTCAATGACTTTGAACCATTGGCGGAAATGCAAATCCTGCTGATAAGCCACTACATACAGGCATTTGGCAAAATCATAGGTATCCTTGCGATACAACGCGGCCGCAATATCCCTGGTGGCATACAGGGTTGCGCCATCCGAACGCAGGATAATACAAGGCGGCATATGGTAAGGCTCCAAATCCACAATATAAGCCCCTTTATCCAGCTTGAGCAGCCCCTTATCCTCCAGCTCCTCGATTACCCGGCCCATTTTATCATTATAAAAGCTTTCCCCTGCGTAGCTGTCGAACTGAATGCCCAACAGGCCGTATACCCGGCCTACCTCTTTGAGGGTGAGCTCTTTGAACCACTCAAACAGGGACATGGCCTCTTCGTCCCCATCTTCAATGCGCTTGAACCAGGCCCGAGCCTCGTCGTTGAGATGCTCGTCCCGCTCCGCTTCGTCGTGAAAGCGCACATATAGCTCCAGCAATGCCCGCACAGAGCCTTGTTCCACTGTTTTTTTATCGCCCCACCGTTTGTACGCTACGATGAGCTTGCCAAACTGGGTGCCCCAATCCCCCAGGTGATTGATGCCTACGCTGTTGTAGCCCATGTGCTTATAGATGCGGTACAACGCATGGCCGATTACGGTGGAGGACAAATGGCCGATATGGAAGGGCTTTGCAATATTGATAGAGGAATAATCGATGCATACGTTTCGGCCCTGCCCCTCCTGGGAACCGCCGTAAGCATCGCCCTGTTGAAACACCTCAGAAAGCACGCTGGAAGCATAGGCCTCCGGCTTGACAAAAAAGTTGATGTATCCACCCACCGGCTGCGCTTTGGAAACAAACGCCGGCAGCGTCATGCTGGCGGAAATCTCCTGGGCGATGATGGGGGGCGCTTTTTTCCATGTTTTGGCCAAGCGGAAGCAGGGGAAAGCAAAATCCCCCATTTTAGAATCCGGCGGCGTTTCCAGCCAATTTTGCAGCTCTTGAGCGGAAATGCCGCTTTTTAGGCTCAATGCCTCCGCCAAGCTTGCGCGAAAATCCATGTGTGTACTCCTCGTTTCCTTTGCGATAATAACAACCTTTAGTATAGCACAGCCCTCTGATAATAAGAAAGTAGGAAATCGCCGCAATTTACGGCAATTTCCTTTCTTTTCACCATCCTATGCCCAAGGCAGGATTGTGCCGCAGGCAATCTTTGCGCCTGCATGACCTGCGGGCTGGGAAGTAAAATCGTCCGGCATGCCATGCACCACCAGCGTATGCCCCAAAATATCTTCAACCTGGAAACGGCCGCAATGCACTGCCATCCAGGCTTCGCCGTCATGGGCAAATAATGGGGGCAAATCCCCCATATGAAAAGGGTGGGGCTGCCCGGAAGGGTTCAGGTGCCCGCCGGTGGCTTGGAACGGATCCTCTTTTGTGCCGGTGCAGGCTGTTCCCTCATGAATATGAAACCCCAGCACGCTTTCCTGCCCGTTTTGTGCGGGCAGGCCTGAGACGTCTGCTATTACCAGCGTGCCCTGAGGCTGCCGGTAAAATACGGTACGCCCACGGAGATTGGGATTTTGCGGGCCGCCCTGCAGGTTTGCATAGGCATCCGGCATGCGGTTCATCATGCGCCCATCACGGCCCTGACCAATGATCACTTGCATGTTTCTCCTCCTTTCCTGTTCTTACACCATACTATGCTTGCGCAGGACAAAAGGTGGCCAAAGCCGCAGGCTTTGGTATTGCTCCTATCTGAAGTCCCCGAAGCCTAAGGGGTTCGGGGAAAGGTGGCCAAAGCCGCAGGCTTTGGTATTGCTCCTAGGGGTTAGAAAGAATATAAAAAAACGGCTTACCGCCGTTTTGATCATTCATTGGTTTTGCCATTTCAGCGCAAAGGACGCTGTTGAAACAAAGCGAACAACGCTTCTGGCTCCAACGCTTCCGCCCGGGCAGCAGGGGCAATGCCCAGCCCCGCCAAAGCGGCCGCAGCCTCATCCCGGCTCCAACCGGCAGCCGCCAGATTGTTGGACAGGGTTTTCCTGCGCATGGCAAAAACCCGTTCCAAAAAGGGCAGAAAGCCTGCCGGCAAGGGCTGGCCTTTGGCTTGCAGCAGAATGACGCTGGAATGCACCTCTGGCTGGGGATAGTAGCTGGCTGGAGATAAATGCAGCACCTCCTCCACCTTGTAGCCGCAGCCCGCCAGCACGCCAAGCGGCCCATACACCCGGTTGCCGGGGCGTGCAAAAAAGCGCTGTGCAGCTTCCCGTTGCACCATCAGCACCATCCTGGGAATAGGATATCCCTCCCCCAGCAACCGCAGCGCGATGGGTGTGGTAATATAATAAGGCAAATTTCCTGCAGCCAGAAACGCGCCCCCGCCCAACCGGGCCTGGATATCCTGGAGGTCTGCCTGCAAAAAGTCCCCCTCTAATACCGCCAGGTTGGTGCAATGTATGGCGCTGGCCAGAGCCTGCACCATAGCAGCATCTTTTTCCACCGCCACCACCTGGCTGGCACTGGCGCACAACGCTTGCGTCAAGGCGCCCAAACCAGGGCCGATCTCCAACACCGGCAGGCCTTGTCCCTGCAGGCAATCCATCATAGCTTCCAAGGCAAGCTGATCCACCAGAAAGTTCTGCCCCAGGGCTTTGTTGGGCGAGATACCCAGATGTTCCAGCTGCTGGCGCACTTGCGCAGGGCTTAACAAGGGCGTGCGCATCAACCTCTCCCCCATTTGATAATATACACCTTTACATTGTGCTTACGCCCCCACTTGCGGCATTCCTTCTCCGTTTCCATAAACAGGTCGATCTGGTTTTTTGTGCCGCTGTCTTCATGACGAAAAGCCCCGGTATCCTGGGCATAGCAATAGCCATAGCCTTTGATATACATATAGGTACCATAGGGAATGACATTGGGGTTTACCGCTACATAACCTACCTTAGGCCATTTGCCAGTAGAAGTGCGGCGGCCGGTATGGGTGTAAGCGGTGACGTCCTCAGCGGTGAGCACTTCGATATACTCTCCCTCCTTGGGGGCCGCCTTATAAGGGCGCTCGTCTCCCGTGAGGTTTGTTTGGGCACGGAACTTGGTGCCTACAACTTTCACCTCATCCACCGCTTCTTTTAAAATGATCTGGTTCATAACCTCCCGGGAGGATAGCTCCCCGTCCCGGTAGACCAGCTGGCGGACAATCATCTTTTCCCCATCTACACCCTCGGTTTTCAGCTTATCGTCCCCGATATACCGGGAAGCGTCCTTGATTACCTCTTCCTCAAAGGGAATGGCCTGATTCACGGTTTCATATTGGGTTTCCACACTGATGTGGCGTATTTGCATGCCCGGCGTTACATCCGCAAATGGCAGGTAGGTGATCTCATCATCCGCGTCATACGTGACGCCTGCCATGGTCAGGGCCTGCTTTACGCTGCCTTCCCGCATGTGCAGCACCGTAGCTTTGCCGCCGGAACTGACTGCCACCGGGAACGCCCGCTCCACCTCAATACACATCCCTTCCTCCAGAGACGCCGCTTTTTCCGTGTTCAAAGCGTCGGCCCCATCCAGCGTAATGTTCAACCCGTCCAACAAGGCCCCGGCTGTGTGTTGCTTGGTCAATAGGGTGGTTTGCTGCCCATCCGCCACAACGGTAACCGCAATCGCGGTATCGGAATAAAGCAAGGACCAACCCAAAAATCCGCCCGCCAAAAGGATTGCCGCGATCAGCGCCACATCCACCAGGCGCAACCCTTTTGATGGGCGCAATCCAGCCATCCTTTCCGGCAGGGGTGCGCTCAAAGGGCCGTCTCCTGCCGCAGCCAGAACCGCAGGCTGCGCCGGCCTGCGCCGGCTTTTTTTCAGCGGCGCAACCAGCAATGCCAGCGCCACAAAAGGCAAGGATACCAGCCGCAGCAAAAACCCGCCCGCTGCTTTTATGCCGCTGCCTATATTACTCCAAAAGCTATTTTGATTTCCGCGATAGCGTCTGTGTGGGGCAAGGTAGCCTTTTGCAAACCCCCTGGCCCGTCTACGCCTCCTCCGCATGCCCTTCCTCCAAACGGCGGCTAAGGCTACAGCCTCCGCCTACCTATCATTTCAGGCTGATACCAGCCTGTTCCATGTGATATTGCACAAATACCTTTGGTTTCATACCAACTTAATCCGCAATATCTAAGTGCCAATAGTGTAACAGCTTGCAGGCAAACCTGTCAAATAAAGAGCCGCCTCCCGGCCTTAGGGAACTCTTACCAACCTGAAAATGGAAAGAAGGGGCAGTTGCAACAAGGCCATGATCCGCTATGCTCTCAAAAGAAAAAGGCGCCCCCTTTGGAGCCGCCTTTTAATACATACCGTTTGCCGTTACATGAAAAGATCACGCTGTTTTCGCCCTACGGGCACACTTTTTCAATGGCTGCGGTAATCAGGGTGCTAAACTTTTCTGCTATCATATTGGCAGTTTGCTGTACCTCTTCGTGGCAAAGCTTTTGATCGGCCACGCCTGCCGCATGATTGGTTATCACAGAAAAAGCCAATACCCGAATGCCGCAATGTGCTGCCGCGATTACTTCCGGAACGGTAGACATCCCTACTGCATCCGCGCCTATCGCCCGCGCCATTCTGATTTCAGCAGGAGTTTCATAAGTAGGCCCGGAGAACATCATATAAACCGCTTCTTTGAGCGAGATCCCCAGCTCTAAAGCCACTTCCTTTGCCCGCGCCCTAAGCTGCCTGTCATAAGCGTCACTCATGTCTGGGAATCTTGGGCCGAAGGAGTCATCATTGGCGCCGATTAAGGGGTGTACCCCAGAATAGTTGACGTGATCCGCCAGCAATAATATGGTTCCCGGCGTATCCTCTTTATTCACGCCTCCCGCCGCATTGGTAATGATGAGGTGCGTAACGCCCAAGCGCTTCATAATACGCACGCCGATCATCAACATTTGAGGAGGGTATCCCTCATACAGGTGAAATCTACCCTGCATGGCGATCACTCGTTTTCCCCCTTTGGAGCCTATGACGTACTGGCCCTTATGCCCCGGCACGCTGGATTGGGGATGCCCTTCAATGGCAGAATAGGGTATGACCTGCCTGTCCTCCAGCGTTTCCGCATAATCTCCTAGGCCCGAGCCCAATATCAGTCCGATTTTACAGGGTTGCTGGCTTTTCTGCTGGATTGCCGCAACAGCCCGTTCAATGATTACCGCGATCTGCATTACGGCGCCACCTTCGCCTTGAGTGCATCCACTTCTTCGGTGCTCATAGTGTAAGCAGAGCTAATGGTAACTTTGCCAGCCTTTACATCCTCAATAACGGTTTCTAACTGCTGGCGAATTTCCTCCGGCACTTCGCTCATATAAATATCATTCTGGCAAATGCCCACTGCATCAGCGCTGATGCCTACATACCCGGTGGTGCCCCACTCCAGGGTACCCTCTATATGCTGCTTCACTGCATCGTAAATGGACTGGCCAACATCACAAATCATAGAAGTCAAAATAATTTTTGCCTTTTCCGGATCAGACTCAGTATACAAAGCCGACTGGTCGGAAGCCATGCCGATGGTATAAGCGCCGCATTCCTTAGCAGCATCCATGGCGCCCAGTCCAGCACCGCCCGCGGCAGGATAAACTACGTCCACGTTCATGGTGTTGCAGTGTGCTGCGGCCATCTCTTTGCCTTTTGCTGTGTCGTCAAAGCTTCCCAGATAAGAGCTAACGACCTTCATCTCGGGATCCACATACAGCGCGCCTTCGATATAACCTACCAGGAAGTCGTTGATAACCGGGGTATCTTGCCCGCCAATGAAGCTGATTACCTTTTCGGGGTTAGCATTTGGCATGCTGGAATTGGACACCAAAGCGCACAAAGCGCCTACTAGGAAGGAACCTTCATTATAGTTATAAACGATGGAGTACACATTGGAGTAATCAGCGCTGGCATAATCTACGTTAGAGTCAAACAGGATAAACTTTTTCTCTGGATGATCCAAGGCTGCCTGTTGTACATAATCCACCATGTTGTAAGTACCTACCACGATGATATCGTAGTCTCCGTCCGCCAAATCCTGCAATGCAGGCTGCCATTTAGTGGTGTCATACCCGGCTTCCACAATTTTCGTGTTTACGTTCAGCTCCTGCTCCATCTTTTCAAATCCAGCTGCCGCCGAATCAAAGAAGGAAAGATCGCCCAGTGTGCCGTTGCACAGGAATACGATATCCAGTGGTTCTGCGTTGGCAGCAGGTTGTTCTGCACTCTGCTCAGGCGCCTGGGCCTGCTGTGTTTCCTGGGGCGCTTGTGTGGGCGCTTCGGGCTGCTGACTTTGCTGGGCACAGCCCAACAACAGCATGCTCAATACCAGTACTACGGCTACAATGCTCAAGTATTTCTTCTTCATTTTGCGTTCTCCTTTATTTTTTTATCGGCTGGTTACCCAGCCAAATCTTTGTTTACCATAGGGTTCAACAGCCATTATTCTGCAGAAACAGAATAGTCGTCATGGCATATGCCTTAGCAATTTCCACCAGCTGGTCTATCTCCAGGTATTCATCCGGGCAATGCAATACGCTGCCTGGCCCAAACAGGATACTGGGCGTTTGAAACATGCTGGGATAAAATGTCATATCAGAGCAAACGCAGCCATATTTGGGTCGTACCTGTTTTTGGCTTACAAGCTGCATCCCTTGTTTGGCAGCTAATACGATATCTGCCTCTGCAGATGTGGCGCAGCCTTCTTTGCCAGAGCCAAAGAAGATTTGCGGTGGATTTTCCGCAAAAAACGGCACGCCATTGGGATCGGATATTCTCTTTGTAAAATCCTCACGCAACTGGATTAAATCGTCATCCGGCAATACTGCCATCAGCCCTTTTATGCGGGCTTTGCGCGGAATGGTAGCCAGCCATTCTCCGCACTCGATCAGGCCCGGATTGATGCAGGCCGCGGTCTCATGGGCGGCAAATCCATAAATTTCTCGAGCATGCTGGTCCCGCTCCTTTGCAAAGGCGTGGATGCGCTGGATTACATAGGCCATCAATTCCGCTGCGCTTACGTCATAATCCGCATCCCACATGCCGTTGGCACCGCCTTGGATGGTGATTTCGAAATTTTGCATGCCAGAGTTGCTGATGACGATTTCGTTGTTGCTGATGTCCGTAAAAATTGCGGCATCCGCTTGATAGCCCCGGGCAATACTGGCAGCCGTACCGTTTCCGCCGGTTTCCTCCTCCGGCGTAACCACAAAATGGATCGTGCCGGGCAGATCCGGCATAACAGCCCGGGCTGCCATCACGCCAAACAGGGATGCGGCAACGCCGCCTTTTTGGTCCGCCGAAGCTCTTCCATATAGCTTTCCGTCAACAATCTCTGCACCCCAAGGGTCTTTTGTCCACTCTTCCAGGTTGCCCAATCCTGCTGCGTCAATATGTCCGTTAAAGAGCAAGGTCTTTCCAGGCGTTTTTCCCCGGAAAGTTCCCGCCACCACACTGACCTTGTCGCGCACCTGCAAATACTCCGGTGAACGCAGTTCGACGCTTTGGTAAATGGTTTCTCCAGTGTTGGGGTAGCAAAAGCGTTTCACCTGCTCCCAATCCGGTATCCAGCGATCCACCTGGGCCCCGGCAGCTTCCAGTGCCTGCGCCATAATTTCTTGGCACTGTTCCTGCTCCACCGTTACGGCAACGCTGGGAACCCGCACCAGCTCCTGCGTGAGTGCGATAAGCTGCTGGCGATGCTCTTCCATATAAGCCTCTACCTGCTTGGCAATGTCCGTCATACGATCTTGCATTGGCCCACCCCTTTCCGTTTGTATTTGTTTCGTGTTAACCGATTTCTTGCATCAGGCGCACGACTTCCTCTAAATTCTCCCGGAAGGTTCCGCCCTTGACAAAATTGGCGTTAAACAGGGCGCTACCCATGGTAAATCCCCAGGGGTTGATGGCGTTTACCGTTTCCAAACGAGCCTTGGAATCGATGCTGCCAGCGATTACGATATCCGCGGCCAATTCTTTCACACATTTTTCCGCCAGCAGCTCCGCATCCCCGGTATAGCGGTATGCCAGCAAGTCAAACCCTTTTATCCCGCGGGCGATCAAATCATTTCCCTGGGCAATCATGCTCTCCATGCTGCCTTCCAGCACGCTGGGGCTGCCATATACTTCGCCCAGGAACGGCTGGTAGCCAATATTTTTATCCTTCAGGTAGTTCCATACGCTCTCATAAAATAGGGTGCCGCACAGATAATCAAACCCACATTCTACGGCTGTTTTGGCCCCGTCCATACACTCTGCTTCGGTATAGGTTACCACTTCCAGGAACGTAGTTTTCCCGGCCGCCTTCATGGACTGCACCAACGCCCGCATCTGGTCCTTGGGTAGGCCCACGTTCTTAAAACCCCAATATTTCACCTGCGCCAGGTCTTTTGCAGAATCAAATGTCTCCTGTGCATTGGGCACGGTAACATCGTGGTTGGTGAGCATTACAACTAAACGAGATTTCATAGCCATTTTTAGTTCCTCCTGAATTTTTTAATGGAATATAATATCATGCCGACAACTGCGGCCAAATAAGGAATCATCATAACGAATTCCGCCGATACCTGGAGCACTTGCAAATAGTTAGATAGTGCGTCCGCAGTCCCAAAGGCAACGGAGGCAATCAACGTTCCCAACGGCCTGCCTTGCCCCATGGCGCATGCAGCTAACGCAACAAAGCCTCGCCCCGCGATCATATCCTTGGAAAACCAGGATAAATACCCCATAGACATAAACGCGCCTCCCAGTCCTGCCAACAGGCCACTGGCCAGCAGCGCGGTATACTGCACCTTTAAAACACTTACGCCTACGGAGGAAGCTGCGTTGGGATACTCGCCTACCGAACGGATGCGCAATCCTGTGGGCGTTTTGTACAGCAAAAAGGATACGATTGCCACACACAGTATCGCCACATATGTAAGCAGGTTATGCCCTGAGAAAATAGTCCCCAGCACCGGAATATCCTCTAATAAGGGAATGTTGAGCGTAGGCGCCACCATGCTTTTGAGCGTAGCGGAAGTACCTTTGTCCCCTGTAACCAAATACAGTAAGAATATGGTTCCTCCGCTGGCCAGCAAATTCAACGCAACGCCGCACAAGGTAATATCCGTTTTAAGAGAAAGGGAGAAATAGGCCAGCAATAAAGCATAGAGCATGCCTGCTACCGCCGCGGCCAAAAGGCCAAGCCATACATTTTGAGTAGCAGCGCTGGCAAGCACGCCGATGAGCGAGGAAAACAACATTGTGCCTTCCAGGCTGATGTTCACTACACCGGCCTGTTGGGAGATAATAGCAGCCATTGCCGCAAACAGTATGGGCGTCGTCACACGCAGGACGGAGTGCCAAAAGGCTTCAGAGGCAATGATTGACAACAAATTTTCCATATTGATTACCCCCTCTTGTCCGCCATGGAAGTCTTAACCACTTGCCTGTGGCTCCAGCCGGATAAAAAGCCATTTGCCGCCACCAGGATAATTGCTAAGGCCTGGATTACGGAGATGATTTGGCTTGGCACATCATTCATGCGCGACATAATATCGGCTCCCGTTCTGATATAAGCCAGGAAAAGCGCAGCGATGGGCACATACTTGGGATTTTTCTTGGCGATGATCGCCACCGCAATGCCGTCAAATCCATACCCGGGCAACGCGCTCCACTGGAACCGGTCATAAAGCCCAATCACTTCCGTTGCGCCGCCGATCCCTGCAATTGCGCCGCCAATTAACTGGGAACACAATATGGTGGAAAAGGTATTCATGCCCGCATAATCCGCAAACCGGCGGTTCATACCCGTGATGCGCAGCGCATATCCTCCATTGGTCCGGTATAAGAACAGATAGGTGGCCACCACCGCAAATGTGCAAAGAAGAATGCCTGTGCTTATTCTTGTGCCGGGAAACAGCACTGTCAGCATTGCTGTTTCCTGAAACTTAAGGGACAGTCTAGCCCCAGCATCGGGATCAAGGATGAAACTATCCAACAGCAACAAACAAAAATGCAGCATCACATAATTGAGCATGAAGGAGATTACAAACTCGTTGCTGCCCCATTTTGCTTTACAATAGCCCGGTATGCTCCCCAGCATCCCGCCGGCAACTCCGCCAGCCAGGATGCACACTGCAGGATGCAGGCCCGCAGGCAACGCCACCTTAATTGCAATGATAGAAGCGATTAACGCGCCAAGGAAAAAGCTGCCTTCCGCAATCATGCTGAATTGGTTGGCCTGGAACATTACGCATACAGCCAATGCACAAAAGATAATAGGCATTGCCGCTTCAATCATGTTTCCAAACCGCCTCACCGAAGTAAACGGCCCTACAAAAAAGCTCTCCAGCGATTCCAGCGGCTCTTTGCTCACCAGAAAAACGATGATTACCGTAACTAGGATTGCAATGAGCATTGCAAAAAATGTTTTGGCTAAATCAAACAGTCCGCCCGTTTTCCAGCGTCGCTTCATCCATCATCCCTCCTAACTGCTCCGGCGTCATTTGGGCGATTCCCAGCATATATCTGCCCAATTCTTCTTCATTAACCTGGCTGGGATTGGGGAAGTAAGCGGAAATCTTTCCGTTGTGCATTACAATCAGCTCATCGCTTAATCCCAACACTTCGTTCAGGTCGGCTGAGACCAGGAAAATGCCGCTGCCCTGATCCCGCAATTCTAACAGCTTGCTGTGGATAAATTCAGCCGCACCTACATCTACGCCCCTGGTAGGTTGATTGGCAATCACCAGCCGTGGGGATTTGGACAGCTCCCGGGCTACCACCACTTTCTGGATATTTCCCCCGG
>JAEXFV010000151.1 GCA_023451115.1 Bacillota bacterium
AGGCAGGTTCAAGCAAGGTTATATACAATACCTGCCATGGAGCCCGGAACAGCTCCTCCGCTTAAGTTAGCCTAATAGCTACCTGTGGCCAATGTGCGATGAAGGATTTTATCATTTGCATGTTCCTAAAAAGAAAGGGGTAAACCATTGATGAAAAAACAATTGACTCTAGTATTGGCCTTAGCTTTCTTGGTGTTTGCAGCAGTACCCGCCATGGCTTTCACCAGCGACGGAGAAAACGACTTGGACGAGTACCCTATTGACTTATACTTAGTGGAATATGACGACTCCGATGATTTCTTTTACGGCTCCGCTGTGGTCACCTCGCTCCCTGAGGATGACCGTGGTTATGTGACCAATGAAATCGTAGGCGCTGTCGCTTCCATCACAGTACCCAAGTACGCTTCTCCTGCGGACGATATGGCACTTTATATTACCGGAGAAAACGTGACATTTTTCCGCACGACCTCTTCCCTGGCGCCTATCGCGGGCACCACAGCAGAAAATGCGGGGTATGAGGCCAGCAACTATTATGATGAGGATGGTGATTTTGCGGGATACCTGTTCGGCGATTCAGACATGTTTGAAGGTATCAGCAAAGAGAAGACCTATCAATGGCTGGTATTCGCCAAGGTGGATGAGGATGATGCCTCCCTGACCTTGACGCTGGAAAGCGGCTATGCAGCTGGCGATAGCCTCTCCGTTTCCCAAGAAGGCGGCTCCGACTCGATCAGCTTTGAAGTCTCTGACAACGATTATAGCGTATATGTAAAAGGTTACAAAACCGAAAGCGGATATTATCTGATTGAGCTGGACGGCTATAACGACTATGTGATGGTGATCTTCTTTGATGAAGGTTATGAAACCACCGCCATGTTTGTTGTAGACGAAGATTCCCAAGCGGCTTATGAAGTGACCACCAGCAGCAAGCTCTATGAAGTTGCCTCCCCCACCAACTTTGGAAGCGCTGAGGACTTTGCAGAAACCGGTCTGGATGATATTACCGTTATTTCCGGCTCAGTAACCAATAAGTCCGTTTCCCGTTTCCTAGACGAAGTTTGCTCTGACCTGGATTTGGACCCCTTCAACTGCGGCAATATCCTGCGCCCCGCTTATTTCTCCACCGGCTCCAGCACGGAAGGCAGCGTAGAAGTCACGGTTGAGATCTCCCCTTGGGAAGCCTATCTGAGCGTTCCCGATGTTGTTGTAGTAGATCCGCCGAAAACAGGAGAGTCAGCTACTTTGGCTGGTTATGCTATGATCCTGGCCGCTGTGATCGGTGTTGCCGTCTTTCATTTCAAGAAGGTCAACGCATAAGCAACGCGGCTTTGGCGCAAACGTGAAGGGGGCTACCGTGGCTTGCCTACCCGGCCTCCAACCGTAGCCAAACCCATAAGTCCCAACCTGGAACTTTATGGGAGTCCCCCAGCCCAATGTTTTTGGAGATCTGAAATCGCACACCGGCACAAGCGCGGCAATTTAGCCTGCGCTTGTGCCGGTTTTCTATCGATTTATAAAATATGGCAGATTTGGAACACCTTATTGTACAATTGCGGCATTCCATATTTTTTCAAGGTTTTCTCAAGGCTTCCTTTTTATAATGGCTTAGGTCGATAAAAACCGGCCCGTATGGTTGATAAAGGGAGGGATAAACGGATATGGGATTGAAACGCAACGGGAACAAACCCGCTTCGCTGCATCCCCAGCAAAATAATGGCAATGAAGAGCTGCTGTCTTTGCTGGGAAAGAACACGAAACAAAAAGCACCTAAAAAACGCCTTATTCTGTTGATCGGCGGCGGTGTTATGTTGTTAGGTGCAGCTGCAGCGCTTCTATTTATACTTCCCAAAAGCCAGCAAACCAGCGGTGAAACGGTCTATCGGGAATACACAGTATCACGTGGGGATGTTACGGTGGGGCAGAGCGAAAGCTCTTCCATTTCTCTAAATCGGGAAACCGTTACATTCCCGGTTTCCGCCACAGTAGAAGAAGTTTATGTAAAGGCGGGCTCCTCTGTAAAAGCAGGCGATCCCCTGGTGCGCTTGAATTTAGACGATATTTCTTCCGGCTTATCAAGCTATGAGCTACAGCTGGAGATTGCAGGGCTGCAACTGGAACAGGCAAAGCTGCAGCTGGAAACCAAGCTGCTCCAAGCCAAGCAGCAATTGGAAACCAGCAAAGAAACCGGCTCATTGGCCAGCAGCAACGAGGCCCTTACTCTAAACGAATTGCAGTTGGCGCTGGAACAGGCGCAATCAAGCCTCGCCTCTGCACAAAAGGAATATGAAGAATACTGCGTGCTCAACGCTTCGTTTGATTCGGACTACTCAAAACTTTTACGTCTGGAGCAAAAGGTGGAAGATTGGAAAGAAGAAGTTGAGGATTTGGAAGAGGCCCTCAGCAGCGTTTCAACCTCCACCAGCAAACTCAGTTCTGCCCAAAGCGGGCTAGAAAGCGCCTGGAGTTCCTTAAAATCCGCTGCTGCTACCCTTTCTACCTCAGCGGAATTTGTAAATGCCCTGGCTAACCTTTCTACCGGCGCTACTACCATGGATGACTTAGTCAGCCAAGTGGGCGATTATTACAATATGGGCAGCAGTTCTCCCGGCTCCGCCACGTTGGCCGACAGCTCCGTATTAACCAATGTCAGTGCCGCTCTGGGCGAGGCTGTCTCCCTATACGCTTCCAGCACCGGCACTTCCACCGCAGTGGATTCCTATGTGGAAAAATTTCAGGACGCTATGTCAAATATGGCTACTTATTCCCACCGGGTGCAGAAATATACCGACTCTGCCCAAGAGGAAGAGGATGAGGCTGCAGGCCTCCAGGAAGATCTGAACGATGCCAAGGAAACATTGAGCTACTGGCAGCAAGCCTATGACGATTTTAAAGAGGAATATACCCAGCTTTATGGCAACGTTACCGATGGCGAAGCGTTAGCCGACAAGGTCACCCAAGCGCAGCAGGCTATGGAACAGGCGCAGTTAAGCCTGGATAAAGCTGTGATAAACGCCCAGACTGGCGCCACCAGTGCAGAACAAAAGGCACAAAGTGCCCTTACAGGAGCCAGCACTGCTCAGACCACCTATGAACTGACGGAAATGGAACTTTCTCAGGCGGTAGACGCGGCACAAGAGGAATACGATTACCTGGAAGACCAGATTGAAGAGGTAAAATCCATGCTCTCCGATGACGGCATTGTATATGCTGCGTGTAATGGCATGGTAGCCTCTATCAATGTGGAGCAAGGGGATAGCGTCAGCGTACTCGTGGATGGAGATACCAACCAGATTATGGCTTATGCAACCCTGCTGACCATGACCAATATTTCGGATGTTTACGTGCCAATCACCATATCGGAAGAAGATATTCTGGATGTTTCTATTGGCCAGAAGGCCAGCGTCACCATGAACGCCTTCCCCAACCGCACCTTTGATGCTGAGGTTGATACCATCACGGTAGAGTCCTCCCGTTCCGGCGCAGCCACGGTAAGTTACACCGTAAACATCCGTTTTTCGGAGGAAAACGAGCTGGATATGTTTGAAGGGATGAGTGCGGAAATCACCTTAATTCAACGTATCGCTCAGGATGTGTTGTATGTGAGCAACCAAGCCGTTTCCAATACGGACGGGGTAGCCACTGTGCTGAAAAAGGGTGAGGATGGCCTTGGTGTGGTTACGCAAGTTACCACTGGATTTTCAGATGGGCGATATGTTGAAATCCTCTCCGGCTTACAGGAAGGGGATGTGGTGCTGGTTGAAAGCGCGGTGGGCCGGTCATGATGCGCTTTGGTGAGATTTTGCGGCTGGTATGGATTAATATTGTAGAAAACAAAGCCAAGATGATGCTTACCAGCCTGGGCATCATCGTAGGAGCAGCCACTATTGTGCTGGTAATCGCTATCGGCCAGGGTGGCCAGGCAGATGTGGCGGATCAATTCAAAAACCTGAATGCGGGGGCTATCGAAGTCAGCGTCGGTGACGGTGTTGATATGGACGCCCTGATGCAAGGCATGATGGGAGAAGGCGGTATGCCCAGCTTTGGGGGCGGCAATATGGCCGACTTTGGCGGGGGCAGCATGCCCAGCTTTTTTGGGGGCTCCGCCGGGCGTTCTTCTGGCAGCATGCCCAGCTTTAGCGCCGGAGGCGGCGGTATGCCTAGCGCAGGCGGCGGTATGCCTGGCTCTAACGGAGGCGGCGGCTCCAACAACCGCAGCAGTACCCGGCTTACGGTAGATGATGTGAATGACTTACGCATGCTGGTTTCCGGACTGGAAGAGGTTACTATATTACAAAGCGGGGAAACCAGTGTATTTGGCGGCAGTTTGGAGGAAGAAACCACCTCTACTGTAGTGGGTGTTTTGGCAGATTATCAATATGTAAGCAACCTGAGCGTAATGTATGGCCGCTTTATTGAGGATGAGGATGACGCCTATGAAGATTATGTAGCGGTAATAGGCTACGGCCTGGCAGAGGATATCTTTACCTATGCCGCTTATGCTTACGGGGACTATTTGGAAATCGACGGGAAGAATTATGAAATTGTAGGCGTGCTGGAAGAAATGGGTTCCGTATCCTCGGGCATCAGCCCAGATCAAGCGATTTATATTCCTTATTCCACGGCAGAAAAACAAATTTTCGGTTCAACGGTAGAGCCACAGATAGCAGCGGTTGCCGCAGACGTAGGCGATGTAGAACAGATAATGACGGACATTGAAGCTGTTTTAACCGAAAACTACCCCAATGCCTTCTTTGATGTCACCGACGCCGGCAGCGCCATGGAGGCAGCGTCCAGCTCGGCGGATACGTTGGCACTGTTGCTGTTAGCAGTAGCCAGCATTGTATTTATCGTAGGCGGTATTGGGATTATGAATGTGCTATTCGTGTCTGTCAAAGAGCGCACTTCAGAAATCGGCATCCTAAAGGCCATTGGATGTTCGCAAAAAACCATTCTGTTGGAGTTTCTCATGGAGGCCAACATCATCAGCGTAATTGGCGGCATAGTGGGAGTAGGCCTGAGCTTTGGATTAATGCCACTGGTAGAGTTGGCGGGGATGCGGGTAGAGTCCAGCATATTAGGCTGGGTATTGGCGTTGGTGTTCGCCGTGGTCACCGGCACGGTATTTGGCTTTTACCCAGCTTGGAAGGCCTCTAAGCTGGTGCCTATGCAAGCGCTGAATTTAGATTGATACCACAGACCATTAAGCCATAAGCAAATGAGGTGAATGGATGATGAGACAAATAATCATTATAGCGCTGGTGCTGTCTCTATGCTTTACCTGGGGATGCGCAGGACAGACAAACGAGGCAGATCAACAAGGCGCAACTTTGGATCTGCCTGCAGCCCAAAGCGTTGCGCCTGCTTCCAATACGGATTTCCCGGGCGGCTCCAGCGAAGGCGTCACAACGGTGGTAGGCAAGGTGGAGCGAATTGTGGGCAATGAAGTAACGTTGGAATTGGGCGAGCTTTCAGGTGAAACGTCAATTGCCGCAAGGGGCGGCGGTGCCACGAAGAACTCAGAGGAAGCTGCTGGGCAGCAAGGGCCTGATAGCAGCAAATCATCTGGCCTTGATACAATGCCCAAGCAGGAGGAAATGCCCTCTGGGCAGGCATCGCCCTTGGATGGCGATATGCCCGCAGGGACAGGAGATCATATAGCAAGAGGCGCCTCCCTTTCCATCACCTACATCGGCGAAACCGTCACCTATCTTTTGCCGGTTGGCATGGCGATTGGCAGTGGGGATTTCGCCTCCGTCACGGAAGGCATGGTACTTTCCATCACCATGAATGGGCAAGGAGCCATTACGGCAGTATCCGTATTGGCACAATAAGGCCAGCCGCAGCATCCGCTGCCACACGCATCTAAAAAATTGCCGAATATAACAAGCCTCTGGGAAGATAGCCAAGGCCGTGTGGAATTTGGCAGAACTCTTTGGGTTTAAGTGGAGGAATATGCTATGGCTGAACACGTGATTGAAATCTATAATATTCACAAACGGTTTCAGGTGGGCGAAGGCACGGTGGAAGCCCTCAAAGGGGTTTCCCTGCAGGTGGACCGGGGAGAATATTTGGGTATTTTAGGGCCCTCAGGTAGCGGGAAATCCACGTTGATGAACATCATTGGCTGTATGGACACATTCCAGGAAGGGGCTTATCTTTTGATGGGCCTTCCAATTGAGCAGCTGGACGATGCCCAGCTGGCTTTGGTACGCAACCGGCTCATTGGGTTTATCTTTCAAAAATATCATTTGATTACCAAATATACTGTACTGCAAAATGTGATGATGCCACTTCTGGTTCGAGGGGCCACCCATGGAGAAGCTTCCCGCCAGGCTCAGGAAAAACTGGAGTTATTGGAAATGGGCAACCGCCTGCACCACAAACCCACGGAGCTCTCCGGAG
>JAEXFV010000101.1 GCA_023451115.1 Bacillota bacterium
AGGCTATTGACGATGAAGAAGGAAATGCCGGCACCCGCTATCTGTATAACGCACCTTTTACCGTAGCGCCAGAGGGGTATCACCCTGCACGGCTGTCCGGCTACCGGCCGCTACAGGAACTCCCCAAAGACTATACGGTGGAACTGGCGCGAGAGAGTGGGGATGTGGTGCTACCCCATAGTGGCGAAATGGAGAACGGGGAACGTTTTGCCGAATTTATAGAAAAGGTCGCCCAAGTCATTCCTGCCAAATTGCGGATTACGGATTTCCGGCAGGGAACAGCGGAAGTTCAGGATATTACCTATGATAGCCGCTGTTTTACTTATGAAAAAGACGCTAGCCGTAAAACAGGGAAAAGCGAATTGGAAAAAATGGTGTTTGCGTATCTAAGAGGGCATGGAGCGCAAGGGAAAAAACAGGTTGTTTTGGCAGACCACCCGGAAGGACGGTTGGGCAGGCTGGTTATAATACATGACCATGCAACCGGGTTGGGGAAAAGGGCTATGGCAGCGTTACAGCAGCTGGAAAAACAGGGAGGCAGCTATCAGGTATTTGCCCCGGATGCCTCCAAAGCATTGGTTTGGATGGACAGCCTGGGCTCTGCTTACATTGGCTGGAATTATTTTGGCCCCTCTGATGTTAACGGAAGCAGCATGGACTTTCAGGATCAGCAGGGAACCCTCCAAGCCCTTATTCGCATAGATTGGCTGGATGACAAAAGGGCGCAACTGGTGTTTCAAAGCAGGACGGGCAGGCAATGCCTGATAACCTTCGACGTTGGAAATAAAACGGTATTGCAGCGGCAATATCAATAGGGGCGGCGAGCTGAAGCATGGTTGCCTGGGCAAAGTGACAAAATTGTAAGAAACCAAGGGGAACTGTAAGGCCAATGTTATGGCTTTACGGTTCCTTTGCGTTGTATACTAAGCGAAAAGATATTCCCAGGCACTACGAAGTATGGGGAAAATCAAGTGCGAGGTATGGAATGGAACTATTGTGCATCGACCATGTAAAGAAAGTATTTAATACCCGGCTGGGGCTAAAAGAATGTGTTGCCCTACGGGATGTGTCCTTTGAAGTGACGGCAGGGGAGTTTGTAGCCATTATGGGCCCCTCAGGCTCCGGAAAAACCACATTGCTGAACATCATCGCCTCACTGGACGCCCCCACCGTTGGGGAAGTGCGCCTGGAAGGGAAAAACCTGAAAAAAATACCGGATCGGCAGCTTTCCGCATTTCGACGGGAAAACTTGGGTTTTGTGTTCCAGGATTTCAATTTGCTGGATACCTTTTCTATCCGGGATAATATCCTCCTGCCACTGGTATTGGGAAAGACGCCGGTAAAGGAGCTGGAACCCAGGCTGCAGCCTGTGGCGGCCAGCCTGGGGTTGACGGAACTCTTAGATAAATTCCCTTATGAAGTATCTGGCGGAGAAAAGCAGCGCACCGCAGTGGCACGGGCTGTGATTACCAAGCCGAAGCTGCTGTTGGCAGACGAACCCACCGGCGCACTGGACAGCAAATCCTCTGCAAAGCTGCTGGCGATCCTATCGGGCTTGAACGTCCAGGGACAGACTATCCTGATGGTAACCCACAGCTCTATGGCCGCCAGCCACGCGAAGCGGGTGTTGTTTATTAAAGACGGTGAGATTTTTAGCCAGCTATACCGGGGCGAGGATGATAACCGGGCCTTTTTTGAGCGCATTGTATCCAGCCTGACCCTGTTGGGAGACGGGGGTGTGGACATTGGCTAACGGCAGTATCCGTTGCTTTTATTTGCGGCTTGCCTGGGGGAACGTGAAACGAAGCCGGGAAATTTACTTGCCTTATGCTCTGGCTACCGCGATAATGGCAGGAGTATACTTTTTAATCCTGGCCTTGATGTATTCTCCAGGGCTGGCCAATGTGCCAGGCGGAGAAACCACACGGATGATGTTTATGATGGGCATCACGGTATTTACCCTGTTCGTATTCGGGTTCATGATGTATATCAATGGATTTCTGATGAAGCGCCGCAAAAAGGAGTTTGGGCTTTACGGGGTACTGGGGCTGGAAAAGCGCCATGTGTGCCGGGTGCTGTGCTGGGAAAACGCCATGGTAATTGGCATTGGCGTGGTAACAGGGGTAGCGCTGGGAATGGTATTGGGCAGATTGCTGTTTATGGTGCTGCTCAATCTAATTCGAGCTGCGGGAGACTCCACATTTGTCATTCCGCCTGTGGCTTATTGCGGCACGGCGCTGCTGTTTTTTGCGGTGTTTGTTGCAGCTTCCCTCTTTAATTCCGTAAAAGTGCGTCTTGCAAGGACGGTAGAGCTGTTAAAGGGAGACCAGCGGGGAGAAAAAACACCTAAGACGGTGCTGCCCGGCGCGATATTAGGATTTGTGCTGCTGGCATCCGCTTATTACACAGCCCTTACCGTGCAAAATATGGCGCTGGCATTGGCGCTGTTTTTCTTAGCGGTGCTGGTAGTGATTGTGGCTACTTATTTGCTCTTTCATGCGGGCAGCATTGCGGTATTACGGGGATTGCGCAAAAATAGGAGAATTTACTACCAGAGAGAGAATTTTGTGGCCATCTCAGGCATGTTCCACAGGATGCGGCAAAATGCTTCGGGCCTGGCGACCATTTGTATCCTTTCCACCATGTTGATGGTTACGGTGTCTGGAACCGTGGCGTTATATGCAGGGCAGCAGGAAATTGCCCGGGCGCTGAATCCTATGGACGTATACTTTAGCCCCCACTTGGAGGAAGGGCAGCAACTCAACGCCACGCAATTACTGGATTTTGACGAGGAAATTGCAGCTCTGGCAGCCCAGTATGGCGTGCGGGTGGAAGCGGATGAAAGCGCTTTGTATTATTATGACCCAACCCAGCAGGCATTGGGCGAGTATAATTATCGCCAAAATTATACCTGGGTGACCAGTGAGGATGAGGTGGAGCAGCTGCCCCACTGCTTGCGGATTAACCAAATCCTGGCGTTCAATTTAAAGGGAGATGAGGACGCTTGCGAGATGGTAGCAGCCCAAACCGAAGAGGTGGGGCAGCGGGTATTCCAGGTTTCTGGCTACCGAATGGGGAATATCTATGAATATTGGAAAACCAGCTTTCCGATCTTTGGCGGGTTACTGTTCCTAGGGGCGTTTTTCGCAGTGCTGTTTCTGGCGATCACAGTGTTGATTATCTATTTCAAACAGATCACAGAAGGCATGGAGGATAAAGGACGGTTTGAAATTCTGCAAAAGGTGGGCATGGATGAAGACCAGGTAAAGAAGGCCATCAACCGGCAAATCTTATGGGTGTTTTTCCTGCCGTTAATTGCGGCCTTGTGCCACACCCTGGTTGGAGGGGTGATGGTGACCAAGATGATGGAGGTGTTTTCTTTATACAATAGCGCCTTGACATTTGGCTGCATTTTGATTACCTGCGGGGTATTTGCAGTGGTATACCTGCTGGTGTACCGGCAAACTGCACGGGTGTATTATCGGATTGTAAAGCGTTAACAAGGAGGGGCAAGAATATGCCGGGATGGAAAAGAGGATTAGGCATTCTCTTACTGGCAATCACCCTGGGAGCAGGATTAACAGGCTGCGCCTTATGGGATGGGCTGGGTGACTCCGCGTTATTGAACGGCCTGGTGGAAATGAAATGGAGCCAGAAAGAACACTGGGAAATCAACCCGGAGAATGCAGCCCAAGTAATAGGAAAGGCGGGAACCTATCAAATATTGGACCGCCGTATCCCCAGGGAGGAGATTGACAGCTGGACGGGGATGATTGGCATGTTTGCGGTGCTGGATGAAGAAAACCGGGTGCTCCGGCAGGAAAAAATGCAGCCGGGAAACATTGCCGCTATTGTGGATATCCTGCGGGACGCAGGGGAAGAAGCCGCGGTATCCCTTACCTACCAGAGCGTGTGTACCATCCAGGGAGAAGAGGGGGGCGTATGCGTGGATATAAACGGCAATTTTTATCAGGCGGTACCGTTGGATGATCCACAGGCGCAGCAAAATCCCCTGCAATTGGAATTTACGGATTGAAGAAACAATTTTAAATTTTCTTTGGATCCATTGGTTGCTGCCCTGCGATATGCTACAATACACCACAGGAACAACATAATCAAAAAGACGGGAGAAACGTATGGGTTGTTTGGGAAACGCGCTGTGGTTTTTGCTGGGGGGTATCTGGCTGGGGCTAGGCTGGTCGCTGGCTGGGGTTTTATGGTGCATTACCATTGTTGGCATCCCCTGGGGCATACAGTGCTTCAAGTTTGCAAAGCTGGCTTTTTTCCCATTTGGGAAGGAAATTCAATATGGCGGTGGGGTGGGTTCCCTGCTGCTAAACATCATTTGGATGCTGATTTCGGGCCTCCCGCTGGCGCTGGAGGCGGCGCTCCTCGGATGTATATTCTGCATCACCATTATTGGCATTCCCTTTGGCAAACAATGCTTTAAATTTGCAAAGCTGGCACTGATGCCGTTTGGTTCCACCGTAGCATAATGCTCTTGTACCAACACAGGCGCGCTGTATCAAACAGCGCGCCTGTGCTGGCATATGGGAGGAAGGGGAATGACCAGGTTAGTCCTGATCATGGTCCCATTCCAGTATTGTTCCATCGGACACCCGGATTTCATACTCATATTCCATGCGGCCTTGTTGAAATTCAATGTCGTACACCGCTACGCCATTGTCTTGGCCTTCTTTGGCCTTGGTAAAAAATACTTGATCTGGCAGTAGGCCGGCATGATCCAAAGCAATCTGTTTTGCCTGGGCAATGGTAATGCCGGATGCATTTTCGCCTGTTATGCTGGAAGAAGGCGGTTGCTCCGTGCTTTCAGGCGGTGCAGATGGCGTAGGGGATGGGACGTCGTCCTCCTGAGCGGCCGGGGTAACGGCTGGTTGACTATCCTGCTCCTTTAGCGCCTCCACCTCTTCTTTTAAAGCAGCAATATCCTGGCTGATGCCGTCCAACTGCTCTTTTAGGGCGGAAAAATCCCCACTGGTATCCGCCTGGATAGGCGTTGGTGCGCACCCGGCTGCCAAAGCAGCCAGTGCAAGAGCAAAAACAATAGTCAAACAGATCCGCTTCATGGGTATGGCACTCCTTTGTCTTTAATCGTCGTATTCTTTATCCCATTCTAGGATTTTTCCGGTGGAAACACTAATTTCATATTCATATTCCATACGGCCTTTTTCAAACTCAATTTCATATACGGTGCGGCCATCGTCATGGTCTTTCTTCGCTTTTGTAAAGCGTACTTGGTCGGCGGACAATCCAGCATGCTTTAGGGCAATCGCTTTTGCCTGCTCCAGCGTGATGTTGGAGGCAGAAGCAGCGGTTGCAGGCTTGCTGGAAGGAACGGCGTCTTCTTCGGGGATGTGGCTTTCCGCGTCATAATCGCAGGAAAGGATTTTGCCTGTAGAGGCGCTTACTTCGTAGTCATATTCAGCGTCGGCGGAATAGAATTCCAGCTCGTATACGGCCTGACCGTCATCATAATCCAGTTCTTCCTGCACAAAGATTACCTCTTCCTGCTTTCGCCCCGCATGCTTTAAGGCAGCGGATTTCGCCTGCTCCAGGCTAATTTTGCGTTTGCTGGCAGGCGGCAGGGTGGTTTGTGCATCATGATCATAATCCAGGATGCGGCCGGAGGAGTAAGAAATTTCATAATCATATTCGCTGCGGCCCTGGAAAAACTCAATTTCATACACCTTGCGGCCATCGTCATACTCCAGCTTTGCCTGGGTAAAGGTTACGCTTTTCTGCTCCAAGCCGGCATGTTCCAGTGCAATGGACTTTGCCTGCTCCAATGTAACGGGGGTTTCTGCAGCCAGGGCGGGGGCGCCAAAGGACAGCAGCATCGTTAGGGGAAGGCACAGGGCAAGCGATTTTTTCCAATTTGCGTTCATGTTAGATCCTCCTTGTTGGATACGTTTTTGTTTGGTATGGATATACCATAACGTTCAAAAATGAATCCAACATGAAATAAAAAAATTTTTGCCCTTTATTTCATCTTTGCTTCATGATGGTTTACTATTATTATAATGAAATTATGATTGCACGCAAGCGGCACTGGGGTTGTTTCCAACTTATGGCGCGCAGGACAGCGGAAGCGACTTTGCCACTTGGTTGATAAGGAAAGGAGAGAGCGCATGCGTATCCTGATTGTAGAGGATGAGCGGCAATTAAACGACGCCTTGTTTCGCCTGCTCAGCGCCGTACACTATGGAGTGGACCGGGCATATGACGGACTGGAAGCGGAGGAGCTTATTCAGGCAACCCAGTACGATGGAATCATATTGGATTTGATGCTGCCCAAACTGGATGGAAAGACGCTGCTCAGCCGCATGCGGGCCCGCGGGGACGCTACCCCTGTGCTGATCCTGACAGCACGGGACAGTGTGGAGGACCGGGTGAAGGGGCTGGATGCAGGGGCTGACGATTATCTGGTGAAGCCATTTGCCAGGGAAGAATTGCTGGCCCGGGTGCGGGCGCTGCTGCGCCGGCAAAGCGGCCCGTCTTCCAGCCAGTTATGCGTTGGAGATTTGGTGCTGGATACCGCCACCCATCAGGTATCCCGTGGAGGAGAAGCGCTGATGTTATCCGGGAGGGAGTTTGCCATATTGGAATACCTGATGCGCAATAAAGGCATACCGTTATCCCGCCAGCGCATTGAGGACCACATCTGGAATTATGATTATGAAGGCGGATCCAATGTGGTGGATGTATATATCCGCAAACTGCGTAAATTGATTGACGAGGGGAGGGAGCCCAAGCTCATTCATACGGTGCGCAACGTAGGCTATGTGCTGCGGGTGCCGGTATGATCAGGCAGCTTAGCGTCAAGCAACGGGTCGTGATATGGTATGCAGGGGTATTGCTGCTGCTGGCCGTGCTGGTGTTTTTCACCTTCCGATGGAGCAGCATGCGCCAGTCCGACGCATATGCAAAAGATACCCTGCGCCGGGCCTGCGATGCGGCGCAGGAACTGATTTCGCTGGAAGAAGGGTTTTTGCAGCTGGATGAGGACCTGGAAGTCATTAATTATGCCAATCTGCTGGTGTATGATAAAGGCGGCACCGTACTGCTATACGGCCGCCAGCCGGACTTTACTCTGCCGCTGGAAGAGGAGGCCGCCCGTCAGATAGTAGGAGAGGGGGGACGTACCTGGTGCGTATACGACAGTTTGTATACCCTTTCTTCCGAAAGGCAGGTGTGGCTCAGGGCCTACCTGTCCATGGACAGCATTGTGACCATGGAGGGGCATGTGGCGGACCTGTTTTTGTGGATGCTGCTACCCCTTGCCCTGTTGGGGCTATTGGGTGGGTATCTGGTGACGCGGCGTGCTTTTCGCCCAATGGTGCAAATGGCGGACACAGCCGAGCAAATTGCAGAGGGAGCGGATCTTTCGGCGCGTATCGGCCTGGAGGGAAAAGATGAGTTTGCCCAGCTTTCCCAAGTGTTTGACGCTATGCTTGCCCGACTGCAGAATGCCTTTGAGCAGGAAAAACGCTTTGTTTCAGATGCGTCCCATGAGCTGCGTACGCCTTTGACGGTGATACAGGCCCAGTGCGACGCCGCCTTGCTGGAGCAGGACCCTGTGCAGCAGCAGCGGTCTCTGGAAGCCATCAAGAAACAGGCGGATAAAATGACAAAACTGGTGCGAGAGCTGTTAACCCTTTCCCGTATGGATGCCCACACCCAGACGCTGCGGCTGGAACGGGTGGATTTATGCGAGCTGGCAGAGGCGGTTGCTGAGGAGTTGGCGCCCCAGGCGGAAAAAAAGAAAATTCACATACAAACCAGCTTTCAGCCCGGATGTATGCTCCGGGCAGATGAAACCCTGATGCTGAGGCTGTTAATCAACCTGCTATCCAATGCCATCCAGTTTGGCACCCAGGGAGGGCATGTGGGGCTGATGATTTGGCGGGAGGGCCAGGGAGGAGACATCCTGGGGCGTGTAGAGGACGACGGAATCGGCATTGCAAAAGAGGATTTGCCGCATATTTGGGAGCGGTTCTGGCAGGCAGACCCTTCCCGCACTGGGGAGGACGGCAGCAGCGGTCTGGGGCTGCCTATGGTGCAATGGATTGTGCAGGCGCATGGCGGCCAAATCCAGGCAGAGAGCAAACCGGGCCAGGGAACAAAGTTTACCTTCCGCCTGCCCTGCGGAGGGGAAAACGAATAAAAAAGCATATCGTCCGCTAAAGCCAAGTATTTGTAAAATGGTTGAAAACTAGCGGATAGCGTTCCGGCATGCGTTAGGGAAAGTTAGAAAATAAAAACAAGCGGTACTTGGTCGTTTGAGAGAGTATGGCTTGCTTTGCGCTGCTGCCAGGTATCGCCGTGTTCTCCGATTATAGACGCAATGGACTTAATCTTACTTTCTGAGTATAATGGATGCAGCCAGAGTAACAAAAAGTAGTTTGACATAAAGAATACAACTCCATGGCTTACCATGTGGGTAAGAGGGAGGGGTAAAATGGACTGCAGGATTTTAATTGTTGAAGATGAGCATAAACTGCGGGAAATATTGTGCGATTATTTTCGCAGTAAAGGCGAAACGCCAATGGAAGCAGATAACGGATTAAAAGCGCTTGCAATAGCGGAAACCGAAGAATTTGATGCGGTTTTGCTCGACATTATGATGCCTGAGCTGGATGGCTTTTCCGTCTGTCGTGCTCTGCGAAAGAAGAATGATGTTCCTATCATTTTTCTCACCGCCCTTTCTGACGAGGACGATAAACTTTTGGGATATGAATTGGGTGCAGATGACTATGTCACAAAACCCTTTACCATGTCTGTTCTGTATGCCAAGACAATGGCGCTCATTAAGCGTAGCCGTGGCAATATGCTCTCGGGTGATACGCTATCGGTGGCAGAAATCCGTTTGGAACTATCGTCCCGGAAGGTATTTGCAGGCCGCAAGGAAATTACGCTGACGCCCAAGGAATATGCCCTCCTGCGTTGCCTGATGCAGAACAAAAATATGGTGATGAGCCGGGAACTGCTTCTGGTCAAGTGCTGGGGCTATGATTATGAGGGTGAGTCCCGTGCGGTGGATACCCACATCAAGCGATTGCGTGAAAAGCTTGGCGACAGCGCCGATTGCATCAAAACCGTCATCAAGGCTGGATACAGACTGGAAGGATGACGATGAAAAAGATATCCAAAGGCTATTATATCGTTGCAGCAGCGCTGATGCTTTGGGGAATGATTGACTTTTACCACTATGCCACAATAGGAAAAGGCCTGATAGCGCACTACAATGGGGAAAGTATTATCCAACAATTGGTGAGCAATAAACTTGCCCAAGGAATTGCAAAAGCATTTGTGGGATTTCTTACAATTTTAATTGGATGGACGAGAGGAAATAAAAAAAAGCTGGTTCGCTCCCTTACTGCAATCAGCATAACCATTGGCGCCTTCCTATTTGCTCTCTGGTTTCTATGTATGGTATGCCTCACTTTGGGAACAGCGCAATATGTGTTCCGCGATTTGACCAACGCAGGCATTGATTACGCCGAATACGCCGCAAAGGTCGGGCGGTTGAACGAATGGTTTTCTGCGGATGACGAGTATGCAGAAAGCCGCCATACTTTGCCTGGTGCGGCCGAGTACGGCATGAACCATGCCATCGCCAATGCAGGGCGCAGCATACAACCTCCATCCTATGATGGCTACCCCCTTGAGAAAGAGCCGTTCAGTATGTTCCGTAATAAATATCTGGAATGTGATACCGCTATGGTATTTTTGGATAAAGAGGGAAATATTCTGCGTGAGAGCGGAGATTTTATCTATTTTGGCTACATACCCCAGGAACAGTGGCAGGCCGGAGTAGACGCAACATCTGCCAATGGATGGATTGACATCAGCGATGAGGCTGACCCCCGTTACTCTATTTTTAGAAGCAGTTATGCGGGTACAAAGGATTTATGGGATTTGGATACCATCCGCATCACGGGCTATATGGACGGTACCCGCATTGAACCCCTGGCTATGGCTTTCTTGTACAGAGGCGGATATTATCACGCTTTGGAGGCAGCAAGTCCCGGATGGGATGCTTCAAATGCGCCTTCAGATGTGGAAATGATGGTTTCGGAGGACGGAAAAACGGCAACAGTTTCCACTTCCGATGGAAACAGCACCGAGCCGCCCTATTCTGCAAGCGAGTTGGATGCTATGGGATTTTTGGAGTGGGATATGCGCTTTGACAATACGGCGCAGGCTGGCCCCTTACAGGAGATGGTTACCATATATGCCCGTTGGTCGGAAATGAGCATTTATGAACCGGCTGGCCCTGTTCGGTATCAGACAACAGAGAAACACGAAAATCTTCTGGAACTTTTGAAAACCATGGGCTACTACCAGGACAAAGGCCGAAACAGATTTTATACGGGAGCATCACAGTTTGACTTATGGAATATGATCGTATTCAGTTCCTGGGGTATCTATGATTTGAGGGACTATGATTCTACAAGGGGCGAACCGTTCCCCGATGCGGAATATACCATTATGACGGCTATGCAAGCCAGTCCGTTAAAAATTGCTATGAGTTTTTTGCGCAATGTGTATTTTATTACTTTTTCTGTGGCGCTGTCCGGTTTTCTACTCATTCGCAGTAGAGTGCGCAAGCATTTGCTTGTACCGATACAATGCATCAATGAGGGTATGGCTGCAAACTGGGCGCACATCTCAGTATTGAATGAAAAAAATCCAAAATGGAAAGAACCCTTTGAACTGTGGGAGCATTATCGGCAAACGCAGGACGCTTTGCGCAACAATAAAAATGAAATCAGCCGACTAACGACAGCTTTGCACTATGCCAAAACCGCCGAGGAAAACCGCCGGCAAATGACCTCTAATATTGCCCATGAATTGAAAACGCCGCTGGCTGTGATCCACAGCTATGCAGAGGGCCTAAAAGAACACATTGCAGAGGAAAAAAGGGAGAAGTATCTGGATGTGATTCTCTCTGAGTCTGAGCGCACCGACGCCATGGTGCTGGAAATGCTGGATCTCAGCCGTTTGGAAGCGGGCAAGGTCAAGCTCTCTCGGGATGATTTCTCCTTGACGGAATTGACAAAGTCCGTCTTTGAAAAGTTGAAACTTGCAGCCCAGGCAAAGGAACTTCAAATCTCTTTTGATTTCCGGGGTGAATGCATCCTGACTGCGGATGAAAGCCGCATTGCACAGGTGGTCGAGAACTTTGCCAGCAACGCAGTAAAATATACTCCGGTTGGTGGAACGATCACTGTGCATATCTCTGCTACCCGGGGGAAAACCTCTTTCATCATCGAGAATGATTGCAAGCCTTTTTCAAGCGAGGCGCTCAATAAGGTTTGGGATACGTTTTACCGGGCGGATGAGGCTCGTTCCAATGATGGCACTGGGCTTGGCCTGGCCATTGCCAAGAGCATTATCGAATTGCATGGTGGCTCTTGTTCTGCTCACAATACGAAAACCGGCGTAGCATTCCTGTTTACCCTTTGACGGCCAATGATTGCCTTTGCTTTTGTGACCCGGCTCTCCATGCTTTCGCTTTAGATGATATTCTTTGCATTGTGTTGTGAAATCCCGATTGACGGGATAATAAAAAGGGAAACAGCGTAACAGGCGTTACGCTCATTTCCCTAAAATATATAAATATTCAGTAGGATTACCATGCCCTATCAATCGGGCGTAGCTTTTATCAGAAAGCGGATGGAGCGTCAGCAGTGGCCATCGACGTGCGCCACCAAGCGGTCAAAGGTTTCCTGGCTGATCACGTGCTCAATGCGGCAGGCATCCTCCCGGGCAACGGCAGGGCTGACGCCCAATGCACTTAAGTACTCGGTGAGAACCTTGTGCCGGTGATAAATACGTTTGGCAATATCTAGGCCGGACTGGGTAAGGGTGATATAGCTATTTCCATCCATCTCGATATAGCCGTTTTCCCGTAAGCGCTTCATAGCAATGCTGATGCTGGGTTTGGAGAAATTCAACTCGTTTACAATGTCGATGGAGCGCACCATTCCATTGCGTTCCTGCAGCATCAAGATGGCTTCCAAGTAATTTTCAGCGCTTTCCTGTATCTTCACGGGACAAATCCTCCACAAAATTTATCCTCATCATACCATAAGGCGCAGCGACTTTCAAATCTCTTGTTGACTGGACTCCGATTGCAGGGGGCGAAGCATACGCATGGCGTTTAAAATGGCCAGAAACGATACGCCTACATCTGCAAACACTGCCGCCCACATGTCGGCCAAACCAGCTGCGCCCAGCGCCATCACCAGCACTTTGACCCCTAAGGCAAACACAATGTTTTGTTTGACGATGCGCAGGGTTTTTTGGGCGATGCGGATGGCCAAAGGCAGCTTGGAAGGCTTATCATCCATTAGCACCACATCAGCCGCTTCAATGGCTGCGTCCGACCCCAGCGCACCCATGGCAATGCCTACATCAGCCCGGGAAAGCACGGGTGCATCGTTTACCCCATCTCCAACAAAAGCCAATGTGCCTTGCCCGGCATTGGCGGCAAGCAGGGCTTCTACCCGTTCCACTTTGTTATCAGGCAACAGTTGGGCATAGGTTTCGTCCAATCCCAGTTGCGCTGACACATGGTCAGCTACTGACTGGGTATCCCCGGTGAGCATAACGGTTTTTTCCACGCCCTGCCTCTTTAGCTCTGCAATAGCGGCGATTGCGTCCTCTTTCACCTGATCGGAAATCACGATATGGCCGCAATACACGCCATCTACCGCCACGTGTACGATAGTGCCCGGCAAGTGGCAGGGGCGATAGCTTGCGCCAATCTGCTCCATGAGTTTATCGTTGCCGGCGCATACAGTTTTGCCATCCACCTGGGCGGATACGCCATGGCCCGAAATCTCCTGGGCGTTGGAAACCCGGCTGGTGTTTAAGGGCTTCCCATAAGCTTCCTTTAAAGAACGGGAGATGGGGTGGTCGCTATAACTCTCTGCAAGGGCTGCCAGCTCCAGCAGGGCGGCCTCGTCTACCTGATCCGGGTGTACGGCGGAAACCTGAAATGCGCCTTTGGTGAGGGTGCCGGTTTTATCGAACACAACCACATTGGTTCTGGCCAAGGCTTCCAAATAGTTACTGCCTTTCACCAAAATGCCGCTTTTAGATGCGCCGCCGATTCCCCCAAAAAAGCTTAAGGGAATGGAAATCACCAGAGCGCAGGGGCAGGATACTACCAGGAAGATCAGCGCCCGTTCCAGCCATAAGCCCCAAGCCCCAAATCCCAACAATGGAGGCAATACAGCCAGCAATACCGCGCATATTACCACTATCGGCGTATAATAGCGGGAGAAGCGGGTAATAAAATGTTCCGCATGGGCCTTTTTGGCGCTGGAGTTTTCCACCAGATCCAATATTTTGGACACGGTGGATTCTCCAAAGGGCCGGCTGACCTGAACCCGAATCAACCCTGTCATATTCACACAGCCGCTGATTACAGCATCGCCTTTTGCAACGTCCCGGGGCAGGGATTCGCCTGTAAGTGCAGCCGTATCTAAAGACGAAGCGCCGCTAAGCACAATGCCGTCCAAAGGGATGCGCTCGCCTGGTTTGATGACGATGATATCGCCAATCTGTATGTCATAGGGATCCACTTTTTCAAAATTGCCGTCCTCCCGCTCCAAGTTAGCATAATCCGGGCGAATATCCATGAGACTGGCAATGGATTGACGGGAGCGCCCTACTGCATATCCCTGGAACCATTCCCCTATCTGATAGAAGAGCATGACGGCTACAGCCTCCGGGTATTCTCCCAGGGCCAGAGCACCTATGGTTGCCAAGGCCATGAGAAAGTTCTCATCGAATACCTGGCCGTGCAGAATATTGCGTAACGCCCGATATAATACATCCCATCCGATCAGGAAATATACTGCCAGGAAAGCAACCAGCCGTATCACACCTTGCAAAGGCAGCAACAGCATCAACAAGAATAAAACGCCGCTGGCTGCAATGCGGATAAACTCTTTTTTTTGTTTTTTACTCATAAACATCACCTTTTTTCACAAATGATGAGCAATAGCTTGATTGCTGCGACAATGGATGCCGAAGTCCCTTTGCAATATCCTGCCAACAAATACGGCTTTACATACAAATCGTGCAGTCCGGTTCTATCCGCTTACAAGCGGCCTGAGCCTGTTCCAATACCGATGCAAAGTCTTCCTCCCCTGCCTCCAGGGTGAGGCGCTGTGCCATGAAGCTGATGCTGGCATCCTGCACACCGGGGATCTTTTTAATAGCGGCTTCCATTTTTGCAGCGCAATTTGCACAATCCAAATCCTTTAAACGATACGTCTTTTTCATGGTGCGATCCTCCTAAATGAATTTGATTAAAAATAGGGTAGTTAAAATTTATTCCGCAATGTGTTCCATGCCCTGGCCAATAATGGTGCGCACATGTCCATCCGCCAGAGAATAAAACACTGTTTTTCCTTCCCGCCGGTATTTCACAAGCTTGCTTTGCTTGAGGGTGCGCAAGTGGTGGGAGATGGCGGATTGGGTCATATTCAATAACTGTGCAATATCGCACACGCACATTTCCGACTCAAACAGCACATATAGAATTTTAATGCGAGTGGTGTCCCCAAACACTTTAAATAGCTCCGCTAAGTCGTAAAGCTGTTCATCTTCCGGCATATTTTCATTTACGGCGGTAACCAACTCGTTATGAGCATGCATGAACTCACAGCGCTCCACACCGTTATCGTCTAACATTTTCAACATCCTTTCATATGAATAACTGTTCATGTGTTATTATATATAAATCATGATAAGTTGTCAACGCGATTTGTCAAATTATGATGATAAATGGAACATAACTGTAAGAGCATATCTTTGATTGCGACAGACAGATGATAAGAGAAGGGAAGGCCATTGGTTTTCACCTATCACTAAAAAATCCCCTGGAATGTTGTTATTCCAGGGGACAGGAAACGAAATTTTCAAAAAGTAATACGAATTCTCTTTGGGCAAGCGCTATTCATTATGGTGCAATATTGTGTAGCCCCCTTCGGGGTTGCATAAAGCCACTTGCTCAACATCCGTATCCAGAGCGGAAATATGAGGCTCTTCTGCCGCATAAAGCACACAAGTACCGCAGCTGGAGCTCAAAGCCCGAGGCACAGGCGCCAAGCGTGCCTGCACATCCAGGGCTTTTAAAGCCCTATGGCTGCGCTGGGCCGCAAGATGGGTATGGAATGTGGCTACATAGTCGCTCATTTATTTGGATAAAGTGAGGGTGTACGTATCTCCCTCTTGAGCGACTTGAACGGCATAACCGCTGTTATTACCAAAGCGGGAAATATTTTCTACCGCGCAGACATTGTCAACTTGAATGGAAATGCCCGCAGGCGTTTCCTTTAATGCCTTTTTTGTAAGGATAACCGGTTGTGGGCAGGACAGGCCCTTTGCATCAATCATGACTGATTCCTCCTTCATTGAAATGGATGAAATCAGGCGGCTTAACCGCCTGGGCAGTTTAATTGCGTTGTTTGTTCAAATTCATCAGGGAAATCACAGCAACCACAACAAGGCCAATGATCACGGCAATCTGCCCATTGGCTGTGGGGCCGTTGCCAGAAGAGGCCAAACCGAAATTGTGGCAAACAGCTGCGCCTACAATAAAGCCGGTGACGGTAACAGCGGAATCCCCATTGCCTTCCCCTGCCAGGATCAGCTGACGCAGAGGGCATCCGCCCAGCAATACACTGCCCCAACCAACCAACGCCATGCCAAGGAAGTTCCATACGCCATCGGTATGGGCCACAGGCTGGCCTTCAAAGCCAAAGTTCAGCTTGCCTAAAATTGCGTTGCCAATGAGTACGGTTACGATGATCATGGCAAAGCCGGCAATCAGCTTGAAATCCCGGAACAATACCGCATCCCGAATGCCGCCTACCATACACATACGGCTGCGTTGGCAGAACGCGCCAACCACCAGGCCCGCGATGAGGGCAATGGCGATAGCAGCGTGGAGGGAGCCAGGGCCTTCTGCGCTAAATTTGAGCAGGCTGGGGAAGAACAACAATAAGCCGAAGAGCGCGATCATCAGCACAGGGAACAACAACCCTTCTAACTTGCCTTGCGGATAAGCGCGTTTTAACGTAAACCCCTTGTTCAATGCTGCAATACCTGCCAAAATGCCTGCAACAAAGCCCACCAGGCCGACGATAGCATTCAGGTCTCCGCCGCCAATGCGCAACACCATGCGAAGGGGGCATCCCAAGAACATCAGCGCGCCAATCATTACAAACACAGCCAGGATAAACCGGGTCATGGGAGCGGAGCCGGCCTGTGGCTTAAACTCTTTTTTCGCCAAAGCCATAATGAAAGCGCCCAGCACCAATCCGATGATCTCGGGGCGGACATATTGCACTACGCCAGCGCTATGGAACCCCAATGCGCCAGAAATATCCCTTAGAAAACAGGCGATACAAAAGCCCATGTTGCCAGGGTTGCCTGCGGCGGTCAGCACCAGAGCTGCTACGCCAATTACCAGGCCCGTCAAAAGGGTGGGGAGATACTGTTTCAACTTTTGCATAGATTTTTTGCCTCCAACACGGTAAAATATGATACCATAAATGGGAATAACACCTGAAGCTAAGATAGCA
>JAEXFV010000045.1 GCA_023451115.1 Bacillota bacterium
CATCTCTACTGCATTGATGCAGTAAACCATGGAATTATTTGTAAAAATCGGACAAAATGGAAAACCGGGAAAGCTAGATAAATAGGGCGTTTCCCGCTATTTCTTAGTGTTTTCGTTTGGCTCACCACTTACACGTTAGCAGAAAGGCCCCGGGCAATTGGCGGGGCCTTTCTAAACCCAAAAACTTCAGAACCGGTAAGAACCCGTTTCTGAAGTTTTTGTTATTCTGTATTCAATGGAACACTCCATAACAAGCTGGAATTTGCATTATTGTTCCGGGGTACACAAGCGCCATTCGTTTTCATATAAAACAGCGATTCCGCCTTCAACTTCTGCAAATGGCATATTTAATTCCCGATTAAAATTTGTTTCGCCATCTTTTTCCGGGAACGTATCCGTATATGATTTTGTATATCCAATGATGGCGCTTTCATCGATTTCAGCAGGCATTGCTTCCATCGAAAGCAGATAAATCGACTCATTTACCATAAATGCCGCGGGATAATCGGTTTCTGTATGGGGACCTAATGAGCAACTGGTAAACAATATTGAGAAAACCAATAGCGCTATGAAACCAAACCATTTTTTCATGTTTGAACATCCCCTTTCCGGTTTATTCCCTGACAGCATATTTTCTATCAATGTATCTCATCCGGAGGACATATTCAAGAAAGTGGCAATCTTGCTTTTGTTTTCATATTCCCCAGTAAAACCGGCAATTGAAAGTATATTGGGGTATCCTCTTTGCACAATCTAAAAAAAGTCAAGGAGGGCTATCGCCAATGTTCAAACATGAAAAAAAATTGCTAAACCCAGTCCGGGTTGATCGCCCCAATCCCAACTATGCCGCTTTGCTGCAGGAACAGCTTGGCGGCCCTCAGGGAGAACTAAAAAGCGCATTGCAGTATCTGGCCCAAAGCATGCGCATCCAGGATCCGGAAATCAAGGACTTGTTTCTGGATGTGGCCGCGGAAGAGCTTTGCCACTTAGAACACGTATTTATTTTGACCTCTCAACCCCAGGCGGACAAGCTTTTGATCCTGCAAAAACGCAGCCGCCCGAATTTAAAATTTAATGAAAACCGCAGCGCGCGTTAACCTGCAAAGCCATCCATAAAGGCAGCCGCTAAGGCTGCCTTTATGGATCATTTTATTTTCATTTATAATGGACGGTCCTTTTCCCTTGATCTGGGAAATCCAGTTTTTAGAGGTTTCATCATTCCGTATTAAGCGCTGCGGCGGGATATCCCTTTGATAGCAGAAATCGTCCACTCGTCGCTTAAACCTGTGAGCACATTGCCGCAATATTCGCACTTGGCGGAATACCCCTTTTCGATGGGTGCGCCGCAGCTGGGGCAATGGTGCTGCTGCATATCATCCTGCGCGCCTGTAACAGTGCCTTTTGCCCGAACCAGCGTCCATTCATATTCCATATACAGCTCGGTATCTTTGCTGCCGCTAAGCACTTTTCCGGTGGCGTCCTCTACATCGTAATCGATAATGCGGGTTTTCAAGCGCACCACGATGGAGTCGTCCGTCTCGTTTTGCATAAAGCCCATGGGGCGTACATCCAAAACAGCAATCTTCTCCACCCGATTGGTGCGGCCATTGCGGATATATTCCTCCAACTGCCGCAGGAACTGGTTGTAAAGCGACTCGGTCATATGCGGGCGCATCGGTTCAAACTTCTTATCCTGCCAACATTGCTGCATTTGCACATACCGGTTTCCTACCATCTCCTGGAATGCAGTCAGGGAGAAGCCGGGATCCAGGGCCTTATATTCCTCCAGGCTGCGCAACATGGCGCTTGGCGTAGGCTGTGCGCCGGGGCGAGATACGCCAGCAGATTTCTTTTTGTTTTTCCGGAATACCAGGTAAATAATTACCAACACAATCAGCAGAGGAAAAAGGGTTCCTCCGCCTGCGCCATCGCTTAAAATGATGGGGATGGACGTATCGGAGTCCCAGTCTGAATCGTTATCCCAGTCCGAATCGTTATCCCAATCCGAGCTGCTGCCCCAGTCAGAACTGCCGCCCCAGTCAGATCCACCATAATCCGAACTGCCGGCAAAATTGCCCGCGTCGGCCAAGCCTGCCGTGGAAAACAACAGCGCCGCACATACGAGAATAACCAGCAGCGCAAATAGGCGTCGAAACTGCTTCATCCACTCTTCCTTTCCTGCATGACAATGTCATGATGGGATATTAAAGTATATAGAAATATGTAATTATTATATCATGCTCTTTATGGCAAAACAATAAATCCGATCCGAATAGAGGTGAAATCTGTCGGTTTTTCCCTGGAATTATTTTCTCAGCCGTTTGCGGCCATGCAGCCCCTCAAGATGCCCAATGGTTCCGCGCACTGCCTGAAAAAAAGGCAAGCGCGTAAAATAAGTATCCAACGCGTCTTTTGTTTTAGGCCCTTCCAAGCCCCAATGTTGCAAATAGCCCATAAAACTGCCCTGATAAACCTCCTGTTGGGCAAACGCCGCCTCTAAACCCGGGATGCTTCCCAAAGCCGGAGCCTGTAATAAATTCTCTACAAATCCAACGCAGGTAAACGCCCCGGGCAGGGGATACCGCTTTCCCCAAAGCGTATACAGCGCATCATAGCTATTATATAAATACCATTGGGGCGCCTGCAAAAAAGGCTGCAACCGTTCCCAAGCCAACTGCGCCATCTCCTGGGGCAGGGCACAGGCTTTTACGTGGCAGTCTTTCCCAGTTTTCAAATACCGCTGGGGGCTTTCTTCCACAAAACCGCCCCATAAGGGGGCGTTGCAATAGCGGCGCGCAAAGGAATAAAAGGCCTGGGGGTTCTGAGAAAAATGTAATGCCACATGATTATAAAACTGCCCCGTCACCAATCGGATGCAGGCCCCCATGCCAGTATTGGTTTGGGAAAAAATTAAATTGGCCCACGTTGCTTCCATTTAATCCGCTGCTTCCTTCCCTTTCCCTGCTTTTAAAAAAGCCACAATAACCGCTTGCGCAGCTTCCTCCACAGTCCCCATATTGTGGATTTCCCAGTGGGCGGCGCTTTGATAGGCTGGCAGCCGCTGTTGGTAAAGGGCATACAGATCCCGGGATAGCGGCCTCTCCTGAGTGGAAAGTAGCTCCAGCGCCCGGTGCAAAAAATACACCTGCCCACATTCCCGCAGCACCGTGCGGTTGCACTCCCGCAGCACAGCGCCGCCGCCGGTTGCAATCACAACCCCTTTTTGAGCCGCAGACAGCTGTACCGCCTGGGTTTCCAGGCGCCGGAAAGCCTCTTCCCCCTGCTCTTGAATGATTTGGGCTGGCGTGGAGCCATGCAAAGCGGCAACTACCTGGTCGGTATCCACAAAGGGCCGCCCCATCAAAGCAGCCACCGCTTCTCCAATGCGGGTTTTTCCGCAACCCGGCATGCCCACCAAAACAATATTCTGTTCTTCTTTGGGGCGCACTGGCTACACCTCGCTGTAGCAACCCAGGAACACAAAACGTCCGTCGGTTTGCGCCATTTGTGAAAGCAGTTCCATTACTTCAGGCCGCCAGATGGAGGCTTCCAGATCCACATAGAACAAAAACTCAAAATCACTGCCTGGGATGGGCCGGCTCTCCAGCTTGGTCAGGTTGAGACCCAACACTGAAAATTTGGCGATCATGTTATATAATGAGCCCGGCTTATGCGGAACGGAAAGCATCAGGCTGATCCGGTCCGCTCCCGGATAAATGGCCAGCTCCCGGGCAATGCAGATAAAACGGGTATAGTTGTTGCTGTTGTTTTGCACATGGTCGTCCAACACCTGAAGGCCATACAGCTCTGCGCAGTCCGGGGAACAAATTGCCGCAACGTCATCCCGCTGGCTTTGCGCCGCCATTTGGGCGGCCACCGCTGTGTTTTCACAGGGGGTGGTTTTCAGATTACTATGCTGTTCGAAATACAAAGAGCACTGGCTCAATGCCTGTTCATGGGAAAAAACTTCTTTCACCTGCTCGAGTTTCACGCCTGGCTTTGCCATGAGCTGATGGTGGATATGCAGCCGCACGCTGCGCACAATATGGAATTTATGCCGGTTCATCAAGTCATACACCTTTACTACGGACCCGGCGGAGCTGTTCTCTATGGGCAATATGCCGTATTGGCAAAGGCCGTTGGCCACTGCCTGGAACACGCCCTCAAAGCTACGGAAATAAAGGATATTCGGCGCTGCAAACAGTTTATCGCAAGCATGCTGGGAATATGCCCCCTCCACCCCCTGGCAGGCTACCACGCCCCGGGCCGGAAAAAGCGTGCCTTCCGGCAGCGCAGCGGAATACACGTTTTTCGCCAGTTGGCTTTGCTCCCGGCCCAGTTTTTTCTGTTGATAAGCCCGGCTCATATCAAACAGCACGCTATACAACAGCCTGCTGTAAGCCTCCAAATCCTCTCCCGCCAATTCGGATACACGGGCCAAAACTTCCCGTTCCCGGGCTTTATTCAGCACTGGCAGATGATGCTCCGCTTTATAGTCCGCTACCTGGGCGCTCAGACCCATCCGTTCCCGGAACAACGCCACCAAATTTTCATCCACTTCATCGATACGCGCCCTGATCTGCTGCAAATCCATGTTTCCAATCTCCTTACCAAACTATGAAAATTTTTATCATGATACCAACATATCCAACAACACCATGGCCACAACCGCCTCCACCACCGGCACGGCCCGGGGAACGATGCAGGGATCATGCCGGCCTTTAATCTCCAGTTCCGTCTCCTTCATTTTTTCCAGGTCCACCGTGGTTTGCGGGCGGGAAATGGAAGGGGTCGGCTTAAACGCCGCCCGTAAAACCAGCGGCATGCCGGATGAAATCCCGCCCAGTATCCCACCATGGTTGTTGCTGCTTGTGCGTACTTTGCCGGCTTGCAGCACAAAAGGATCGTTGTTGACGCTTCCTGTCATCCGGGCTGCCCCAAAGCCTGCGCCAAATTCCACGCCCTTCACAGCCGGGATGCCGAAAACCGCCTGGCTCAGCCGACTTTCCAACCCGTCAAACATGGGTTCCCCAATGCCTGCAGGCAGCCCCAAAGCGCAGCATTCTACCACGCCGCCCAGAGAATCGCCCATTTTTACCGCCTGCTGGATTTGCGCTATCATCTGTTGTGCGGCATAGGTATCGTTAACAGGGAGCTCCCGGCTTTGCACTGCCAACAGCGTCTGCAGGTTGACCGACACCGGATCAAAGGGAATATCCTCTACGAGCCCGACGGACGCGATATGGGCGCCGATTGCAACCCCTTTTCGTTCCAGTATTTGCAGTGCAATTCCCCCTGCAATACACAGCGCCGCCGTTAGCCTGCCGGAAAAGTGCCCGCCGCCGGCTGTATCTTCAAAGCCGCCATATTTGACCCTTGCGGTATAATCCGCGTGGCCAGGCCGGGGGGTTTGCCGCAAAGCCTCATAATCCTGAGAACGAGTATTCTGGTTTCGAATGATGGCGCACAACGGCGCGCCACAGGTAAATTCCCCTACCAGCCCGGAGAGAAACTCCGGCGCATCCTCTTCTTTTCTTGGGGTGCTCCAAGGCGTTTTTCCCGGAGCACGTCGGGCCAAAAAAGCCTGCAGCCGTTGGAAATCCACCCGTTCTCCCGGGGGCAAGCCGTCTATTACCACACCCAGAGCAGCGCCATGGGACTGGCCAAATATCGTATATTGAATGCGTTTCCCAAAGCTAGACGACATACACATTTCCTCCCAATCGGGCAAAATCTTCAAAAAAAGCCGGATAGGACTTGTCCACCGCCCTGGCGTTCAAAACCGTTATTTTTCCGCTGGCAACGCACGCGCCTACAGCGGCAGCCATGGCAATGCGGTGATCGCCGCAGCAATCCACAACGCCCCCCGCTATCTGCCCGCCGCCGTAAACCACCATTCTGTCCGGCCCAGCTTCCGCCCGCACACCCAAAGCGTGGAGCATGTTCAAAATAGCCTCTACCCGGTCGCTCTCCTTTAAGCGCAGCCGAGCGGTATGCAATAGCGTGGTTTTGCCGCCACGGGCTGCTGCAGCCATCACGCAAAGCACTGGCGCCAGATCCGGAATGTTTTCCACATCGATCTCCATCCCCCGGCGCGGCGCGCCCGCCTGGACGGTGACGCTGTCTTTCCCCAGTATCACATTCGCCCCAAAGCGCAGCAGCAGTTCCAGCATGTCTTTATCCCGCTGCAAAGAACTCATGGACAGGCCCGTTACGGTTACGGGGCCGGACAGGGCGCCTGCTGCCAAAAAGAACGCCGCATTGGACCAGTCTCCCTCTACCCCGGCTGTGCCCGGCGAGCGATACGCCTGTCCCCCTGAAACAAGATACCGCCCCGGCTGCTTTTGCACTTTCACCCCGAAGGCAGCCATGGCCGCTAAGGTCATATCCACATACCCTTGGGATGCCAGCGGCGTGGTCAGGCGGATTTCCCCGCCTTGGGGCAGTAACGGAAGCATGAGCAGCAACCCGGAAAGGTATTGGGAACTGATGTCCCCCGGAATACAAAATACTCCCCCTGTGAAGTCGCCCCTTCGCACCTGAAAGGGCAGCTTTTGTTTATCAAAGCAGGCGCCATGGACCTCCAGGCAGTTTTGCAGCTCCCCGATGGGCCGTTGCGGCAACCGTCCATGGCCATGAAACGTGGCCTGGGCGCACAGGGCGGTTACCACTGGCAGCAGCAGCCGTAAGGTGGTGCCGCTTTCCCCACAATCCAACAAAGGAGAACTGGTGGGCGTGCCAATGGGGTGTATGGTTACGCCTTCCTGGGTCGGCACCACCCGGGCGCCCAACCGCTGAATGCAATTGAGGGTAGCCTGAATGTCCTGGGAAGGGCTTTGCATCCGGATCTTGGTTGCCGCATCCGCCAGGGCAGCGCAAATCAGCAATCGATGGGCTTGGGATTTGGAAGGGATTGCCGGCAAATTTCCCTGCAAACCGCCTGGTTGGATAATTGCTTGACTCATGTGGTGATATCCTTTCTGCCGGATTGGATCCATTCCTCCAGCTGTTCCAGCGGAATGGGCAGCAGCCGGCATAGGCCGATACGTTCCGGCACCACCAGGGTAATCTTTCCACCCTGGCGTTTTTTGTCGTGCAAAGCCGCCTGGGCAATATCATGGCTTGTATATGCTGTGTGGGTAGGCAAGCCGCAGTTTTGCAACGCCTGTTGGATTTCCTTTGCGCATGCAGGGGTGCAAATGCCTTTTTGCGCCGCAGCCCGGGCAATGATGCTCATGCCAATGGCCACTGCATGGCCGTGGGAAATTTGGAAGTTGGAACATGCTTCCACACCATGCCCAACCGTATGGCCCAGGTTTAGCAGCTGGCGCTCCCCCCCATCCCTTTCATCCCGGGAAACAATTTCCCCTTTTAGCTGTACACAACGGGAAACCGCAGCGGGATAATCCTGACGATATTCCCCTGTTTGAAATTTTTGAAACAGCACGGGGTCTTTCAGCACCCCCGCTTTCATCCCTTCCGCTACGCCATCCAACAAGGTGTTCTCCGGCAGAGTAGCGAATGTTTGGCAATCACAAAGCACCAGCCGGGGCTGGTGGAACGCCCCTGCGAGATTTTTCCCGGCCTGCAGGTCCACGGCGGTTTTCCCGCCTACGGAACTATCCACTGCTGCGAGCAGCGTGGTGGGAATTTGTACGTAGGGGATGCCCCTGAGATATACCGCCGCTGCAAACCCTGCCAGATCCCCCGTCACGCCGCCGCCCAGGGCAACCACCGCATCGCTTCTGGTAAGCTGGTGTTCCGCTAAAAATTCAAGGAGAGCGCCCAGGGTTGAAAGGCTTTTGCTGCCCTCTCCTGCAGGGAAGGAAAATTGCCGCACCTGATATCCCGCCTGGCGCAAACTGTCCGCCACTTGCGCTCCATACAAAGCGTCTACTGTATCGTCTGAGACCTGCGCAATGGTGCACAGAGGAATATGTCTTTTTACCGCTTCTCCCACATTGGCCAATATACCGTTGCCAATATACACCGGATAGGATGTGCCAGTATGAATCAAAATGGGTTCCATGCCGCGGTCTCCTTATTCATCATCTGTTCTTTCTGCAGCCGTCCTTGCTGAAGCAACGCCTGCATTCCCTTTTCATCTCCCGCTCGCAGCAGCTTGGCATATTGCTCCAGCCTGGAACAGAGGGCCTCGGTTTCCTCCGCGAGGAACTGGCGGTTTTCCATAAACAGTTCCGCCCACATGGTTTCGTTGAGCCAGGCCACCCGGGTCATATCCCGCAAAGAGCCGGCGGAAAATCCATCGTGTTCCAGCGCAATGGGGCTTTGCACATAGGCGCTGGAGAGCACATGGGCCAACTGGGAAGTGTAGGCGATGATCCGGTCGTGCCGCTCCGGCGTGGAAAGGGTAACCCTGGAAAAGCCCATTTCCTGAAAAATCCCCTCCAACCAGCCTAAACGCTGTAAAAGTCCTTCCTCCTGGGGCGTTAAAATCATGGAAGCCCCCTGGAACAGATCGCCCCGCGCCCCATCATACCCGGTTTTTTCCGTGCCAGCCATAGGGTGGCCGCCCACATAACAAATGCCGTTTTGTTTTGCAATGGGGGTAATTGCTTCCACCACCGCCTGTTTCACGCCGCAAAAGTCCACTACCGTCGTGCCTTTGGCCATGCCGCCTGCATGTTCTGCCATCCAGGCAACAGCTGCCCGGGGATATAGCGCCAAAAATAGTAAACCACAACTTTGCAAAGCAGCATCATCCAACTGGGCGTCAATTGCCTGTTGTGCCAACGCCTTTTGCAAAACGGATGGGTTTCGCTCCGCCCCGTATACCCTGTGGCGGGTATACGCCTTGAGCGCTTTGGCTGCGGAACCTCCCATCAATCCCAGCCCAACAATTCCGATGTTCATACTTCTTCCTCATCCAAAGCCACCGCCTGGCGCACCCGGTCCACCTTACGGCACAGCTTGGCAAATGCGCCCGGCTTTAGGGATTGCGGGCCGTCGCAAAGGGCATGCTGGGGATCGTTATGCACTTCAATCATCAAGCCATTCGCTCCCGCAGCCGCCGCAGCCAACGCCATGGAGGATACCAGCTGCCAACGGCCGGTGGCATGGCTGGGGTCCACAATTACCGGCAGATGGGACAGGGTTTGCAAGGATGGAATTGCTGCTAAATCCAAAGTGTTTCGGGTGTAAGTTTCAAAGGTGCGAATTCCACGTTCGCAAAGAATGACATCCTCATTCCCGCCCGCCATAATGTATTCCGCACTCATCAGCAGCTCATTCAAGGTGCTGGAAAGCCCCCGTTTGAGCAGGATAGGCTTATTTAAATGCCCCAACTCCTTGAGCAGCTCAAAGTTCTGCATATTACGGGCCCCTACCTGGATGACATCCACCTCTTCAAAACAGGGCAGCTGAGATAAATCCATAATTTCCGTTACAATGGGCAGGCCTGTTTCCCGCTTGGCCAACAGCAGCAGCCTGATGCCTTCTTCATGTAGCCCCTGAAATGCGTACGGTGAAGTCCGGGGCTTGAATGCGCCGCCACGCAGCATGGTAGCGCCTGCTTCTTTGACTTCCTTAGCGATAGACACAATTTGCTCCTCGTTTTCCACCGAACAGGGCCCTGCAATCATAGCAAAATGGCCTCCGCCCACCTGAGTTTCCCCAGCCGTGCCAGCAGCCACCGTTACCACCGTGTCCTCGGGGTGGAACTTCCGGTTGGCGCTTTTGTAAGGCTCCTGGATGCGCTTCACATCCTCCACAATGTCCATGGCCATGATCAGGTCCATATCCACCCCGGCAGTATCCCCTACTAGGCCCAGGATCGTATGCAAATCCCCTGTGCTCATGTGAATGCCTAAATTCCGTCCTTTTAACCAGCTAATCAAAGGCTGCATTTGCTCCTGGGTTACATTCGGCCTTAAAATGACAATCATGGTACGCCTCCGTTTTTTCTCAGAAATTTCAATTAAAAAGCCCCGCAGCGGGTTTGCTGCGGGGCTTCCTATTCTTTCTCAGGGATTTATGCCTTCAAAAGCCCTAACTTGCAGACAAACTCGCAAAAGCCTTGCCGGTAAAGTAAGCAAAGCCAAAGCTAAAGTAATAATTATTTTTGCCTGCAAACTGGTTCATCACAAATTCCTTTGCAAATAATCTTTGGGTATCATAGCACAATTTTATCATCAAGTAAAGAGAAAAATCTGCTCAGCCAACATTTTCCCTTGGTTGACACCCATTCCAAGGGGGTATATAATGACTAATAGTTTTAGATGATTTGGGATTTTCCCGTTCCGTTTTCCCCGGTTTTAGCAGAGAGGAGGCGCCGTGGCTGCAAGCGCGTCCCGGGCAGGAAGGGAGCACCGCCCCAAGGATAGGACCGCATGGCTGCGATAACGGCCAAACGAGTGGCCCGCATCATTCTGGTGCAGGCAACGAGGGTGGAACCACGGTAGTATGAGAACCGTCCCTTGCATGATGCAAGGGGCTTTTTTATACCAAAAATTTCGAAAGCAACATATGAGGAGGATATTATGAACATCACTTTCCCTGACGGCAGCGTGCGCGAATACCAGGACGGGATGACTCCGCTGGAAATTGCAGCGTCTATTGGCCCCCGTTTGGCAAAAAGCACCCTGTTGTGCCGGCTCGATGGCGAGCGGGCCGACGCATTCCGCCCCATTCACGGCGACCACAGCATCCAGTTTTTAACCTGGGACGACGAGGATGCCCGCTGGGGCTTCCGCCACACCGCCTCCCACATTCTGGCCCAGGCAGTAAAGCGCCTGTACCCTGACGCAGTGTTGGCCATCGGCCCTGCTATTGAAAACGGCTTTTATTACGATTTTGACAAGGAAACCCCTTTTTCTGCCGATGATTTGGCTGCCATCGAAAAAGAAATGGAGCGCATTGAAAAAGAGGACCTTAAGCTGGAGCGTTTTGAACTGCCCCGGGAAGAGGCCATTGCTTATATGAAGGAGCGCAACGAGCCTTACAAGGTAGAGCTCATAGAAGACCTGCCCCAGGACGCCGTCATCAGCTTTTATAAGCAGGGCGACTTTGTGGACTTGTGCGCAGGCCCTCACGTAGCTTCCACTGGCAAAGTAAAGAACTGCAAGCTTATGAGCGTAGCGGGCGCATATTGGCGCGGCAGCGAAAAGAACAAAATGCTTCAGCGCATTTATGGCACCGCATTTGAAAAGAAAGCGGATTTGGACGAATACCTGTTCCGCATGGAAGAAGCGAAAAAGCGGGATCACCGCAAGCTGGGCAGAGAGCTGGACCTGTTTGACATCCACGACGAGGGCCCCGGCTTCCCCTTCTTCTACCCCAACGGCATGATTTTGCGTAACCAGCTGGAAAACTTCTGGCGGGAACAGCACCAGGCCCGGGGTTATAAAGAGATTCGCACTCCCATGATCCTCAACCGGGATCTGTGGATTCGTTCCGGCCACTGGGATCACTACCAGAACAACATGTACTTTACCAAGATCGACGATCTGGATTACGCCATTAAACCCATGAACTGCCCTGGCTCCATCCTGACCTTCAAGCGCAAGATGTATTCTTACCGGGATCTGCCGGAGCGCCTAGGTGAATTGGGCCTGGTACACCGCCATGAGCTTTCCGGAGCGCTGCACGGGCTGATGCGGGTGCGCTGCTTTACCCAGGACGACGCTCATATTTTCATGACGCCGGAACAGATCAAGCCGGAAATCCTGGGGGTTATCGACAAGTTCCAGTGCTTCTACGACACCTTCGGCTTTAAGTATTCCGTGGAGCTGTCCACCCGTCCGGAGGACAGCATGGGCTCGGATGAGCAGTGGAACCTGGCTACCGAAGCGCTGGAGGAAGCCCTCAAAGCTGCGGAACTCCCCTATACCATTAACGAAGGCGACGGCGCCTTCTACGGCCCCAAGATCGACTTCCATCTGGAAGACGCCATCGGCCGCACCTGGCAGTGCGGTACCATCCAGCTGGATTTCCAGATGCCGGAGCGGTTTGACATCACCTATGTGGGCCCCGATGGGGAAAAGCATCGCCCGGTGATGATCCATACCGTGGTGTTCGGTTCTATTGAGCGCTTTATCGGCATACTCACCGAGCATTGCGCCGGCGCATTCCCCACCTGGGTAGCTCCCTTGCAGGTAAAAGTGCTCACCATTACCAGCCGTGCGGATGAAAAGGCGCAGGAAGTAGCCAACGGCCTCAAGGCAGCGGGTATCCGGGCGGAGGTCGACCTGCGCAATGAAAAGATCGGCTTTAAGATCCGGGAGGCACAGATGATGAAAGTGCCTTACATGCTGGTCATTGGCGATAAAGAAATGGAGAACGGCGTGGTAGCCGTGCGCTCCCGTAAAACGGGAGATATGGGCGCCATGGCGCTTAATGACTTCCTGAGCCTCATTCAGGAAGAAATCCGGGAAAAGAAAAACTGATGGACGTATTTCTTCACATTTGCTGCGCCCCCTGCTCCGTAGCCTGCATTCCTGCGCTGCGGCAGGAGGGGGCCCGGCTTACCGGGTTTTGGTATAACCCCAATATCCATCCCTTCACCGAATATCGCAGCCGCCGCAATGCCTTGCAGGAATATGCGAAGGCGGTGGACTTACCCCTGATTGTAAAGGATACCTATGGGCTCAGGCCATTTCTTCAGGCGCTGGAAGGAGATTTTGCAGCGCGCTGCCCTAAGTGCTACGCAATGCGTTTGGAGGCCACGGCGCAGGCGGCGGCGGAAAACGGATTTTCCGCCTTTTCCACCACCCTTACCATCAGCCCCTACCAGAACCATGAACTCATTCAGGCCGCTGGAGAAGAGGCCGCCCGCAAATATGGCGTGCGCTTTCTTTACCGGGATTTTCGCCCGCTGTTTCGGGAAGGGCAGGCCAAGGCGCGGGAATTGGGGCTGTATATGCAAAAATACTGCGGCTGCATATTCAGCGAAGAGGAGCGCTACCAAAAGCGGCCTCGGGCCAAAGGGTAAATTCCAACGAACGGGAGGCTTCCGCCATGCATTTTCGTAAAAGCCGCAGGCTCATGTGGATCTTGTTCGGCATTTCCATTGGACTATCCTTATTGCTGTATGCCAACAGCGATGCCCCATGGATGCGGGAATGGTTTTTTCTCATCGTGCTGGCGCCTCTGCTTGCAGGGGTGGTTATCGTGCTGCTTTACTGGCGCTGCCCCTATTGTGGCGCGCCGCTTCCTCGGGAAGGCAACATTCAGTACTGCCCTCACTGCGGCAAAGAATTGCCACCGGAGGAGAAATAGAATTCGCCCCACAACCTCTGATTTGTTTCGGGGGTTGTGTTTTGTTACGTCAAAACCGCTTTTGCTTCTTCCATTCTGGCCAGCAAAGCCTGTTTGGTAAAATCGCCGCAGGTAGCGCCTAAACATTCCACTGCAACCGCTCCCGCTGCATTGCCCCGCAGTGCACAGACTTCCACAGGCAGCCCTTCCAGCAGCCCCCAGATAAATCCCGCGGCAAAGGCATCCCCTGCTCCAGTGGTATCCTCTACCTTTGCCCGGCATGCGGGAAACTGCAAACGTTCCCCTGCCCCAGTGCCTACCAGACAGCCCTCACCTCCCATTTTCAAGACTACACATCCTACGCCCAACTCCAATAACGCCCGGATAGCATTTTCGGGCTGCTCCTGACCGGTAAGCAAACACGCTTCCTCACAATTGGGCAAAAAATAGTCCACATATTGCAGCGCCAGTGCCGCATCCTCCAGGGGATGATCGCCATGCATCATATCCGCTACCGTCACCATCCCTGCGCATTTTGCCGCTTTCAGCCCCATTGCCGCCTGCTCTCCTGTCAGGCTCAGGCTGCCGTATAAACTGCCAAGGGAATATATGCTTGCGCCCCTTACTCCGCCTTTCACCGGCAGGATATCCGCTGCGCACAAGGCGCCGTTGCTGCCTGCGCGGCTTGCGATAATATTACGCTGTCCATCCTCACCGATGAGCACGATGGAAACACTGGTGGGGCGCCCAGCGATTTGCTGCACCCCGGAAACATCAATATCTCTAGCACGAGCCTGCTCCAGCAATAATTGCCCTGCAGTGTCCTGCCCTACACGCCCTAGCAGGGCGGTTGATATCCCCAATTGGGCTAAATTTACCGCCTGGTTAAACGCATCTCCCCCGGTAGCGATCTGCACCCTTTCTACCCGGGTGCAATCCCGGCTGAAAACATCGCTGCCCACACCCCTGGCCAACACATCCGCCACCATCACGCCTGCGCAAATTACCTGGGCCATATGCTTCTCTCCTCCTAAAAACAAAGGCCGGGCACATTGCCCGGCCCCACTTGGTTTGCCTTATCGAATGGTCACGCCATAAATTTTGCTTCCCCGTGTACCCACCACTACAGTATTGCCAAATACAGCGGGAGAGGCTTCAATATTGGCTTCCAGATTGATTTCATACAGCAGCTCCCCTGTCCTTCCGTCCAGCAGGTGCATATAACCGGACTGGTTGCACTGGATCAGATAACCATCGCCCTCTTCCGTATACACCGCTACGGGAGAGCTCCAGGGGTATTTCTGGAACTGATATTCCCACACCATTTCCCCTGTTTCTTTCGAAAGGGCCACCAGCTTGCCTTTGGAGCCGCTGGGGTTATATGCTACCGGAACGAAGATCAAATCGGATAACTTGTTTTTACCGACTGCAATGGTGCCCTGCACGCCGCCGGATACACCACTCATGGTTTCGCACTGGTACTCCGTAGCCCATATGATTTCTCCAGTGACAGCATCGATCTTCCAGATGGGGATCGCCGCCAGCTGCCCCTCCGCCTTGCGCCAGCCCGCATGGAAGGAAGTGGAGGTATACACATAGGGATGGTGGTCTTCCCCTTCCAGCTCCAACACCGGAGTGCAGTTGGTATCGTCCAGGGTATCCTGCACCCATTTTGTTTCGTAGGTATTTAAATCCAAGCACATCAGGTGGCCGCCGTTATCTGAAAAGATGGCATGCCCCCGCCAGATAATCGCGCTGTCTTCTACCCCCAGCCAGTACTGGTTGTTAACGCCGCTGCGTTCGCCTTTGTACCGCCATTTCACCACAGGCTGCGGGTTGATGGAAAGGGTGCCGGCTCCCTCATCATATTGGGTGTTGAGCTTGATGGTGTAGAGGATGCCGCTCTCGCCTGGGTAAATCAGGGTATCCGTTTCTGCATCCACTAAAGCGGAACTGTCAAAGTAGGAAAGATTGCGCAGGGTAAAATCATCGTCATTGCCAAAGGTATACAGGATGGAGCCATCCACCAGGCTGATGATAAACGCCCGGGCATCCCCGTGTTTGGGGCTGTCATCCCCTGAGCCTACATACATAATGGGATACCCTCTGGGATCCAGCGCGCCCGCCCCCTTAAAGGGCCAGCCAACATCGATGCAATCCCGGGTTTTTTCACCGGTTTCCAGATCAAGGAAATAGATTTTCCCATCCATGGTGGCATAGATGACTTCTACCAGGTCTTTTTTGGCCTTGGCAGAATCATACATATTCATAATTTTTTTCGTGCTATCCGGCCAACGAACGATGAGGGGCTGTCCCGTCCAGCCGCTGCCGGTCCAGCTGCCGCCGCCTGCACCGCTGTTGTACACTTTGGCCATGCTTCCGGTGGTTACGCTCCAAATGGGCTCCAGCGTCTTTTCCGAAATGGTGATGGTTCCGTAGGAGGCGGTATCCCGGAAATTATTGCCCCGGAAGGTAATGATGCCTTCCACCTGGGTATACTTTTCTCCCTCCAGGAAGTCAATTACGTCGGCGCCGCTGCGGGTATAACGGTCAACGTTTTGCCCATCCACCTGCAAGGCTGTTTCCAGGCCAAAGTCGGATGGCCGCGTCCCCTCCACCGCTGCAGGGGAAAAGGTGGGTACCGGCGTTGGCGTTGGCTCAGGCGTTGGCGTTGGTTCCAAAGTTGGCTCAGGTTTGGAGAACAAACCGCCAAAGCCGCCAGGCGTTGCGCTGGGGTCATCCGGGTCGCTGCCTGTGCAGGAACGTATTGCAAACACCGCCAGCAGGATTACCGCTAACAATAAAATGAGTAAAACAAGAATGCGCCCCCAGGCGCCTTTTCTCAAACGACGTCTTCTTCTTCTCACTTGCTTCCCTCCAGCCTCCAAATATTGCAAAAGGCTTGTATTAGTATAGCACAAAATTCCTCTGGCGTATATCCAATTGCGCTGTACCTTGCAAAGGGCTACAATGGTACTATTCCAACATGGGAGGGAAGTCTATTGCATCCGCAGCAAATCAAAGCAAACTATGGCGCTGCTATTCATAAACTGGAAGCGGCTTTACACAGCAATCCTGAGGTAAGTTTTCAGGAACGGGAAGCCACCCGGCATATCCGTGAAGCCCTGGCCCCTTTGGGCGTTTCTTTGCTGGATCTGGGCATGGAAACAGGAGTGGTGGCCAAACTGCGTGGCCAGGGCGAAGCTCCGCCGATTGGGCTGCGGGCAGATATTGACGCCATCCCCCAAACCGAGGCGGTAGTCCGGGCAGATTGCTCCGCGCATCCTGGCATGATGCACGCCTGTGGCCATGATGTGCATGCCGCCTCCCTGTTTGGCGCTGCCCTTGCCCTGGCTGCGCTCCCCCATGGCCCTGCAGGGGACGTATATTTCATCTTTCAGCCCGGGGAGGAAACCCTGGGAGGCGCTCAGGCAATGCTGGAACATGGCCTGCTCTCCCAGGCCCCGATTTCCATGCTGTTTGGGCTGCACAATACCCCTGCTCTTACAGTAGGCAAAGTAGGGCTATTATCTGGCCCCTGTATGTCCGCCAAAGACGATTTTATTTTAACCATGCAAGGAAAAGGCGGGCATGGCGGCATGCCCCACCGCACGGTTGACCCCATCGTCTGCGCAGCGGCATTCATCAGCAACGCGCAAACCATTGTGAGCCGAAATATAGATCCATTCGATTCCGCCGTAGTTTCCGTTTGTTCCATCCATGCCGGCACAAAAGAAAACCTGATTGTCGATCAGGCGGTCATGACGGGGAGCGTTCGCACCTTTACCCCCTGCGCCCGGAAAACCGCGCTGTCCCGCCTGCAGGAGATCGCCCAAAACACCGCTTCGGCCTTCGGCTGCCGGGCGGAATTGGAAATCCAGCACCTGGTTCCCGCCCTGCAAAACGATGCTGCCCTCTATCCGATCGCCCGGCAGGCTGCGCAAGCAGCCCTGGGAGAGGTGCAGGTGCAACCCTTCTCCCCCTGCATGGCTTCCGAAGATTTTGCCCTGTTTGCCCAGCAGGTCCCTTCCTTTTTCTATTTTCTGGGCAGCGGCTTTGCCGGACAGGAAAACGCCCCCTGGCATAGCCCCAGCTTCCGGGCACACCCGGATACGTCCTGTTATGGAGCAGCGCTGCTTTACCAAAGCGTAATATGCGCCCAAAACAGTTGATATATTTGAAAAGCACTATAGGCAGCCAAAGCTGAGAGCTTTGGCATTGCGCCTATTTTGAACGCATCATTCCCAAATGGCTGGGGAAACGAAAAGCCCACGCTATGTAAGCGTGGGCTTGTTGATTTGCATACAGCATTCAGCGTTTCTGGCTGTTCTTTGCGGCAGGCCTGCGAGCCCCGCCTCTGCGCCGTCCCCGTTTGGGCGCAGGGGCAGCGGGCTTATCTTTTCCGCCCGTTTTAGCAGATTCCGGGTTGTTTTCCTTCCCTATATTGATTTGATCCGGCTCCTTGCCTTTTGGCCGGGAGAGCTTTTGCCCATTTTCCGTAGCCAGTTCAAAGTCAATATTGTGGGCTTCCATATCCACGGCAACCACTCGCACCTTCACCTCGTCGCCCAGCCGGTATACCCTGCCGCTGCTGCGGCCAACCATACGGTAGTTCTTTTCATCGTAGACGTAATAGTCATCGTCCAGGCTGGTCATTTTTACCAGGCCTTCTACCGTGTTGGCCAATTCCACGAAAAAACCGAAGGAGGTCACCCCGGCAATTACGCCCGCCCAGGTTTCCCCAATGCGCTCCTTCATGTATTCGCACTTTTTCAAATCCTCTACCGCTCGCTCCGCATCGGTGGCGATCTTCTCCCGCTCGCTACACTGGCGGGCCATTTCCGGCAGCTTGGCGTTGAGCGCCTCCACCCGTTTGGCATTGAGTTCCCCGTGGATCATCTCTTTGAGTATTCTATGGCCCATCAAGTCCGGATAACGGCGGATGGGAGAAGTAAAGTGGCAATAATGTTTGGCTGCCAGGCCAAAATGTCCTAAACAGGCTTCGCAATACCGGGCGCGCTTCATGGAGCGGAGCACCACTTTGGAAACGATGTTTTCCTCTTTGGTGCCCTTGGCAGATTCCAACACCCGCTGCAAGGCACGGGGCTGAATATCCTTTACGTTGCGGATGCCATATCCCAAAGTCTGTAAAAAAACATTCAGTTCCGCCAGCTTTTCCTTTTCCGGTGTTTCATGCACCCGGTACAGGAAGGGGAGATTTAAAAGCGCCACATGCTCCGCCACCGTTTCATTGGCAATCAACATGCATTCCTCAATGATGCGGTTGGCAATACCCCGTTCCGCCTTTCCCACTTGCACCGGCCGGCCCTGGGCATCTACGGCGATTTTTGTTTCGTCCAAGTCAAAATCAATACTGCCGCGCTTTACCCGCTTGGCATTGAGCACACCCGCTAACGTTTCCAAATCCTTAAGCATGGGGGCAATGTCATCATATCGTTTGAGTTGTTCCTCATCGCCTTGCAGCAGTTTGGTCACATCGTCATACACCAGGCGATGGCGGGAACAAATCATGGTTTCCGCAATGCGGTGGGACAGCACCTTACCTGTTTGATCGATTTCCATAAAGCAGGACAGCGTCAGCCTATCGCTCCCCTCGTTTAAGGAACAGATACCGTTGGAAAGCTCCACCGGCAGCATGGGGATCACCCGGTCCGGGAAATATACGCTGGTGCCCCGCTCCAGTGCGTCCCGGTCCAACGCGCTGCCTTCTTTTACATAAGCGGATACGTCCGCAATATGCACGCCCAAATAATAATTGCCGTTTTTAAACCGTTCCAGAGAAACCGCATCGTCCAAGTCCCTGGAATCGGCGCCATCGATGGTTACAATGCATTTGCCCTTCAGGTTTTCCCGGGAAATATAGGCATCCTTCGCCACGGTTTGCTTGAGCAGTTTCGCCTGCCGGGCTGCGCCTTTTGAAAATTGCTCCGGCAGCTGAAACTGGCGGATAATAGAGAGCACATCCGTACCCGCATCATCCTTATTGCCCAGCACCTCACGAATTGCCCCCAAAATCGGCCTCCGCCCATCGGGGAATTGCAGCACCTGCGCTACTACCTTATCGCCGGGCTTGGCTTTCAAGGTGCGGTCTGCAGGGATCATCACATCCATGGGCAAGCGGGTATCATCCGGCACCACGTATCCGCCGGCTTTGTCCTCCTGCTCAAAGGTGCCTACAATTTGAGAATAGGCCCGTTTTACAATCGCACAGACTTCCGCCTCCGGCGACCCGTTGCGGCTTACCTGATCGGTCAGCCGCGCCCACACCATGTCGCCGTTCATGGCGCCGTGCATGCCGTCCGCGGGAATAAAAGCATCTGCGCTTCCATCCTCCGGCCGAAAAAAGCCGAACCCTCTGGCATGGCCTTGTATCTTGCCATACAGCAATCCCGTTTGTTCCGGCAGCGCCAATCTTCTTTTACGGGTAATCAGCACCTTGCCGCTTCCCATCAAGGCTTGTACCGCAGCTTCTAATACCGGCAATTCGGCTCCCAGCTGCTCCGCCACCGCTTCCAGGGACAGGGGTTTCCCCGCCTGAGAAAGCACGGCGATAATTCTATCTTCCATATCAAGATCCTTTCCTTCCCTGCAGCCTCATGCTTACAGGGTTTTCTTCGGGGCTTTTGCATCAAGGCCTGAGACCTCAATCCCCTATGATAGCCATATAAATTCAGTATGCCAAAAAACACAGCGCGCAATCATGGCACGCCGTGTATTTCAGCCAAAATCGTTTTTTTGCAGGCCAAAGCCCTTTACAGAGCCACCATTACCAGCGCCAGCACGCCGATAGCGATCGCCAAAATCTTGGTGATCTTTTGTAGCTTTGCCTCTTTGCTAGCTGCCCTGCCCCTGGAGCCTGTGATCTGGCTATCGCCGCCAAAGGCTGCGCCCAAGCCAGCGCTCTTGCTTTGCTGCATGAGCACCACCACGATCATAAGCACAGAGAGAAGCAACAAAACGATGGTGAGAATCGTTCTTAACGTTTCCATTCACACATACCTCCATCGATGACTGCGTTTGTCATTGTATCATGCTGCGCCCAGGAACGCAAGGAAATTCTTAGACAATCAGTGATTTTCCCGTCATTTCCCCAGGCACTGGCAGGCCCATGAGTTCCAACAGCGTGGGAGCCAGGTCACAAAGCCTGCCGCCCTGCCGCAGTTTCACATTCATCCGCTGGGCATCTACCAGGATGCAGGGCACCGGATTGGTGGTGTGAGCGGTGAAGGGCCCACCTTCTTCGTCAAACATCCGTTCCGCATTGCCATGGTCTGCCGTAATGATGCAACGCCCTCCTGTGGAAAGAATCGCCTGCACTACCTGATCTACGCAGGCATCCACCGCGTGAACAGCCGCGGTAGCCGCCTCCATTACACCGGTATGACCTACCATGTCCGGGTTTGCAAAATTCAGGATCATGGCATCGTACTTGCCGCTGTTAACCCTGCGCACGGCTTCCTCCGCCACCTCATAAGCGCTCATTTCCGGCTTCAGGTCGTATGTGGCAACCTTGGGGGATGGGATCAGGCAGCGGTCTTCCCCGGAATTAGGCGCTTCTACACCCCCGTTAAAGAAGAAGGTTACATGAGCATATTTCTCTGTTTCCGCAATGCGCAGCTGGGTTTTGCCGCATTTGCTCAAATATTCTCCCAGGGTATTGGCGAGGGTTTCGGGTGGATATGCCACCTGCAATAAGTCTCCAAAAGTTTTATCGTACTGGGTCATGGACACGTAGGAAAGGGGGAAGCAGCCGTTTTTGCGCTCAAATCCGTCAAAATCCTGGAACAGGAACGCCCGGGTAATTTCTCTTGCCCGGTCAGGCCGGAAGTTGAAAAAGATCACGCCATCCTCCGGCTTTACCGTAGCCAGAGGCTTTCCATCCTGATACACTACAGAGGGCTTAACAAATTCGTCCGTTTCCTCCTGGGCATAGGAACGGGTCATGGCTTCCACCGCGCTGTTCACCTGTACGCCTTCTCCATACACCATAGCCCCATAGGCCTGCTGCACCCGTTCGTACCGGTTATCCCGGTCCATGGCATAATAGCGGCCCATCACAGTGGCAATCTTGCCGCAGCCCAACTTGGCAAGCTGGCCTTCCAGTTCTTGAATATAGCCTTTTCCGCTCTTGGGCGGCACATCCCGCCCATCCATAAAGCAGTGGATATATACCCGGCTTAACCCCTTATCCCGGGCCAGCTTCACCAACGCATAAAGATGCTCCAAATGGCTGTGGACGCCTCCATCCGAGCACAGGCCCATCAGATGCAGGTCCGTGCCTTTTTCCTTACAGTGCTCTACAACGGAAAGGAACGCCGGGTTTTCAAAGAAATCTCCATCCGCTATGGATTTACTGATGCGGGTAAATTCCTGGTAAACAATACGCCCTGCGCCAATGTTCAAATGCCCTACTTCGGAGTTGCCCATTTGGCCGGTGGGCAGGCCTACGTCCATGCCGCTGGCTGCGATCCGGGTATGGGGGTATTTCTCCCACAACGCCATCACATGCTTGGCGCCGTCGGCTTTGATGGCATTGCCCTGGGCATCCTCCCTGCAGCCAAAGCCATCCAGAATAATCAATGCTGTGATTGGTTTCATAAAGCTCCTTTTTCATCCATTAGACAAGCGGCGGGGAGGGGCATGCCCCTCCCC
>JAEXFV010000129.1 GCA_023451115.1 Bacillota bacterium
CTTTTGTCATCCAGCCAATCTATGCGAATAAGGGCTTGGAGGGTTCCCTGCTGATCCTGAAAGTCCATGCTGCTTCCGTTAACATCAGAGGGGCCAAAATAATTCCAGCCAATGTAAAATGAAACGGCAGGCCTGAATAAACTGTTGCAGTTATTTTTAGTATTATTTTGATTTTGGGATGGGCTTGAACACCGCAGCCTTGAAAAAAGGGCTGAACGCCGCGGGATTGGAATGGCTCCTTACTAAAAATTCCGAAACCCAAGGGGGGTAGTAAATAGTTGTTTTGCAAGGAATGCCCCGGCTATTGACGGCGGGGCTTTTTTGCGTATACCATAGAAACATAGCCTGTTAGCAGCATATGGGCAGGTAAAATGCGATAAAAGGAAGGATTGCTCATGCACGTTGTAGATTTAACCCATACGATAGCACCCGGCATGCCGGTATACCCCGGCACGCAACCTCCAACGTTTTCTTGCGCGAATACCTGGGAGCAGGATGGGTTTCATGAAACCCTGATTTCTTTTTATACGCATACCGGTACCCATATGGATCCTCCCGCTCACCTTTTCCCTCAGGGCATCACACTGGACCGGCTGGATGCTTCCCATTTTGTAGGCAGCGCGCTTACAATCGATTGCAGCGCCGTCCCGGCTGGCGGCCGGATTTCCCTGGCGCAGCTGGCGCCGGTACGCACATTGGCAGATCAGGCCGAGTTTATTCTGTTTTACACTGGGTGGGATAGGCACTGGGGTACTTCGGAATATTTCGGCCCTTATCCCTGTATCGAAGAGGGGGTAGCGGATTATCTCCTTTCCAGCGGTAAAAAAGGCATGGGATTGGATACTATCAGCATTGACCCCATCACCAGTCACACGCTTCCCCTTCATAAAAAAGTGTTGGGTGACACGCCCTTTGTTATCCTGGAAAATTTAACAAACCTGTCCAGTACCGGCACAGGGCTTTTTACGCTGTGCGCCCTGCCCCTTAAGCTACATAACGGGGATGGCGCCCCCATCCGCGCCGTGGCGTTGCTTCCTTAGGCTTTTACTCCGCAAACATTTCCTGGGGGAGCGGCAACTGCAGCCGCAGCGTCGTGCCCTGCCCTACCGTGGATTGGATGTGGATACCGATTTGCAGTTGGTCTGCAATGCGTTTGGCAAGATACAGGCCGATGCCGCTGGCCCGTTTATCCATACGGCCATTGTAGCCGGTATATCCCTTTTCAAATACCCGTTCCACATCTTCAGGGCGGATGCCAATGCCAGTATCCTGTATGAGCAGCGTGTTCTCTCCCTCACGCCGGATGGTAACGCCGCCAGTATTGGTGTATTTAATGGCGTTAGACAACCCCTGTTCTATCACAAATGCCAGCCATTTAGGGTCCGTTACCGCCAAAATGCCAGTGGGCTGGACATCCACGCGAAGGCGTTTGCCAATAAACAGCATGGCATATTTTTTTACGCAACTTCGAATCACATCATCCACCTGGCAGGGAGCTGGCACCAGATCCTGGGATAAGTTCTGGGTTTTCACATAGGTGAGCGCCATTTCCACATAGCGTTCAATTTGAAACAGCTCCCGTTCCATTTCCTCACGCTGCAATTCGGGCTCCTGCAACAGCAGCCGTAATGCAAAAATTGGGGTTTTAATCTGGTGCACCCACATGGTGTAATAATCCAGCATAGCCCGGCTGCTTCTTTCCCATTCTTCCATGCTGGTATGATACATCTCCCGCAGGTCCTGGCCAATTTCGCGAAAATCCTCTTCTATCAGCCCCTGCGCAGGCGGCAGCGCTTGCTCAAATTTGGTCAGTTTTTGCCGCACCGTTTTCAATTCTTTGTGCCGGCGGTACATATGCCACCCGTCTATTCCGGCAAAGAGTAAAAAACCTGCTGTCATCAATAACAGGGTATATCCCATCAGGCTTTTGCTTTGGCCGCTGAGCAACTGTACCATACCAAAGCCGATAGCACAAACCAGATATAACAGCACCAACGGCCCCCGGGCTTTCCAATATTGCCTAATCATGCAGTAAATATCCCAATCCCTTTCTGGTTTCAATGCAGTCTTCCAACCCGATTTCCGCCAGGGTCTTGCGCAGCCGGTTTACGTTTACGCTTAAGGTATTGTCATCAACAAAACACTCGCTATCCCAAAGGGTGCGCATCATTTCCTCCCGGCTCACCACGCTGCCTTTGCATTGTAACAGCAGTTGTAAAATGCGTTGCTCGTTTTTTGTGAGCACAACCGTTTTCCCCTGGTAGCACACCTGACCTTCTCTAGGGGAAAATGCAGCTCCGCAAAATTCCATATTGGGCATAGCCTCTCCTGCCATATCGTAACTGCGGCGCAGCATTGCCTGCACCTTGGCCAACAGCACTTCCATGGAAAAGGGTTTGGTGATATAATCATCCCCGCCCATATTCACCGCCATTACAATATCCATGTTTTCCGTGCGGGAAGACAGGAAGATTACCGGCACGGTAGAAATCCTGCGAATTTGGGCGCACCAATAATATCCATTATAAAAGGGTAGTGAAATATCCATCAACGCCAGGTGGGGTTGATACTGCTCAAACTCCTCCATCACGTTGTCAAACTGCTGGGTGCAACGCGTCTCGTATCCCCACCGCTCCAGCGCCCGGCTGATCGCCCCCGCAATCACCTGGTCGTCCTCCACGATCAGTATCCGATACATGGGCCCGCCTCCTTGCAACGATTTCTCTCTCCAGTATGCAGTATGCACGGCCAAAAGTCATCTGCAAGTTTGTCTGGGCTTTCCATGTAGGGTTTTCCATAAAGCATGTTTTCTGTTTTGCAACCATTATCCGCTGCAATCTTTTTATCCTTCAAGTACAAAAAAGCGGTTATTCCATTTGGAATAACCGCCCGCATGTACTTATGGTAAAAACACCGGCACAAAATCCTGCTTGCTTCCATCCACAAGCCCGAGATCGGTAATATGGATCCCTGGCGCTGCTGGCAATGAGAGCAACGCAATTTTAAGCAGTTGCACAGGCGCTTGGGTAATGGCATTGAGCGCATCTTCTACTTGGCGCACCTGCTTAGCCAAGGGTTCACATTCTAAAACGGACATGACTCCCCCGATGGGAAGCTCCAAAATGGCTTCCACCTTTCCATTTCGGGTTACGCAAATTCCACCGCCGCATTGGCTAAGGGTTTGTGCGGCCAGATAGGCGTCGTCAGCATTGGTATAAACCACGGTGAAATTGTGGCTATCATGGGATACCGTAGCGGCCACCGCCCCTTCCAGCAACCCGAAATGATCTAAGGGAACAATGGTTTTTTGCTGCTTTCCATATCGGTTACAGGAGCATGCCCAGTTTACAACACATTGGTTTTGGGGCAGAACAATGTTCCCTTCATTTATCTGCATCTCCACATAATCCATAGAGGAAAAGGGCGAACCGTTAGGGCGATGATGCACGAGAGCCGTCAAAACGCTGCCTTTATGCCCCTGTGGCGCTTTTAAAACAAAATTTTCCGGCCCTTTAATTGCCGCCAGGTTGATGGTGTTTGCAAAAGGCGCGGGCTGCCGCATATCTTCATGGAGGTATGTTCCATCTTGTGCAATGAGTTCACCGTCCACCCATACTGCCAGAGGCTTCGACCCGTCCAATGCGTTTAACAGCTGCATATCGGCGCAGTAACCGGGTGCGATTGCGCCTAAATCCTCAAATCCATACTCTTTTGCAGCCTGGTAAGTAGCAAAACGGTAAGCACGCATGGGATCAATGCCATAATAAATCGCCCGCTTCACCACATGATTCATATGTCCTTTTTCATATAAATCGTTTGCATGAATATCATCTGTGCAAAGCGTTACATTATCTGTCCACGGCGTGTTTTTTACCGCCTCCACATACCCCTTCATATAATCAGCATGTGAGGATGACTTCATATCAATGTGAAGCCCCATACGCATTTTTGCACTGCAGTCTTCATCGGTTCTGCACTCATGGTCGCTGACAGGCCCGGCTAAAATATATGCTGCAATCTCCTTCTCCTCACGGGCCATCACATGGCCTTGCAAGAACGCATTTTTCTCTCTGCCCGCCGCAAGAATAGCCGGCATTCTGCCCTTGTTATGGATAATATTATTATAATCCATTAACTCGCCGATCCCCAACACGCCAGGCATCTCTAAAATTTCAGAAATCTCCTTTGCGCCAAACTCAGCGCCCGAGGTCTCCAAGCCCGGAGAGCAGGGCACGCAGGACGGCGCCAGGGTATACAACCGCATCTTGGTATCCTGGCTATCCTCTACCATATACCGTACGCCGGGCACACCCAGAATATTGCCCAATTCGTGCGGGTCGGTTACCGCGGTTGTGGTCCCCCACACCACCGCTGCTTTTGCAAAATTATGGGGCGCCATCATGGTTACTTCAATGTGCATATGCACATCAACGAAGCCGGGCAACAAATACGCGCCTTTGGCATCGTAACTGTTTTTGCTTTTTAGGGCGATTGTTTCCTCCGGATTTCGAACCCGAATAACAATACCGTCCAATATATCCACACAAGCCGGGTAACATTCCCCGGTAATCATGTTTGCCAGCATGGCGTTTTCAATGGTTAAATCCGGTGCGATCCGCTGCATTGCGCCATCAACCAGGCGCTGATAATTCCGATTGGCTTTCGCCTTCATATTGACCCTCCTGTTTTGTTATTCTCCCGTGTATCTTTGTTCTTCAGCCTGCTGTAAAAGCGCCATTTTTACTTTTTCCGGCGTAATGGGTAAATCGCAAATCCGTACGCCGCAGGCGCGATATACTGCGTCCGCAATGGCCGGGGCAGACGCATTGATCACAACCTCGCCAATGGACTTCGCCCCATACGGCCCGGTAGACTCATAACTGCTCTCAAACGCAACCTGAATTCGCGGGATATCCAGCCTGGTGGGAATACGGTAATTGAGCAGCGAATCACACGTTAACTTACCATTGGCATTGTATCGCACGTCCTCATAAAGGGCCATTCCAATGCCTTGTACAATGCCGCCTTCCGCCTGCACCCGAGCCAGCGTTGGATTCATCACAGTGCCGCAATCCACAGCAAGAACAAAATCCAGCACCCGTACAGCGCCCGTTCCCCGGTCCAGCAATATTTTGCAGAACCCAGCGACAAATGGCGGAGGAGAGGCCTTACTGCCATAGCCTTCCGTTGCGGTAAGCCAGCGGCTCTTGCTTCCTTTTACAAGCGCAATGGCTAGATCATTCAGCGATATTTTATGGGCGCCATCGCCAAGCGCATACACATACTCCCCGTCGAACCCGGCCTCTTCTTTTGCAATATCCAGCCGCATGGCGCCCTGCTCGAGAATCTGTTCCCGCAGCTTTTCACAGGCACGCTTGGCTGCCATTCCGGAAAGATAGGTTGTTCGGGAAGCGCAGGCGCCTTTATCAAATGGGGAGTAATCCGTATCCACTGTGCTCACCACAACATGCTGCAAGTCGCACTTTAATTCTTCACAGACGATCTGCGCAAGTATGGTGTCGCACCCCGTGCCAATATCACAGGCGCCTGCCGTCAGGGTATAATACCCTTTGTCGTTTAACCGGACGGATACATGGGACGCATCCAGCTCTGCAATGCCGGACGTTTGCATGGAAACCGCCATGCCATAAGCCATTACCCGGTCTTCTCCCACCTCTTCTACAAGGCGATCCGCCCGCCAGCCGATCAGTTGTTTCCCTGTTTGAATGCAGCGATCCAACGCGCAACTGCCAAGAGGCGCATCGCTGCCAAACGCAGGCAGCTGCATGCCTTCGTGGGGGATGTTTTTCATATAAAAAGCCACAGGATCCATTTGCAGCCGCTGCGCTATGGTGCTGGCCATGGACTGCAGCGCAAAGCACCCCTGGGGCACGCCATACCCACGGAAGGCGCCGCCGGTCATGGTGTTGGTATACACTGCATCCACCGAATAGCGATAGGCCTCCAGCCGGCTAAACTATGGAATATTTCGCGTTACCGAAAGCATGGCGGTTGAACCTGCATGCTCAGAAAACGCCCCTGCATTTGAGAGAGCATCCACCTCCAAAGCACGCACGATCCCATCTTTCGTCGCCCCCATTTTTACATGAAAGCGCATTTGATGGCGGCTATTTGAGCCAATGAAGCATTCGTTACGTGTAAATACCAGTTTGGAGGGAAGCCCCGTTTTTTCCGTGACAAATGCATTGATGATTTCTGTAATCAAACTTTGTTTTGCGCCAAATCCGCCGCCAATTCTGGGTTTTATAACCCGCACCCTTGCATCGGGAATGCCCAGCGCCTGCGCAACAATGCGCCGCACATGAAAGGGGATTTGTGTGGAACTGATAATGACCAAGCGCTGGTTATGGTCCAGATAGCAATAGCTCCGATATCCCTCCATAGGAACATGTGAGTTTGCCACTGTAATAAACGTGCGCTCCTCCACAACATCACAATCATCCAATACCGCTTTGAGGTCGCCCTGCTCCTGCTCCTGGTGCATGACAAGGTTGCGGGCAGGGTCGCTGCCAGGATTGCCGTTTGGAAAATAGTCCTTTTGAGGGTGCACCACTGTTTCTGCATCCAACGCCTTGGTAAAATCCAAAACCGGCTCCAGCACCTCATATTGTATCTTGATTAGCTTAAGGGCGTTATCTGCGCTTCTTTCATCTTCCCCCAGCACAATAGCGGCTACGTCCCCTACATACCGCACATATTCATCCAAAATCAGGCGGTCATATGGCGAACGTTCCGGAAAGGAGGTTCCCCCCATTTGGAAGCGGATTGCCGGTGTATCCCGGTAAGTAAACACTGCCAGTACGCCAGGCGCCGCCTGTGCACGTGAAACATCAATGGCTTTTATTCGGGCAAAGGCATGGGGACTCCTCAGCAGCTTAATCACCGGGCAATTGATTGGGGCAAAGTCATCAGTATACATTGCTTTGCCAGACAACAATGCACGTGAATCCAATTTTTCAATACTTTTTCCAACCATCTTCACGGTGCGACCCCCATAAACGCTTCGATTGCCCGCTGTTGGGCCGCATAGCCAGTACAACGGCACAGGTTTCCAACCAGATAACGCCGAATGGCCTCCTGGTTGGGATTTTTCAGCTGGCGTTTCATTGCAAGTACTGTCATAATCAGCCCTGGGCTGCAGTATCCACACTGATCCGCCCCTTCCCGGGCCATGTATTTTGTAAACTGTTCCGCTTCTTCTTGCAGTCCTTCCAACGTAGTAATCCGTTTTCCGTCCGCACGTACTGCTGGATAACTGCACGAAAGAACAGGCTGCTCCTGCACCCATACCGTACAAATACCGCAACCTCGCGTATCGCATCCCTGGCGTACGCTCATCAAACCTCTTTTGCGAAGTGTTTCCAACAACATTTCGTCCGGGCGCACGTCAATCTGGCAGGCTCTATTATTGATGCATAGGCTAATTTGCATAAATTCTATTCACCTTTCAACATCCTCTGCTTTACCTGTGCAATTGCACGCGCCAACAACACTTTGCAAAGTTCCTTCCGATAGTCTGCGCTTCCACGCCCATTGCTTCCAAATGTTAATTCTTCTGCAGCGCAAAGGCAGGCCGCAGGAATGTCGCCTCCTGCATTGAGCAACTTCATCGCCCCATATGCCAGTTTGGCAATCCCCGGTCTGGCGCCAACGGCAACTCTCCACCCACTGCTAGGCGAATTTGCCGCCGCAACCGTCAGCACCGGTAAATCCGTTGCATTAAGCCGGGTTTGTTGGCAGGCACAAATACCGCCGTTATTGGGAATTTGCACTTCCAGCAGCAAATCTTTCACTCCAGCGTTTTCAAGAAACGTTTCCAGTGGCACTGATTTGCCCGCATATAATTCCAAGCTGGCGTCCAGTGCCAATAAAACCGTTATTACATCAGAAAATCCCAGCCTTGCACATACGCTTCCGCCTATCGTTGCCATATTTCGCAGTTGAACTCCGCCGATTCCCTGCACGCATTGGGTGAAAGCGCCGCCAAAAAGGCCCGCTAAGCCTGGGTCCGTTTCCAACTGCCGCAGCGTGGTCATTGCGCCAATCTGCACCCGATCCTCGCTTATTTGGATTTGGTTTAGCCCCAACTTATGGATATCAATCAGCGTATGGATTTCCTTATGCCCCATACCCAGCCAAATACCCCCGGCAAGAATAGCGTGCTTTCGGCTTTTTTGCAGGGTCTCGTATGCTTCTGCAGGCGTCACAGGGCAGCAATACTGTTTAGCACGGTATGTCATTTTTTCTCGTCTCCACCCCTGCCATCAGCAGCCCCAGTTGTTCCCTAGTTACCTCATGCTGATTGAAAATCCCCATTACCCGGCCTTCATAAATTACCAGTATCCGGTCCGATAATGCCAGAATTTCCTCCAGCTCCGTAGAAACAAGCAATACGGCAGTATCCTGATCCCTCGCTTCCACAATACGGGATTGAATATATTGGGTTGCGTTGATATCAAGCCCCCGATCCGGATGCATTGCAATGAGCAGTTTAGGAGAGCGGTCCAACTCTCTTCCTACAACAAATTTTTGCTGGTTTCCACCGGAAAGCTGTTTGGCGGGCGTTTCAATCCCTGGCATTCGCACATCATACTTTTCACAAAGTTCCAGGTTGTGCGCCCGAACCCACTTCCAGTTAATAAAGCCATGCCGGGAATAGGGGCGTTTATCATAGCTCATCAAGATCAGATTTTCATTGATGCTCAATTCTCCCACCATGCCATATTTATGCCGGTCTTCTGGTATATGGGCGATTTGCTTTTTGAGCAGTTCTTTGGTGCTTTTATGGGAGCAGTCTTCACCGCTAATCCAGATCTGCCCCTCTTGATATGGCAATAGCCCTGTCATGCAGCGCACCAACTCAGACTGGCCATTGCCGTCTACGCCGCAAATGCCCAAAATTTCTCCTTCCCGAATGGAAAAGCTAATATGATCCAGTCTTTTTACTTTGCGCTCATCCACATAGGTGAGCCCTTCCACCCGCAAAACCTCCGCTTTGGGAAGGATATCTGCCTTTTTGGTTACCATATCCACTTCATGCCCTACCATTAAAGTAGCCAGTTGCTGTGGATTTTCCACTTGGCTGATGGGCAGGCTCTGAATTAATTTCCCCTGCCTGAGTATGGTACATTGATCGGCTACTGCCATTACCTCATTCAGCTTATGGGTTATAAAAATGATGGTTAAGCCCTTGGCAATCAGCTGACGCAGCATCTCAAATAACTTATCAACTTCCTGGGGCGTAAGAACCGCTGTGGGTTCGTCCAATATCAGCAGCTTTGCACCTGCATATAATGCCTTTAAAATTTCCAAGCGCTGCTGCTGGCCAACTGTAAGGGTTTCTGTTTTCACCTGCGGCTCAACATGCATCCCGTATTGTTGCGCAAAAGCGGCGAACGCCTCGCCGGATTTTTTATAATCCAAAAACTCCTTCTTGTGTTTTTGAATAAGTAATACATTCTCAATTACCGTAAGTTCCGGGATCAGCATAAAATGCTGATGAACCATGCCGATACCATGTTGGATTGCGTCTTTGCTATCCCGCAAAGCAAGCGCTTGCCCATCCAGCATAATCGTTCCGCTGTTATGGGCGTAAGCACCATAGAGGACATTCATCAGGGTGGATTTTCCAGCGCCGTTTTCGCCCAGCAGAGCATGGATCTGGCCTTTTTCAACAAACAGATCCACGTTATCAACGGCTGTCAGGCTGCCAAAACGTTTTACAATGTTGCGCATCTCCAGAAACGCCATAACCTTTTCCTCCCTATTCCTTCACGTATGGGACACCGCTGGAAGCCGGGCCCTTGCGCGGCTTGGAAACCAGCCCGCACAATGCCAGGATAGTTATCACATATGGCAGCATTGTCCAGAATTGATAGGGTACCCATGTCAATGTGGCAGTCAGCCGATAACGCAGCGCATTTGCAGCCCCAAACAAAGTACATGCCCCCATTACACCCAGCGGGGAATAGTTGCCAAATACAACGGCCGCAAGCACCATAAAGCCTTCTCCTGCAAGCATGTTTTCTGAAAAAAAGCGCAAATTTCCCATGGACATATATGCCCCGCCCAGTCCGCACATGGCGCCGGAAAGCAGAATAGTTGCCCAGCGGACCTTCATCACGGAAATTCCAGCCATGTCGCAAACTTTAGGATCTTCCCCCACTGCACGGACTTTCAGCCCGGTAGCAGTTCTTTGCATCACAAACCAGGCAAGCGGCACCAGCAAAAAGGCCATGTAGCAAAGTATGGGCTGGTTGAATAACGTTTGCCCCAATATAGGGATCTCGCTCAGCAGTGGAATAGGCGCCGCGTCAAAGCCGGCCACTTTTGTCACCGTAGCATTGATGCCAAATATCACGCGGTTAAAAACTACGGTCATCCCGGTTGCAATCAAATTGATTGCAACGCCCACTACGTTTTGGGCTGCCCGGCCATGCAATACGGCCACAGCAAAGGCAGCGGATATCACGGTGCCTGATAGCATGGCACACAGTGCTCCTACAAAAGCGGAACCGGAATAATAGGAACCTACTACCCCAAATAATGCTCCGGTGAGCATAAACCCCTCTGTTCCAATATTGACAATGCCGGCTTTTGCACTAAATACCACCCCTAAAGCGGCAATTAAAAGGGGAGTTGTCATGCTCAATACTGAAGTGATAAAGCTAATGATCTCATTCATTTTGCAACCTCCCTCTTGGAATTGGTGGTTTTAGCCAGCTTTAATCCATTTTTCCGCTTCCAGTGAAAGAGTTCGCGGCTGATTACGAAGAAAATCACCAGACCCTGTATCGTATAAATAATGCCATTGGGAACACCCGAAATCATTTCCATCTTATTGGCGCCGCTGCGCAAGGTAGCCATTAACACGCTGGCAATCCCTATGCCGGGGGCTGTGGTATTCCCCAACAACGCTACAGCCACGCCGTCAAACCCAAAATTCATAGAAAACTTTTCGATTACTCTGTGCTGCAGGCCCAAAATTTCCACTGCGCCTCCAAGGCCTGCAAAACCGCCTGCCAAAAACATCGTGAGCATGGTAAGGCGGGAAGACTGGATGCCGGCATATGCGCTTGCCGTTCTATTATGGCCGGTTACCCTTAGCTCGTAGCCTTTTGTGGTATGGTTTAAAAAGATATAATAAAATAGCAATGCAGCAACAGCAATGAATAACCCGGCATGTAACCGCGTACCCGGCCAAATGCGCGCAAGCTCCGCACTCTCCAGAACCATAGCGGATTGCGGGAAATTGCCCGGCGCATCCCACTGCCGAATTGGCCCGGTAACAAAATAGCTGATTACCTGCACGGCAATATGATTCAGCATGATAGAAACGATCAATTCATTTGCGCCAAATTTTATCTTAAGTGCGGATACAATCATCCCCCACAAAGCGCCGCCTAAAAAGCCGCCAATCAGAGCAAATCCCACATGTAAAAACGAAGGCAACCCTGCAAAGTTGGTACCTATGATCACGGAAATCAGCCCGCCAATATAAAGCTGGCCTTCCCCACCTAAATTCACCAGTCCGCAACGCCTTGCAATGGCATAGCTTAACCCGGTAAGAACGATTGGAATTGCTTTGTTCAGCGTTTCTCCAAAAGCCTGTTTATTCCCAAACGCTCCGCTAAACAAATTGCCGTATGCGGATACGATATCAAACCCCAAAGCAATTAAAATCACACCGCCTACTATCAGCGCCGCGATAATTGCAAAGAGGGAGAATCCAATATTCTTTATAAAAGCAGCCTGCGACCCATGCTTTTTCAGCCACCCCAAACTTCATTCCTCCTTCGATTTGCTCCCGCCAGGGCCAGCAACACCTCAATACGGCAAAAAGGCGCAGGCTTCACCTTAGTAAAGCCTGCGCCTTACAAATTACATCCCGATGTCTATGGACAAATCAATTTCAATTTTTCCATTCTTTAGATCATCAAAAATCTTCATAACCTGATCCTTCTCTTCGGCAGTCAATGCCGTATCCGAAGCAGGCTGCCACTCGCCAACGTTTACAATGCCCGCATCTACACCATAGCGCACTACATCTGTGGGCTTGTTGCCGGAGATCCACTCTTTATAGAAGGCTTCATATGCAACAGAAGAGTCTTTGGAAATGCCAACCAACAGCGCCGTGGGTGCAACAGAACCCATATCAATGCCGGGGGCAACGGTCCATACATTGCGCTGCTCGCAAGCTTCCAGAACGCCCAGGCTTGCATTATCCGCGATGGATGCAATTACGTCCGCATTGGCGTCTATCATAGCAATGGTGGCTTCTTTTCCTTCGTTTACGTTATTGGAAACCGTTATCACATAATCTACGATTTCAATGGTATCATCAATGTAATTCACACCGTTAATGAAGCCCTTATAGCCATTGGTAATGGGAGAAATCTGGCTGCCCAATACAAAACCAACTTTTTTGTTCTGGGTTGCCAGCGCTGCAATAACGCCCATCATAAAGCCCTGCTCTTCATCTGCAATCTGTACGCTGTAAATATTGCCTTCTGTCACATCACCACTGACAATCATGAAATCCTGGTCCGGGAAATCCGGAGCAACTTCCATTACGTTTTGCTGATGCGTGCTGGAGTTAACGATAATTAAATCATAGCCTTCTGTTCCATACGTGTAAAGGCTGTTAGCGGAGTCGCTATATGCAACGTTTTCCTGGTAGCTAATCTGAGCGCCCATAGCCTCAATCTTTAACAAGCCATTGTATCCAGTGGTATTCCAGTTCATGTCGTTTACTGCGCCGGAATAGATTGCTGCAACTTTATAGGCCTCTTGTGGCGTTGCTGCAGGTTCCGACGCAGCAGGAGCAGCCGATTGCTCTGCAGGCGTTTCCTGCGCGGCGGCCGGGGTAGCTTCCGGCTGGGTCGTTGCCGGCTGGTTGCTGGCGGCACATCCCAAAGCTGTCGCAAGAATAAATGCGATACAAAGGAGCGATGCGAATAGTCTTTTTTTCATGTTGTCCTCCTAAAATTGTTATCATTTTATAAACTTTTTAAATTTTGTTTTATTATAGTAAAAAGGGAAAACAGGTTCAAGCATTTGAAAATAGGTCAGACGACTTTATTAAAAGCAATATAATATTCGAATATTTCCGAATATTATTATTGATGATATTATTAACCTTCGGTATAATATAAAAAGGGAAAACAACATGGAGCGTGATTGGTTTGGAGCATTTTACCCAAAATCTTTGCGTAGAATTTCGGCAAAATCTACTGGATTATATTTCCCGGATGAATCTGGCAGTTAATAGAAAGCTGCCCAGCGAGGAGCAATTATCCAAAAAATTTAATGTCAGCCGTGCCACAGTACGCACGGCATTGGCCATGTTGGAACAGGAGGGCAAGTTGTTTCGGAAACAGGGGCGCGGTACTTATATCAACCCTCTGGCTTTTGAGTCAACAGCCACGCTGTATCCTTTTTTGCGCTATCATGACATTATCCGCTCCAAAGGATATACCCCTTCCTCTAAAAAAGTCTCCACCAGAATTGAGCCTGCAGACCATAATGTGGCCAAATTTCTATGTTTGCCCGAGGGCCATCCCGTGATACGGCATGATCTTCTTATTTGTGGCGATGACCAACCATTCGTTTACATTATTGATTATTTCGATACCAATCAATTTGATGAAGCGAAATTGGCGGATAGTGTTTTTAATTTCGAATTTTTAAAGGACTATGGAACTGAAATCGCTTGGTCCAGGGCTACTTTGTTTGCCGCAGTTTCAACCCAAATTCCGGATGTCAATCGGTTGTTTCGGCTGGCTCCAGATACCGTAAAGCCATTGCTTGGGATGAATCGGGAGTATTTTAGCCAGGAGGATGAAATCCTGCTCTATGCTAAGTGCTATGTGGATACGGATATGATTCAGTTCAATTTTTTTCAAATGTGCGAGCCGTAACACAGGTGTTTGCTGCCACAGTTGTCTGTTCTTTATTCTCCTCTCAGGGCGACATGGTTCTCCCTTTGGATATTTCCGTAAAAAAGTATTGCTTTTTTCTTTTTGATTTAGTATAATAAGTTTCGCTGTGAGAGCGACAAATATGACTGGGTGTGGCGCAGTTTGGTAGCGTGCTTGAATGGGGTTCAAGAGGCCGGAGGTTCGAATCCTCTCACCCAGACCATAATAGATAAACCTGTTTCAAAGATAAAAAGAAGCAGGTTTATCTATTTTTAGCAAAAAAGTGGGGATTTTCAGAGAAAAATCCAATGCTGATCGAGATGTTTACGAAACAAGTTGCTGTTTAAACATGAAAGTTTTTATGTTTGATATAGCAGCTTTTATATTTGTTTGATTGAACCTTAAAAATAATAATGTTTGAAAGGAGAGAAATCTTATGATTATTCCGTATGGATACTACAAAGAGAAAAACGGTAAAATCCGAATCGAAGAAAAGCGAGCTGAAACAGTACGCAAAATCTATAACCTGTATCTTGAGGGTTTCAGCCTAAAAAGAATTGCAGGACAACTTGCTGCGGAAGGAATACCTTCTCCATCCGGAAAAGGCAGATGGACAGTTCAGACAATAGACAATCTGATTTCTAATGAAAAATATACTTATATGGTCACTCCGGAACTCTATGTGAAGGCACAGCTTGAAAAACAAAAGCGGACGAATAAATCTGCTGATCATAAACGAAAGACCGTTCGGTACAACTCCAATGATGTACTGAGCGGTCTTTTAATTTGCGGAGAATGCGGCAAGAATTACAGGCGCATTACTCGTAAGGATGGAAAAATCGTTTGGCGATGTGCCGATAGAGTTGAAAACGGAAAACAAGCGGTATGCCAAAACAATCATTCTGTTTTGGAGTGTGAAGCAAAGCGTATAATTTGTGTCTACTTTGAAATAGACCAATTCGATGCGAGTACGGTAAAGGACTCCGTTGCACGCATTGAAATCAGTGCTAATGAAATTGTTATCATCCCAAAATCAGAACAATATTTCGATATTGCTCTTTAATATCTACCAATTTTTAAAAAATCATGTTATAATATAAAAAAGAATTATGTGGATGGATACGATATGGACGAGAAAAGAAGAGCCGAAGCGTTGTGGGCATATTCTATTACGCATGAAAGAATTATGGAGCGTTTGGTGCGAAAAGGTGCCTTTACACAAAAACGAGCGGACGAAATATTGGATATGCTTATCGATGAATTAAGCGAACAATCCATTGAAGCTTACAGTAAATCGGCCGGCTTTCAGAATATTATCGGATCTTTGCTTCGTCCACAGCTTTCACCAAAGAATTTCATTTCGTTAACGGAATTGGCCAGAGAAGAAAACAGAGATAATCCAAGTTATGTTATTCAAAGCTGGCTGCGTAGTCGGAATACGATAGAGTTTTTGAGACTCCGGGAAAAGGAAAACAATCCTGATTTCAACGAAGCTGAATGTGACCAACTGTTTGAAGAATTAAAAAAGCCGTCATACACTTTTACCGTCAAGAAATGGATCACGCAAACAAATGCGAAAGGGATTATTTCCAAGCAAGGAAATAATGGCGGTACAATGGCGCATCGTGATATAGCTCTCGATTTTCAGTTGTGGTTATATCCAGAAAAAAGGTATGAGATTGTAAAAGTGATTTCAAGAGGAAATGGAATTTGATGAGAGAGAAAACTGATATGGTAAAGTATGATATCTTAGTTATAGCAATAAAGGGATGTTAACTCAAATGTAGTTGAAATACTTTTTTGAAAGGTTTTTAATATGACAAGACCAATAAATCTGTATTTAATGTCTCGAATCCATGATGAGGAACCATTTAATATCGTCAATAGACATCAATCACAAAAAGCGGATAAATCAAAAATACAGTTTCATGAAATTGAGTCACTGCGAATTTTCGTTGATTCTTTAATACAGCAAGAGATTTCTGTAGTGGAGTTAGATGGTTTTTTCTATGGGTTTAGTATTCCGCAAATTGGAAAAGAATTTGACTTGCTAAAGTTTACGGATAAAACCTGTCTAAACATCGAATTAAAATCTACTAATGTTCCTCAAAACCAAGTTTTAGATCAGTTGCTTCGAAATCGTCATTATTTGATGCATTTAGGTAAAAGGCAAAATTTGTATACAGTTATCACTGATTCAATGACTTGCTACAAGTTATCTATGAACGACGAGTTAACCATAGTGGATTTCTCCGAGATTGTCTTAATAATAAAGAAAATTGCATTAGATTATATAATAGATATTGATGAAAAGTTTCGAGCGTCGCAATATCTTGTTTCACCACTGAATACTCCGAAAAAATTTATTCAGGGTGAGTATTTTTTGACGCAAGCTCAGGAACAAATAAAAAAAGCTCTGCTGATGAGTGTTGACAATGCATTCTTGAGTACATATTTTCATTTGACTGGGAGACCTGGAACCGGCAAAACATTGCTTCTCTATGATATAGCAAAGATTTTGTCAAGGAACGGAAAGACAGTAATTATTCATTGTGGAAAACTTTCAAATGGACAATATACAATTAAAAATGAGATAGACAATCTCGAAATAGTGTCAGTTTCCAATTTGAGGAATGATGAATTTTCTTTAAAGGAATACAGTTTCATTTTGGTGGATGAGGCACATCGCATATATACAGCGCAGTTTGATACAATATGTCAGTCGGTTAATGATAATGATCAAATATGTATTTTTTCATCTGATCCTGAACAAGTGCTTTCTGCAGCTGAAAAAAGAAATGACATTGTCGGAAAAATTCGTTTTCTACCACTGAGTGGAGAATACACGCTGTCTGAAAAAATACGCACAAATAAAGAACTTCATTCTTTTATTATGTGTATGAAAAATTTAAGGCATAGGCCTAAAGTTCCCATGAATTATTCAAATGTTCAGTTGAATTATGCAAACACTACCAACGAAGCACAGTCTCTTCTTAAATATTACAGAGATAGCGGATATGTATTTATAAATTATTCAAAATCGAATTATACCGAGAGTCCATATTCGATTTATGAAGAAGATTTTGATACACACCATGTAATAGGTCAAGAGTTTGATAAAATAGTTATGCTTCTGGACAGTTCTTTTTATTATGACAAAGACGATGTGCTAAAAGGTATACCACATCCTAATCCGGATTATTTATATCCCAATCTTTTTTATCAGGGAATTACAAGAGTCAGAGAAAATTTGGCGTTGATCGTTGTTCAAGCCCCCGAATTATTTAACAAAATAGTTAGCATTGTAAGGAACGAATAAAACAATCAATTTTACACTTTGATATAAATTCCTATTATTCTCACAATATGGATTATTATGCCGGTTCAAGTCCACAAGTCGAAAAAACGCGAGCATCTTTTTTGTCCCCGGTAGACAAATGAGAAAACCGCCTAAATTAGGGGCGGTTTTTGTGTATTTTGGGGGCTGATATTTTACAGATATTCCTAATTTCATACCCTCAAAATTGGCCATTTACTGCATTTTTACTGCATCAGATTTTAATGACCTTATTTTAGCCTCTTGCTTTTGCACCAAATGAGCGTTCAAAGCGTCTATTGCAGCCTGCTCTTTTTGCTCCGATAAATGGGTGTAAATCTTCAATGTGGTTTCAATATCAGAATGCCCCAAGAACCGCTGCACACTCAAAATATCTACTCCGGAATTGTATAATAAGCTTGCGTAGGTATGCCGAAGCATGTGGGGCGTGATATTTTCAATGGCATGCCTGCCTTGCTTTTTGTGGACTTGGTACAGGATAAAAATGCCGTCGCCCCGGATGCGGCGCCATACAGCACGAATTTATGGTGGAGAGACTCAAGGCTCTATGAGAGACCAGAGGGC
>JAEXFV010000174.1 GCA_023451115.1 Bacillota bacterium
TTGCTCAAAGGCGGCAGTAAAGTGCCCATCAGCGTGGAAGCCGGGGCGAAAATAAGGCAGCGTTTTTTTGATTGGGTATTCCAACGCACTTGGGAGGGATGAAAATGGGTGGCATGGCGCTGGGCGGGTATCTCGTTGCATGGGCAACGGTGTTTTTGCCTTATTCGCTTAGTTGCTTATATCCCATTTATAAAAAGTCACCAACCTTGCCTTTGGCAGTAAAAGGGGTAATTGCGGCATTTTTTGCTATTTCCCTAACGGTATGGATGTTAATCGGGCGCTATGCTGCTCAGCATTGGATCATGCTGTTGGGAATGTTGGCGCTTTTGTTGTTGGGGGACGTGTTGCTGAGCTTATATCGAGGTATCCCATTTGTCTTTTTATTTTATTGCGCCATCGGCGGAACAAACGTTTCTGTAGGGTTGTTGCTACTGATGATGGAATTATGGGAAAGCGGATGGATGTCTCCGGTTTTTATCATAAGCGGAGGCCTGCTCCTTAGCTTGGCGCTGGCTAATGTATGCCGGCATGCTCTGAAAAAAATAGTGCTGCCCTATCAGGGGCAAATTGCCAACGGAAAACACAGCCTGTTTGATGGATCGCCTGGTCTTTATCTATGCCTGATGCTGTTGTTTAATTTTCACAGAGTATCCATGGACCATCCGGAACACAATTTAACCGTGTACTTCATTTGCCTTTGGGGGACATATTGGGCTTATTCCAAAAACGCCCGTTTGATGAATCAGGTGCTGTATAACGCAGATTTTGTGCGGCGCAACAGCATCCTGGAGCATTGTATCCAGCTGCAGCAGACCCAATATGCTGCACTGGAAGAACAGGTGGCGCAAACGAGAGCGGCGCGCCATGATTTAAGGCATCATCAGCGGGTGATGGAGCAATATATCCGGGATGGGGATAAAACCAGATTGGAAGAGTACTTAGCGGAGTTTCGGGAACGGGTCGACCTGTGCAGGCAACAGCCTGGGGTTTGCGCCCACCCGGCAGCGGATGCTTTGGTGCGATATTATTTGGGGCTGATCCAGCAAACCGGCGCCAGGCTGGACATTGCGCTGGACATTCGGGAAGATGTACCGGTTGCGGCATATGACTTGTGTATTGTGCTGGGAAATTGCCTGGAAAACGCCTTGGAAGCTATACGGGAAACGCAACCGCAGCAGCGCTTTCTTAGAATGCGGGCGGAGCAAAATGACGATATGCTCACCATTGTGGCAGGGAATAGCTATCAGGGGCAACGGTTGGAGCAGGGAGATGAATTTTTATCCACAAAGCGGCCTGGGGAGCCGGGGATAGGCCTGTCCAGCATCCGGACGGTGACGGAAAAATATGGCGGCAGCTGCAAGATTGAAGCAAAAGACGGTGTGTTTAAAATTTCTATGATCTTTTTTGCAAAGGGGGAAAATGCGGCGTGCTAGAAATTGCTCTTTGCATCAGTGTTGAAAAAGATCGCGACCTGATCAGAAAAATGATTCAGTATCGGATACAGACATCCTGCGCCCAGGTAGAAACTGTGGAGTTTTGTACAGGCCAGGATTTTTTGCGGGACTTTACGCCAGGCAAATACCTGTTCCTGTTTCTGGATACGGATTTAGCGGATCTGCCGGGGTTGGAGGTTGCCCGCGCTGTTCGAAAAATGGGGGAAGACTGCCCGGTGGTGTTTCTTTCTGGTAATCCGCGGCATGCTCTGTCCTGCTATGAGGTGCATCCCGCTGGATTTTTTTTAAAACCTCTGGCTTATGACCGGCTTTGTGAATTGTTTCAATGGCACAGGGCTCTGTTTTTGCCGGCTTTGCGTGCGATTACCGTGATTTCTGCCCGGGTACCCCGCAAAATTTTGCTTATGGATATTTTATATATAGAGGTGTCTGGTAGAACTAGCCTGATCCATTTAAAGAAAGAAACAATTGCCACAAATCGAACGCTCAATGAATTATCAGCCCAATTGGAGGAAGAAGGATTTTTACGGTGCCATAGAGGCTATCTGGTAAATACAAACCATATAACAGCCCTGGAAGAGAATGCTGCGGTGCTGGAAAGTGGGGAAACTGTGCCAGTAAGCGAGGACAAAAGGAGTATCGTGCGGCGAATATTGAGGGAAAAGCAGTTTTCCAAATCAGTTGGATAAGGGGTTCGGCGTTCATGACAATTTTCCCCGGCTTATGACATTTCCGTTGACGGTGCTTAGCAGGAAGAATATAGTATATTTGTACCTATGCATGAGCAATTATGTATGGCGGAGCAAACGCATATATAAGCGCCTTGCCAGTATCCCGGGCAGACAGGGAAGGAACGGTACCAGCATTGTGAGGATTGGAATTTGTGAAGAAAATCAAGCGGCAAGAGAACAGCTTCGCTATTGGATCCTGCAAGTTTGCGAGCTTTACGGCATTGAACCGGAGCTGGCGGCTTATGCGGGAGAAAACACGTTGCTGGATGCTATGCGGCTGCGCCGGTTTGATTTGATTTTCTTGAGCCGGGACGGCCCTGCCGGGTTCCTTTCGGTAAGACAGCTTCGGGAAAAGGATCCAAAGGTGAAGCTGGTATTCCTTACCGACACCACCCAATATGCTGTGATGGGAGTGCGTTTGCACCTAACGGATTATATTGTCAAGCCGGCGGAATTCAAGCACATGGTACGGGCGCTAAAACTTGCGGGCGTTGGGAACGGAAGGTAAGACGATGGGCGGATTGCAGGATTGGAAAAAAAAGGTTCCTCTGGCCACCAGCCAAGACCCTGCGCCGCAGGAAAAACTGATCAAGCGCCAGATTGCGGCTGCAGCGGGCACAGAGTATTTTGAAAACCGGGACCCCATCTACCATATTACAGAGGACTTTCAAAAGACGTTTGACCTGATGGGCAGCCAGAAAGCCCGAGAACGCAGCGCCATGCTGTTCCAAACCAATATGTCCCCTGTTACGCCCGGACTTTCCAGCATGGAAGGAGAAGAAAATGCCAATCCCGGCAGGGCTTCTCAGGAGAGAACAACCGGTGATATAGAGCAGGAAAGAGCGCAGGCACGGTTTGGAGAACAATCCAGCATGGATCGGTTGGTGGAACCCTCTCAGGCTCCAGGCGACCAGATGTTTCTCAGCCGTTTTACGCAAATGGCATTTCAACGCGGCACGATGGCAGGGGCTGTATTGCGGGGAACGGGAAAGATGATGTTGTTTTCCTGCCTCAAGCGAACAGTGGGCCAATCCCAGCCACTGAATTTTCGGCAGCGCAAACTGTTTGAGAGCAGTTCGCCCCGTCGTAATGTGGCGGGACATCCGCCGGATCAGGTGATGTTTAATCGGAGCCAGGTAGATGGCGCGGTAGGGCTGGTGGTAGATGTGCTGCGGGATGCACGGCGGGTGGTGGATACAATGGCAGACCTGGCCAGCGGAGAAAACGCTTTGCCCGGTGGGAGCGGGACGGGAACATTGCAAAAGATGTATCCCTTTCTCTCGGATGAGAAAGAGCAAGCGTTGTTGAGCCAATATCAGCAACAATTGGCAGGCGCGCAGGATGTAGAGAGCAAAGCCATTTTGCAGCATGCAATTGTGAAGACACAAGCGTTGATCGACAAAAAGCAGCAAATGAAGCAGCGCTTTATTGTAGCCTTACGGTCGGTTTCAGATAGCGCAGGCGCGGCGCTGGCAGAGTTTACGCAGCCGGGGTTTGCGCAAGAACTTTTGAACGGGCTGGAAGAGGATTTGGATCAGCCCGAACCGCCGGATGACGGGGGAGACGGGCCGCTACAGCCGGAAGAAAAGTTGGAATAAGGTGGGCAAAGCCAATGGCTTTGGCATAATGCCTTAGTAAAATCCCCAAATCCCAACGGGTTGGGGAAAGGTAGAGGGGAAACAGTGAGAGGGGGGATGCCGGGGTCCAGCAATCCGTTGTAGAGCGCCAAATGCCGGGGGCATTTGCCAGCGCTGTTGCATCCCGAGGCCCCGGGCTTTTCGGGGAGGAGAAAATCTGTGGATAAACAAGTACAACAAGAAACCAGACAAACCCAGGTGATTCAGCCCCAAGAAAAGCTGGCTCAGCACGCCCGGCTATCAGGGATGGATCAAAGCCCAGCGCGGGCGATGGCAATCCTGCGACAGGGCGGTTCCCTTACCTGCCTGTGCCCACAAGACGCAATAGCATTGGGCACTTATATTGGAAACAACGCCATGGAAAATTTGCTCAAAAGCAGGCAAGCGGAGATCGCCATACAACCTTTGCGGTATACCCCCTTGGTGGAACCGTTACAGCCTGCCCCGATACAGGCGGGCTTGCCAGATTTGCAGGATGTAACAGGAATAGTGGGAGAGCCCTCTGGGTTGCAGCCTTTTCCTTCGGTAGGACTGCATATGCCAGATGGAGGGGCGGCTGGTTGGCTGGGAGGTATCCATGAATAACTTCCTTCCTGAACAACGGGTGGATCCCGAGGACGAGCTTTTTAACGTGCTGACATACAATGGCATTGCATACCACAGGGACGAGGAGGGCGTGCGGTTCGCGCTAATGGATGCGGGCCGTGAGTGGGAAACCGTTTGCCGGTATGCATCGCAGACGGTTGTGATTTATGGCGTATATCCGTTTCCTGTGGTAAACAGGGCGCGGGCGTTGGAGCGGATGGATGCCGCAAACGCCCTGCTCAAACGGGGCAGTTTGTTCCTGTGCGGCGATCGGATTGCGCTGCGTACCAGCGCAGAGCTGTTTGACGCGTATAGCGCACAGGAGGCCATCACGCGGGCGTTGGAATATAACGCACAGGCAATGACCTACTTTTGGAACAGCATGGCCAGCTGCGCCGATGAAATTCGTGTATTCGATATTGAGGATACAAAAAACAAGGCAAAAACCCAGTAAAAGAAAGGAGGATTGCTCCGCGTAAGGTCCAATGTGGGCGCGGAGCACACAAGGGATGGCAGAATACTTATCCCCGGGTGTATATGTGGAAGAGTATGACTCCGGTGCAGTGCCCATGCAGGGCGTCAGCACCAGCACGGCCGGCTTTATTGGCCTGGCACAGAGGGGGCCTGTTGTGGGGAAACCGCAGCTGGTTACCAGCTTTGCCGACTATAAGCGGGCATTTGGCGGGTATTTGAGCGAGGCCAAGTTTGGCGCGGCGCGGTTCCTGCCCTATGCGGTCGAGCAGTTCTTCATCAACGGCGGCTCCCGTGCGTATATCATGCGCGTGGCAGCAGAAGGCGCTCTGGCAGCCAATGCAACGGCTGGCGCGCTGAAAATCCAGGCGGCAAACCCTGGCGAATGGGGCAACAAGATCCGCGTGGGTATTGAGGCTTCCTCGAAAGCCAAAACCCAGGTTGCGGCCGTGAATGGCGCGGAACTGACCCTGAAAAACGCTGAGGGATTTTCCGCTGGCGACGTAGTGGAGCTGTTTGACGGCAAGTCCAAGGCCTATGCTACCATCGTTTCCGCTCTGGATAACGTGGTTACCCTGGACGCTCCCTGCACACTCAATGTGGCGGATGTAAAAATCGGCACACCCAAGTACATCAAAACTTGCGAAGTTACCCTTACCGTAAAACTGGATGATGTGGTAGAAACCTATGCGGACGTATCCCTCTGCCCTGAGGCTGGAAACTTTATTGGCGCCCGTACTGTGAAGTCGGACTTAATCGCGGTTTCCGTTGAAAAGGCTGCGCCCGCCGCGAAAGAAGCTGCCAAAGATGGTAAGGACGAAAAGCCTGCTCCCACACCGGTAAAGGGCATTACGCCCGTTGACCTGGTAGGCGGGGAAGGGGTTGTTGCCCTGAGCGGCGGCAGCGATGGAAAAGTATCCGCTGTCAATCCCAGCGTATACCTGGGAGAAGACAATGGCCCTGGCAAGCGTTCGGGCTTGGCTGCGTTCCTGGAGAGCGCTGATGTTTCCATTATGGCGATCCCTGGCGTGACTGCGCCCGAGGTGCAGGCGGCTTTGATCGCTCAGTGCGAAAACAAGAAGTCCTGCTTTGCCATTCTGGATGTGCCCATCGACAGGAAAAAGACCAATGATGTGGCGGAATTCCGTGATATGTATGACAGCACCTATGCTGCAATGTATCATCCGTGGCTGGAGATGTTTGATCCCCTCTCCAAACGCAGCGGCTACTTCCCGCCTTCTGGCGCTATGGCAGGCATTTATGCCCGCACGGATAACGAGCGCGGCGTACACAAGGCTCCGGCCAATGAGATTGTACGCGGCTGCACCGGCCTTAGCTGCAACTACAACGAAGGCGAACAGGATATCCTCAACCCCAAGGGCGTTAACCTGATCCGCGCATTTGCGGGCAGAGGCATCCGGGTTTGGGGTGCGCGCACCATGAGCTCTAACGGCTTGTGGAAATATCTCAACGTGCGCAGGCTGTTCATCTATGTGGAAGAGTCCATCAAGGCCAACACCAACTGGGTGGTATTTGAACCCAACAGCGAAGTGCTTTGGGGCAGGGTCACCCGCACCATTGAAATGTTCCTGGCGACCTGCTGGCGCGATGGCGCTCTGGCCGGTTCCAGCCCCTCCGAGGCCTACTTTGTTGAGTGCGGCCCCACTACGATGACGCAGGACGATATTGACAACGGCAGGCTGATCTGCAACATTGGCATTGCGCCGGTGAAGCCCGCTGAATTTGTAATCTTCCGTATCACCCAGCACACCGCTTCCTCGGAAGGCTGATAAACGCTACAATCTCTGCATGAAAGGACGAGAATACAATGGCAATTAATTATCCGTACAGAGTATTTCGGTATCAGGTCGAGATCGATGGAATCAGCCGCGCGGGATTTTCCGAAGTGTCCGGCATGAGTTCCTCGGTGGATGCGATTGAGTACCGGGAAGGCGACGACCTGCGCAATACCCCCCGGAAACTCCCTGGTCTGACCAAGTTTGGCAACATCACCCTGCGTTGGGGCGTCAGCGACGACTCCGATTTCCTGGATTGGGTGTATTCTGTTGCGCCCACCAATACCGCACCACCCACCGGGTTGGTACGCCACAATGTAACCATCACCCTGTTTGACGATGCGGGCAGCCCAGGTCCCTCCTGGAACCTGATCAACGCCTGGCCCGTCAGCTACACGGTGCCGGATCTCTCCGCTATGGGCGGCGAGGTGGCCATCCATTCCCTGGAGCTTTGCCATGAAGGGTTGGAGCATACGCCCGGCGGCGTAGCAGGCGAACCCTCCAGCATCTAATTTCATTCTGTAATGCATGCGGGCGGATCCGCCCGCATGCATTGAGTATTGCTATGGGAGAACGTTATGCAGACTGAGTTTGAATTTGAACTGCCCAAAGGCTATGTGGACGCCAACGGGGACCTGCACCGCAAGGGCGTGATGCGCCTTGCCACCGCGGCGGATGAAATCCTGCCCATGCGGGATCCCAAAGTGCAGCAAAATCCAGGGTATCTCTCTATTATTTTGCTGGCCAGGGTCATTACCAAGCTTGGTACCCTTTCCAACATCAATACCCGGGTAATTGAAGGCCTGTTTACTATGGATTTGGCCTATTTGCAAGATCTTTACCAGCGCATCAATATGTCGGATATGCCCGCCTATAAAGTAGCGTGCCCCCATTGTGGGCAGAGCTTTGAGGTGCCGCTGGATTTTTTATTGGGTTAGAGCTGGCTTTATACCCGCAGGACCGGCTCTATCAGGAAATGGCGTTTTTAGGATATTATCTCCACTGGCCCAAAGAGGAACTGATGAACCTGGATCACCGGGAACGTCGCCGCTGGTGTGAAGAAGTATCCGGCATCAATAAAACGCTGAGCGGGAATCAAAAAGGGTCCTTTGAATTGCGCTGATTCAGCAGAAAGGAGGGCTTATGGCAAATATTGTGTATCAGGAGCCCTTCAAAGCGTTCCGCTTCCTGGTGGAGGTGGAAGGCGGGGGACAGACAGTGGTAGCGGCATTCGCACAGTTTTCCGGGGTGAAAATGCAGACCCAGGCAGTACAGGTGCGGGCAGGCTCCGATTATCGGGGCGTGCCGGGCTATATCCCCTCTATTACCACGTTTCAAAACGTGACGTTGACCAAGGGTGTAATTGGAGACAACGAGTTTTTTGATTGGATTTTATCCTGTGCGCCCAGCGAAACCATGGCGCCCACCGGAAAAAACCAATACCGCACCATCAATATTGTTGCGTTGGATGCCAAAGGCAGGCGAGGCGTGACCTGGTCGTTAATCGACGCCATGCCCGTTTCTTACGAGCTGTCCCCTATGGACAGCAGCCAGAGTGCGGTAATGACGGAAACCATTGAGTTTGCCATTGCGGGATTTAAACGGGTCACCCAGCCCGTTGCACAGGACTAAAGGGAAGGAAGTGACGGTATGCCGCCTACGGATTATGTGCCAAACACCTATTTCGATGTGGTATTCGGCCCGCCGGCTTTGGGGATGAGCGGATATTTTACTTCCGTTTCCGGGCTTTCTATGGAATTTGAATATGAAACGTATACCGAGGGCGGAAACCCGTACCCCCGGCAGTTTTTTAAAAATATTGTGCCCCAGACGCTGGTGCTGGAACAAGGCACTGTGACTACGGTAGACGGCTTTGCCGCATGGCTGCATATGATTAATTTGGGCATGCGCATGCCGATCAACGGGGTGATCACGTTGAAAGATCATACCGGCATACCCAAACGTACCTGGATGATCATGGACGCTATGGTGGTGAAATATATCGGGCCAAACCTGAACAGCTTGCAGCCCGAGCTGGCGGTTAACAGAATTGAGCTGCAATATAACGGCTGCATTTAACCACTGAAAAATATAAAGTTTGGAGAACCAGATGGAAAGCATTGCGATTTGCAAAGTGGATATGGCGGTTTTGCCGCAGAGCGGGGCGTTGGAGGATATGCCCTATTCCGCTTTGGATTTCGCTCAGCGCATCATGGCGAGAGCCCAAAGCGTTACCGGCCGCTACCGGCCGCTCAACCTCATCCATAAAGAAGAGGAGGACGGTGTCGAGCCGAATGCGGTGCCTGCTTATGAGGTGAACCTAACGCTGACCCTGCCTCTGGAGAAGGAAAAAAAGCAGGAAAAAGAGGCGGAGCAAAAGCGGATCCAAACCCATACGGAACGGGTGGTAGAACGGATTTTGCAGGAAAAGCTGCAAATGGAACGGGTGCTCCTTCAGCCCGTTATGCCACAGGTGCAGCAACAATATCATATCAGCGTGCGCAGCGCGTTAGGCCGACAGCAGAGCCTGTTTGCGTCAGTAGCCGGGCGGGGGCAACAGGGCATTCAGCCACTGGTAAAACTGCCCCAGGAAACAGCGAAACCCACAGAAATGCGCTTTTTCCAAGTGCTGCGCCATAACCAGCAGGCGGGGGTGACCGCGTCGCCCCGCGCTCCAAAGGAACGGCAGGCCTTTCCGCCTTTGGCGGATCGGCATCAGGAGAACCAAAAACATCCTGCGGATGCCGGTGCTGGCTCGTTAGAAAAAGAGCTGGCCATAGCACAGCAAAAAGAGGAAGCGGCGCAAGACGGAGCCATTTTCCATGCGATCAAAGAAACGGTACAATCCATGGAACCGGCTGCATCTGCCGCCGGAAAAGAAAGTGAAAAAACTTCTTTAACAGCGGAAAGAACGGCGCAAGGGGAAGCAAAAAAGCATGCGCAATCGCTGCCGCCCCATGCATCGGTGGAAAAGCCGGAAAATGAAGCCTTTGTGCAAAATGCAGAGCCTTTGTCCTACCCAGGGCAGCAACCGATACTGCTGGAACATGTGAAGGAAGAGGAACGCGTATCGCCCCAGGCTGGGTCTGAAAAGCTCTCCGTAAAAACGCAGGACCAGATGCCCGCTCCTGTAGCAGAAAAAAGGCCGATTGCTGAGGCTGCACAACGGCAGCAACCGGTTTCCGCAGGCGGCAACGCCCACCGTTTGCATCAGCAGGTTTTTCAACAGGAACGCCATGTTCCCAACGGCGGGGAGATTTCTTTGGCGCAACCGGAGCGCCAACAGCAGCAGGGGTTGCCCCATAGCGATACCCTTTTGCAGCATGCGCAGGCCCAACCGCAGCAAACGCGGCTGGAGGAGGCCATTTCCCAAAGGGATGATATAGCGCCGCAGGAACAGCATGATGTGCTGGCACAAAAGGAGGAGACAAAAAGCAGTAGCCCTCAAAACAGGAATCTGGAGCAGGCGGCCCCTTTTATGCTGGACAGCGAGTCGCTGGCACAATCTCCGGTGGCCTCTTTTATTGAAACGGCGCAATATGCGTCCGCACCTGTGTCACACCTGCTTCCTCCAGAAAATAATGCGGCCCCCCAGATGGAGAACCGGAGAAAAGAAGAAACAGGCAAACCGGAACGGTTCCCCCGGGCGCAACAGCATAAAGAAGCGCTGGCAGAAGAGGAAGCTTCCCGGCGGGATCGTGAAGAAGCGCTGCAGCAACATCATAAACAAGCGCTCACAGAAGAGGAAGCTTCCCGGCAGGATTGGGAAGATGAACCCCAACAGAAACAGGGGCAAAAGCAAGAGGCGTTGTTGGAGCAAACCGCCCAACAGGCGCCTGCGGAAACACCGCAACAGCAAAAGACTGCTGGGGGAGAACCTCAATCCGCTGCATACGCAGTGCCTGGGCAGCAGATACCGACCCGGTGGGTTGACCAAGTTGCGCCGGAATTGGCAGTGCCCGCGGAATTGGAGCATGTATCCGCCCCGCTGCATCCGCTGGAGGTTGCCCGTCAGCCGGAGGAGAATATGGCTGCACCGGTTGAAACACAGGAGCCTGCCC
>JAEXFV010000188.1 GCA_023451115.1 Bacillota bacterium
CTATAGAGAGCCGAAATCCGGATCAGGCCAGAACGTATATGGCAGACCATCTGAATAAATCCATGATGCAAAACACTGTGGATGCATATATGAATATTGTGGAAACAAAAAGCCAGGGAACGATGACGCTTTTTAATAAAGGCAAGGGTTAGTTTGTTGCCAATTATGAATGAAAAACGAATTCTGATTTGCCCCCAAATATTTCAAATACAAAAGCCCGAAAACAGATTGTTTCCGGGCTTCTTCTGGCTCCCCAGGCAGGGCTCGAACCTGCAACACCGCGGTTAACAGCCGCGTGCTCTACCATTGAGCTACTGAGGAATGGTACGCGAATTATCTTACCTTATGGAGTGAGAGATAGCAACTATTGAAAACGAAGATTTTTTTAAAATATCTTATTAAAATAAGGTTTTTCTTCTGATTTCATCGATTTACACCATGCAATGCTATTTTTTGGATGGATCGCTTGAGGAAAGGCGCGGTATTTCCGTTGGTTGACGGAACCCAGGGGGTGTTATATCATACAATTAGACTGAAAATTGCAATTGTGGGGGCATATGCCGTGATGATAGAAGAACGGGTAAATGCAAAAAGAATGATTCGTTCCGATGGGCTGCTGATGGTGTGTATTGTGGTGGGGATTGCCCTTTTTTTATGGCTGGCAGAACTGGCGGCCCAACTGGCGCAACAGGCTGCGGCGTTCATACAGGCAGTACTTTACCTTGCTATGATTGTACTGGCATATATCCTGGTGCGTAAGCGCTTATCCACATTGCGTTATGTTTTGACAGAGGCGGCGCTTATCGTGTATCGGGAAACGGGTCGGAGGGAAGTTTGCTTGGAAAACGTTGCGCTTTCCAGTATTCTGTTCGTTGTACCTTATGATGAGGCGCCACAGCCACGGGGACGGGAGTATAACCTTAGCGTTGGGAGAAAGGCAGAGTCTTTGGTGGTAGCGCACCAGCAAAACGGCGGCCTCAACTGGCTGCTGCTGAGCCCCAGCCCCGGTTTTGTTGAGCAGCTGCAAGCCCGGGCTATGGCTGTAAAAGAGAAAGAGCCGGAGAAATCCATATGAATGAAGCGGGAGATTGTCAGCAAAAAGCAGGGCGGCTGCCCCAGGTGCTGGGAGACTATGCGGCTGCAAACGCCGCCCGCTTTCATATGCCGGGGCACAAGGGCAGGGGAATGCAGGGATTTTGGCGGCCCGAACTTGCCGCTTGGGACGTAACGGAGTTGTCCCATACGGATAACCTTCATGAGCCAACCGGCATTTTGGCTGCTGCACAGGCTGATTGCGCGGCCTGCTATGGTGCGGAAAATACTTTTTTTCTCGTCAATGGCTCTACCGCAGGGCTGCTGGCGATGATGCTTTGCCTTCCCAGGGGAGAACGGGTGCTATTAGGCCGGGATTGTCACAAAGCGGCTTTGTCAGGGGCCGTACTGGCAGGTCTGGAGGCAACGTTTGTATTGCCTGAATATGATGCGCGTTACGGCATGTGGGGGATGGTATCCCCGGAGGCATTGGAACAGGCGCTTACAGCCAGCCCCGCTGCTGCCGTACTGATCAACTCCCCTAATTATTATGGCATGTGTGCGGATATTCCGGCGTTGAGCGCAGTCGCTCACCGTCATGGCGCCATGCTGTTTGTGGACGGAGCCCATGGGGCCCATTTCCCCTTTGGAAAACGCCTGCCTCCAAGCCCGGCTGGTTTTGCGGATTTATGGGTAAACAGCGCACACAAAACGTTGAATGCGGTGGGACAGGCCGCTTTGCTGCACCGGGGCGGGGAATGCCCTCTGCCTCATTGGCAGGTGCAGCAGGCGTTGTCTCTGGTGCAAACAAGCTCCCCCTCGTACCTGCTGACCGCCTCACTGGATTGGGCGCGGTATTCCGCCCAAAACTTGCAGGATTGGGACGCCCATATCGCTTTTTGTGAAGAATGGGGGCACCGCATCCAAAAGCTGCCCGGGCTGCAAGTGCTGGATGGGCGTTGTGCAGGCATAGCGGGCATTGCAAAAAAGGATCCTACCCGTTTGGTTATTGATGTAGCGCACCGGGGTATTACCGGTTTTACAGCGGCGCAATGGCTGGAAAAACAAAATGTGTTTGTAGAGATGGCGGATGGGCGCAGGCTGGTGTGCATATGCACGCCGTCGGATGATACGGCGTGGTATCAACGTTTATTTGACGCACTTCAAGGCATGCCCTTCGGGCGGGAGGAGCCGCCGGGCCAGATTGGGCCAGGATTTACCCTGCCCCGACAGGAAAGGTCGGTATGGGAAGCGGCCCGGGGCAAGCAAAGACTGATGCCTTTGAAAGATGCCGCAGGGCACGTGGCAGCAGAAGCTGTAGGGCCATACCCTCCTGGCATTGCCCTTTGGGCGCCGGGAGAAACCATCCGCGGGGAAGACGTGGAGCGGATGCTGCGCCAGCAAAGCCTGGGGTGCGCCCTGTTTGGCCTCCGGGAGGGCATGGTGGCAGTGGCAGAGGAATAACGGCAGAAGAATAACGGGTGAAAAATAACGCCCGATATCAATTTTTAAGCAAAGGATTGGAAACAATGAAAGCGAGATATCCCATTGTATTTTTTGATTTTGACGGCACGCTGGCCCAAAGCGGAGAGGGGATTATGCTCTCATTTCAGTACATGCTGGAACAAATGGGCAGGCCCCCCATGGCGGAGCGGGAGCTTCGCAGGCTGGTAGGCCCTCCTATGTTGGAGACATTTGGAAAGACCCTGGGATTTCAGGGAGAAGAGATGGACCGGGCTGTGAACATTTACCGGGAATGGCTGAATATCCACGGAATGGAAACGCTCAAACTCTTTCCGGGTGTGGTGGAGATGCTCAAGACATTACGCGAGGCAGGAATTAAAACTGCAGTTGCTACCTGTAAAACGGAAACGGTAGCGGTTGCCCATGCGGATTATTTAGGGATAGCACCCCATCTGGACGCGCTGGTGGGCCTTTGCCCAGATGTGGGGCGCAAGGAAAAAATCCATGTTTTGCGCCAATTGCTGGATTATTTTCATGCCCAACCTGACCAGGTGGTACTGGTAGGGGACCGGAAGTATGATTGCGAAGGGGCAATTGCCGCCGGCATTCCCTGCATTGGGGTATTATATGGCTATGGGGAGCGGGAAGAGCTGGCCGCTTACAACCCGGTTTATCTGGCAAGCAGCGTGGCGGATTTACAGCGCTATTTATTGGGAGAATAATAAAAGGGGAGGGAGAGGCAGGAATGTCCAACCAGATAACTGCACAACGGTTATTTACAGCCATCCGCCTCGGCCGCGCGGCTCATGCAGTATTGCTATGCGGGCAGGAGGAGAGCCTGGCCAACGAAGTGGCGTTGCAGGCTGCCGCCCTTTGCTGCACCGGCAGCACACAGCCTGACGCCCTTTCCGCCTGCCCCGATTATTTTTCCCTGGGGCCGGAACCTTACGGGATCGAGTCCATTCGGGAACTGCAGGAAAAGCTCAGCGCCAAAGCCTTTTCCGGTTGGAGGGCAGTAAATTTATTCAATGCCCATACCATGACGGAGCAAGCCCAAAACGCGCTGTTAAAAACCCTGGAGGAACCGCCTGCGAGCACGTTGCTGCTGCTTTCCGGATTGGGGGACAGGCTGCTGCCCACCATCCGTTCCCGCTGCGCTACTTTGTGGCTGGGCGCGCAATCCCGGCTGGAGATCCAGGCGCGCCTGGCAGAGCAAGGTATAGACCAGGCCCAGGCGTCCCTGTGCGCTGGCTTGAGCGAGGGCGCTCTGGGGCTGGCGCAAGCATTTGCGCAGCCGGAATATCTGGCATTTCGCCGGGAGGCGTTGGATATTTTGCAGCAGGCGCTGCCCGGCGCCCGGCTGGCTGCTCCCCCATTTGCCCAAACGAAGGCGCTTTTGGATATGCCGCTAGGCCAAAAAACAAAGACAGCCTCTACAGAGGCAGAGAACCGGAAGGCGGCCGCCCAGGCTTGCCTGGAGATTTGGCTTTCTTTCCTTTCGGATAGCATGCACTGCAAATTGGGCTTGGGTGAAATGGTAAATCAGGATTATCGTCTCCAGGTGGAGAAGGCGGCGCACCGCTTTACATCCAAGCAAATTCAGGGTATGATAGACTTGCTGGTGCAGGCGCAATTGCGGCTGGGCCGGGCAAATCCGGGCCTGACACTGGACAGGCTGCTGACGGATTTGCTGGATATTGCAAATTAGGGCAAAGCCCCATGCGGGCGCTGCCTTGGAAATAGAGCTCCTGCTGGAGGAGCAGGGAGGAAACCGATTGGAAGAAGTACTAGAAACCAAAACAGTGGTAGGCGTGCGTTTCAAGCAAATGGGCCGCATGTATTACTTTGATCCGGGCGAGCTGGAAATCAAAGAAGGAGACGGGGCGATTGTAGAAACGGCTCGGGGCGTAGAGTTTGCGGATGTGGTGATGTCTCCAAAAGAAGTGCCGCTGGATCAAATTGTAGCGCCGCTAAAAAGCGTGATACGGGTAGCAACGCCTGGCGATTGGGAAATGCGCCGGAAAAACGCGGAAAAGGAAAAGGATGCGTATGCCGTTTGCAGCGAGAAAATCCGGCAGCATCAGCTGGATATGAAGCTGGTGGACGTGGAATATACGTTTAACGGCAGCAAAGTGACATTCTTCTTTACTGCTGAGGGAAGAGTGGATTTTCGTGAGCTGGTGAAAGATCTGGCTTATGTGTTTAAAACCCGCATTGAATTGCGCCAAATCGGCGTGCGCGATGAGGCGAAAATGTTGGGCGGACTGGGTTCTTGCGGGAGACCGGTATGTTGCAAGGCCTTTTTGGAGGATTTTCAGCCCGTTTCCATTAAAATGGCCAAAGAGCAAAATCTGAGCCTTTCCCCTGCGAAAATTTCAGGATTATGCGGGAGGTTGATGTGCTGCCTCAAATATGAGCAGGATGCTTATGAGCAGATGCGTAAGGTTATGCCCAAGCTCAATAAAGAGGTGATGACCCCGGACGGCCCCGGCATTGTGCAGGATAACAATGCCATTACGGAAAAGACCCGGGTACGCGTTGCCCTGCCTGACGGCACTTACGATATGCGGGAATACCATTTTTCCCAAGTGCGCAAGCCGCAGCCTGGGGAAGAATATGTGCCGCCCGTTCCTAAATCACAGCCCGAGCCTCCTGAGGAAAAGGAAGAAAAGCCCAAACGGGAGCGGCCACCCAGGCCGAAAAATCCTGCCCGGGTGCGCAAATTGGAAGATGCCCAATCTCTAAAGCCCTTATCCCAACAGGGAGAGGCCAAGACTGAGCAAAAACAGAAGAAGCAGCCCGTTCAAAAAGGGGCGGAGCAGGAAAAGGCAGCAGAGGAAAAGGCAGCAAGCGGCAACAAACCGCGCAGCCGCAACCGCCGTGGCGGGCGCAACCGGAAAAAAGCAGCCAATTCCCAGGCGGGCCAACCCCAGGCAGCCCTACAGCCCCAGGAAGGCAACGCTTAGGCATTATTTCATTCAGCAACGGATCCGGAAAATGCCGGATCCGTTTTTTGCAAAAAGGGTGTTGCACAAAATTCGTTCCCTCAGGTTTGCAATTTATCCATATTTATGCGTTGCAATTTTTCCGATGCATGTTACAATGGGAGTGATTACAATATGGAGGTGTCCTATGGCTTATTTTATTAACGAAGAATGCATTAGCTGCGGCGCTTGCGAAAGCGAATGTCCTGTTGGCGCCATTTCTCAGGGTGACGATCGTTATCAGATCGACGCTGATACCTGCATCGATTGCGGCGCTTGTGCTGGTACTTGCCCCGTTGGCGCTCCCAATCCTGCTGAATAATGAAAAGGCATAAAAATCCCCGGAAGGAGTAGGAATTCCTTCCGGGGGTTTTTTATGCATGCCTAATTCCGGACGCCTTGGGCTTTGGGAACTTTACCGGCAAGCATGCCAAAGCCCTTGACTTTTACCAATGAACAGATCCAACGGCCAAAAAACAGGGGGATTTATGCGTTTCAATTATAAGCAGACCATTCTGGTGGGGCTGGCCTTCTTCTCTATTTGCGCTTTTTGGCAGCTGTATGATAACATCGTGCCGCTGATTTTGCGGGATTCATTTGCTTTGGGGGATACGGCGTCCGGCATTGTGATGTCCTTGGACAATGTGCTGGCATTGGTGCTGCTGCCCCTGTTTGGAGCCTGGAGCGACCGTAAGGGCCTGCGTATGCCCTTTATTTTGGCAGGCACCTTGTTGGCGGCGGCCTTTGCCATTGCATTGCCTTTTGCCGCACGCAGCGGCTCCCTTACCATATTTTTTGCGGTGCTGGGGTTGCTGCTGTTGGCCATGAGCAGTTACCGCTCCCCGGCTGTAGCCTACATGCCGGATCTTACCCCGAAACCTCTCCGCAGCAAAGGAAATGCAGTGATCAACCTGATGGGAGCGCTGGGGGGCGTATATACGCTGGCTATGATTCAGCTTTTGGTGCGTACCCCGCAAAACGGCCAGCCGGATTATCTGCCTGTATTCCTCAGCGTGGCTTTGCTGATGATAGGGGCAGTGGCAACCCTGGCCCTTACAGTAAAGGAAAAAGCGGCCCGGCTACAGGCTCGGCAGGAAGAAAACGAGCAGTTCCAGCCGGCCGGCAGCCGGGGAACGCTGACCAGGGACATGAAAAAGAGCCTGATATTGATTTTGTGCTCCGTTGCCCTTTGGTATATGGGCTATAACGCGGTAACCACCGCCTTTACCAAATACGCAACAGCAGTATGGGGGCAAAATGTTGGGCAGGCATCTGCCTGCCTGATGGTAGCCACAATCGGCGCGGTGGCTTCCTATATTCCCATCGGCATGCTCTCCTCTCGGATTGGACGGAAAAAAACGGTGCTGATCGGCGTAGGCGTGCTTTGCGGTTGCTTTGTCCTGGGGGCAGTGGCAGCGGGCGTATTCTCCTCGTTTTTATATATCATGTTTCTACTGGTAGGGTTTGCCTGGGCGGCCATCAATGTGAACAGTTATCCTATGGTAGTGGAAATCAGCCAGTCCGGGGATGTGGGAAAGTACACGGGCTATTACTATGCTTTTTCCATGGCAGCGCAGGTGGCCACCCCCATTATCTCCGGGGCATTGCTGGAGCATGTAGGTTATCATACCCTGTTCCCTTACGCGGCGGGGATGGTGGGCTTGGCCTTTTTTACCATGCTGTTTACCCGCCATGGGGACAACAAGCCCCCGCGAAAAGGCTCCCATCTGGAGCATTTCGACGCGGGGGATTGATGAAACAGCTTTTTTAAAATGCGGGGCTACGTGGTCGCCTGGCGCAGCGCCAGGGCCACGTCCGGCGCATTGGTAATCACCGCTTCCACCTGCGCTTGATACAATGCCTCAATGGCAAGCGGATCGTCCGCTGTCCAGGGGTGCAAAGCCACGCCGTGCTCTTTACAGCCCTGAATAAGGCCGGGGCATTGGAGCGCCGCCAGGTAATGGGGATGCAGAGCATCGGCTTTCATATACCCTGCATAGACCCAGGGATCTACCAGGGCGTTGTCATAGAGCAGCCCGATACGGGCCTCCGGATCGCACTTTCGAAGCTCCGCGAGGGCATAATGGTTAAATGAGGAGTAGAGGATGCGCCCCTGCATGCCCATCTGCCGTTCTAAGGCGATCAGCTTTTCCCAAATGCCCCAATAAATTACCACATCGCATTTGATTTCCACATTGATGCATAAGCGTGTGGGTTTTATCAGCTCGTACACTTCGGGCAATGTGGGGATCAGGGCCTTTCCCCGGTAGGCTTCCTTGCCATTGCAAAAATCCAGCCTGCGGAGCTCGTCAAAGGTGTAATCCACTACCCGCCCCTGGGAGTTACTGGTGCGGTCGATCCGCTCGTCGTGAATCACCATCAGCTGGCCGTCCTTGCTTTGATGCACGTCCAGCTCAATTCCGTCTGCCCCCAGCTGTACAGCCAGCGCAAAGGCGGCCATGGTGTTTTCCGGGGCCTGCAGTGACGCGCCCCGGTGGGCCCATACTTGGGTTGTTACAGGCATAGCCGGTAAATCTCCATAATTTCTTTTTTATTCAGCGGCACATAACTGTGCAGCGTGCGCTTTCCGTAATTGGTGCAGCGTTCCGCCATTTCATCGATGGCGTCTTCTCCTAGGCCCAGCTCCCTTAAGGTGCCAGGCATGCCCAGGGAGCGGAAATATGCTTCCGTTGCAGCGATGCCGGCAGCAACGGTGCGCTCTGGGTGATCATAGTCCATCTCCACGCCCCAAACCCGCTGGGCATACTGCAGCATCCGCGCTGTACAGTGGGGCGCGATATATTTCAAATATGCCGGCCATATGACGGCCAGCCCTGCGCCGTGAGCGATGCGTGGGTCGCGGGCGCTCAGTTCGTGTTCCAATTGGTGGGCGTCCATAGAGCGGGATTCCCGCCCTGCGCCGGTAAGCCCGTTATGGGATAACGAACCTGCCCACATAATGGCGGCACGTGCCTCATAATCTTCCGGCGTCTTTAGCGCAATAGGCCCCATATCAATTACGGTGCGCAGCAAGCCCTCACACATGTGGTCGTTCAAGGCGTTGTCCGTGTTATGGCAAAAATACCGTTCCAGGGTATGCATCATGATATCCACAACCCCGCAGGCAGTTTGATAAGCAGGCAGGGTGAAGGTGAGGGTAGGGTCCATAATTGCAAACAAAGGCCGGTTAAAATCCGTACTTAAGCCCCGCTTTAGCCCGGTAGCCTCATCGGTAAGCACGGCGCTGTCGCTGGTTTCGCTGCCTGCAGCGGCAATGGTAAGCACCACCCCCACCGGCATGGTAGCGGTTACCGGCACAGATTTGGTGATCAAATCATAAGGATCCGCATGGCAGGCCACACAATGGGCAGCCATTTTTGCGGTATCGATCACACTGCCGCCGCCTACGGCCAGCAGGCAATCGACGCCTTCCTTTTCCACCAGCTTTGCCGTTTCCCTGCAGAAGGCTACCGTTGGGTTAGCCTGTACGCCTCCCTTTTCGATATAGGGGACGCCGGCTTCTTGCAAGGAAGCAGTAATCGTCTGATACAGCCCAGTTTTATGGATACTGCCTCCCCCATAGAGGAAGAGGACTTTTTGAAATCCGTAACCCTTTAACGTTTGTCCGACCTGTCGGTGGGTATCCCGGCCAAAGATGACTCGTGTGGAAAGGGATAATTCAAAATTTTGCATAATGGGCTCCTTCCAGTTTTTGTTCGCTTCACCCTATTATATACCCCATAAGGCGTTGCGAAAAGGGGGAGGAAGGAGCAACAACCCCCCCTTTCCCGCATCCGGTCGAATTTTCCATCACCGATAAAAACGCACCCGCCCTGCAAAAACCCGGGAGAGGGCTTCTGTTAAGGCATCGCGCTGGCCGCCGGACAAATCGTAAACCGTAAGGCGGGCGGGGGCGATGCTCACCAGCAGGCTCACTAACTGATCCTGGGGGCATGCGGCATATTCAACCCGGGTATCCGACGCATCCGTCAGGGTGCAACTGCCATCCGGATTGAGGCAAAGGGAAATTTCCCGTATTTGGGGCGGCTGCAATTGCACAAAAGCCCGCAGCACCCCCATGAGTTCCAAATACTCCTGTCGGAGCGCCTGCTCTTCTGCTGCCTGTTCTACCGCTCTTTGCCAGAGCGCTCGGGTATCTGGCAGGCGAAATCGTAAAAAGCCTTCAATATGCAAAAGGTTCTGACTGGATAAATAGTCCTTTAAAATGCGCCGGGCTGTCATGGCGCGTTCCCCTGATTTTGCGATTGCGATAGCGTCCGCCAGCACGCTCTGCTTTTCCATCAAAGGGAGGGGAAGCCGGTCTACCAGCTGCGCCAGTTCAAAATGCATCAGGTCCCGGCAAAGCAGCAGAGAAAGCGCTTGGCAAAGCTGATCCAGTTCATCTTCGTGCTCTAAAGAAAATATCATTTGTTCCCCATCCAGCTCCATGGGCAGCGGGGCGTTGGCAAGCCGGCGCTGCAAAAGCTTGGGGATATCCAAATCATACCCGCTGAAGTTGATGCGGCGCACCAACATGCGTTCACGCTCCTTTCCCCCAGGCAAAACATGTGGGGGCCTTTGAAATCTGCAGCGCCTGTAAAACGCTGCAGGAGAAATCCGGGGGTTGCGGGCCGAAACCCAACGATTTAGGCCATACAACATAGTATGCCCCAAAGCTGTTTTATGGGCCTGGCCAGACTTAGTATGGCTTGCCTGGGCCAGAATTCCCTTGGAAAATAAAAACAGGAGGCCGTTAGGCCTCCTCAGGGTGTCAAAAATGCGGATCGCGCTTGTTTGAACATTCAGCTGCAATCAAAGCGAATGGAAATGGTTACAGCCGCTCCGGTTCATCCGCAGGCTCGTCATCGGATACAGTGACCACTGCGATGCGCACAGGGGTTTTGGGCATATCGTTGAAACCGGTGGGTACGCTGGCGATGGCGTCTACCACATCCATGCCGTCAACCACCTGGCCAAAGGCGGCATACTGCCCGTCCAAATGCGGGGCGTCCGCATGCATGATGAAGAACTGGGAACCGGCGCTGTCCGGATGCATGGCACGCGCCATGGAAATGACGCCCCGGGTATGGCGCAGCGGGTTATTTACCCCGTTGCCGGTGAACTCGCCTTTGATGTGATAACCGGGGCCGCCGGTGCCGGTGCCGTTGGGGCATCCGCCTTGAATCATAAAGCCGGGGATCACCCGATGAAAGGTGAGGCCGTTATAATAGCCCTGTCGGGCCAGAGACAAAAAGTTTTTCACCGTATTGGGGGCACAAGCAGCGTCCAATTGCAAGGTGATGACGCCGCCGTCTTCCATCGTGATGGTTACCATAAAATGTCCTCCTTATCGATTGTATATTGCTTGTGTATTGCTAAAATCATTGGATTTGAGCTGCTTTTTGCGTACAAAACGGAGTATCCTGCCATAGGCACGGCGCTATTCGCAACGCCCCCATTGCCCCCTGGCTTCAAAAATAATGTGTTTGTCTTTTGTATCTTCCCCCATTACCTCAAAAGAATCCCCTTGCTGGTAAAGCGTCATGGCAACCTGCTCGCCAGGTACCGCCTCCGCGGCATAGCTGATGCTCAAATCCACAATGCGGCCGGAGGTATGCCGGGACAGAGGGAACAAATCACAGATCCAACCTACATAACTGGCGTTATTCATATGGCCGTTTCTATCGATATCCCCATACAATGGAGCGCGGCTAGTATGGGAAACCGCACCTTGCTGGGACAGGCGGAAGCGCTGAGGCTCCGGCAAGGGCGGGATAAGGTGGCTGGTATCCGGAAACGACAAATTTGCCTTTGCCGCAGGGAGGATGCGCCGGGAGGCATAGTCTACCAGCATCCAGGATGTTGCAGCACAGCCTAAAACAGCCCCCTGCTGGGTTGTAAAGGTAAAGTACCGGGGAAATGTGATGCGGCCGGCCGGGCCGGGCCAGGTTTGCATTTGTATGGTTTCATGGGTTTGGGGATATTGCTGCATGTGAAGCTGGATACGTGCCAGCATCCACACGATGCCCTGGGGGAACAACACATCCCTGCCGCAGCCCAGCAGCATGGAGTGATCTCCGGCCAACTCCTGCATGCGCTGAAAGATGGCTTCCGGGCGCCATAAACCGTTATGATCGGATTCCGATTCTGAAATTTGATGTTGTATTTCCAATGAGGGTTGCATAGGGGCTATTCTTCCTTTCGTCCAAGCCAGGCGGCAATGAAAAAGCCCGCTGCCGCGCAAAGCAAGACCGCCAAGCCGCCGCCAAAGCGGAGGCCGCTGAAATCATGCTGATACAGCACGGCAAAAGGAGAAGCTACCACCAAGCCGATAATTCCATAATACGTGCTTAAGGGGTAACGCTTCAAAAGGGCTTTGATAAACCGACAGGTCAATATGATGCCAAACAGGGCGCCGATTGCAAATGGGGCTAATATGATCAGGCTTTGCAGCATACCCGCCCCGTCCAGATGGAAAAGAGATCTGGTAAAGGCGTTGGTGTATTGGAGCATGCTGTCATAGCAGCCTAAAATCAACAGCAGCATGGAGCCGCTTACACCGGGGATTACCATGGTAGCAGCCCCGGCAAACCCCAGGCCAACCGCCAAAAGGGCATGGGGCAGGGTGGGGGAAAGAGAATAAGCGCTTCCAGGATTTTCGCTGAGCACCGGCATGAGCACCAATATGAGAATGGTGCAAAACAGAATAAAAATATGGCTTAGCGCAATCCGGTGCCCCTTTACCTGGCGCAGCAACATGGGCAGCGCGCCTAAAATCAGCCCCACGAATATGCCTGCCATCTGCAGCGGAAACAATGCTTGCAGGTATTCGATCAAATAGGAAAATACCAACACGCCCAACATCACCCCAATGCCGTAAGGCAAAAGGGAGCGCCCTTCCCTAAGGGAGGAGCGGCGTTGGGCGGTAAAAAAGCCGATCATTTGGTCGTATATTCCCATGGACATCGCGATGGAGCCTCCGCTGACGCCAGGCGCCACAACGGAAACCCCAATCACACAGCCTTTGAGAATTTTGGTCAACCACTGCATATACGATTATTGTGGAGCGGCGATGGCCGTCCCACCTCTCCTCATCCGAATGATTCCCCCAAACGTCTGTATTAGGGGATTTCGGCAAAACGCAATGTCAGAGCCTGGGGCCTCCCATTCTTCGTTGCCGAATATCCTGATGATACACATAAATCCGCTTAGCGCATACCCTTTTTTAGAAAATTTACGGGAATTTTACAGCGCCGCAATAACATCCAGCGTAGCGTCCAGAGCCGGGACATGGGCCTGCTCGATTTGGCCCGCGTCACAGGCTGCGGCAAGGGCAGGATCCAGGGGGAGCTGCGCCAGTACCCGTACGCCGTTTTCCAGCGCAATCTGCTCCAGATGGCTGCGGCCGAACACCTCAATGCGTTTGCCGCAATCCGGGCAGCTAACATAGCTCATGTTTTCCACAACACCCAGGATGGGCACGTTCATCATTTTTGCCATGTTAACAGCCTTGGTAACGATCATGGCCACCAGCTCCTGTGGAGAAGTAACCACAATGATCCCATCCACTGGCAGGCTCTGGAATACGGTAAGGGGCACGTCCCCGGTTCCCGGAGGCATATCCACAAACATATATTCCACATCCTTCCAGATCACCTGGGACCAGAACTGCTTCACTGTGCCGGAAATCACTGGGCCGCGCCATACCACAGGGGAAGAAACATCCTCCAAAAGCAGGTTGATGCTCATAATATCTACGCCGGAGGCGGTGGTGACAGGGAATAACGCTTCCCCATTGCCGGTTGCCTTTTCCGTTACGCCAAAAGCCTTGGGGATGGAAGGGCCGGTGATATCCGCATCCAGCACAGCGGCATGACGGCCTCTTTTCTGCATGCCGCAGGCCAACAGGGAAGTGACAATGGATTTTCCAACGCCGCCCTTGCCGCTGACCACACCAATGACTTTTCCTACCCGGCTTAAGGGATGCAGCGGTTCGCTGAAATCCTGGGGTTGCTTGCGGGAGGGGCAATCCGTGCCGCAGCTGCTGCAATCGTGATTGCAATTTTCACTCATAGGTCTCATTCCTTTCTTCCGCCGGAACGTTTTTTGCTCCGGGATCTGAGTTGAATACGATAACAGGGTGATTGGCCCTGGTCGCTGATATGGGAAAACACCATCTCATAATACACTACCCCGTTCCCGAGCCTTTTGCAAGCGGATTTTCCATTTGCCGCGGCGCAGGAAGCAGGTATAAGTGATGGTGGAAAAAGCAGGGGCGCAGATCCAGGCCAGCGCTACACCCGTAAGCCCCAGCCCTAGCGCTTTGGAAAGCAGCAGCGCAGCGGGAATGCGCACCAGGTATTGTGCCTCCAGGCCGTTCACCAGGGTAAACATGGCGTTGCCGGAGCCTTTTACAAAGCCAATAATAGGATGCACATAAGCATACAGAAGATACATCATGCATACGGTATGCAGATAATCCGCCGCAGTCTGCACCACCGCCGGATCATCATTAAAAATGCCGGCAAGAGAGGGCGCCAACAATGCAATGCACACCAGCAAAAAGGCATTGACGCTTAAGGAAATTTTTTGAGCCGCCCGGATGCTGGAAAGGGCCCGTTCCTCCTGCCCGGCGCCCAGGTTTTGAGAGGTGAAGCCGGCAACGGCATCGTTGATGGCATTGCAGGGGAGAATGGCAAAGCTGTCCAGCTTTACCCCAATCCCGTAGGCTGCGCTGGCGACCAGGCCATAGGTATTTACAATGCCGTTAAGGGTAAGGTGTGACACATTGAGGGAAAGCTGCTGTAAAGCGGAGGGGAGCCCTAATCGCACCAGATCCTTCAGGGATGGTATGTCCCAGCGCCAGGCTCTGGGCGCAAAGGATATCACGTGCCTTTTCCACCGAAAATATATAACGCCAAGGCAGAACGCCAATGCCTGGGAACACACGGTGGCGATGGCGGCGCCCCTCGCACCCAGCTGAAAGTCGCGGATTAAAATCAGATCCAGCACCGCATTCATACATGTGGCGATGGCGACAAATAATAAAGAAGAGCGGGAGTCCCCAAACCCGCGCTGGAAAGCGCAAATCAGATGGTAACCCAGGGTAAAGGGGATGCCGCAGAAAATGATGCGAAGATAAGCTACCGCCATAGGATACGCTTCCTGGGGCGTAGCACAAAGACGCAGAATGGCCGGAGAAAACAACAATCCCAGCAGGGTGATGCCAACGGCGCATAGTGCGTACAGGGAGATGGCGGTGCCAGCGGTTTTCTGCAGCCCAGAGATATCTCCCTTGCCCTGGTGGCTGCCAATCACCACGCTAACGCCTACGCTCATGCCAGCAATGGTCATAAATAGGATGTTCATCACCGACCCGCTGACGCTTACGGCGCTTAGCCCCGCCGCGCCCAGATATTTTCCCACAAAATACATATCTACGGCGTTATAAAGGGCTTGAAAAATATTAGAAAGCAAAAGCGGCGATGCGTAGCGCAGGATATGACGGTTTACATCTCCGGTAGTGAGGTCGTTTTGCAGCGCCATGGGATCCTCCTTTTGGGTGGCAGGCCACAAGCTGATTGTAACCCTGTGGGAAAGCCGCGTCAACCGGCCCGGAGCCATGCTGCGGGCCATGTTCACGATTGATCCATATTTCGCCACAAAACATACCTTTTTTTATGCTTGTAGAGCCAAAAAGTTAGGGTATAACAATACTATCAAAAATAAGGGCAGGTAAAACGCGGAGGCCCTTGGAGAAAAGCAAGGAGGCTGGAATGATGAATAACACGGATTGGTACGAAAACGACACGCAACAGCATTTCAGTGCTGGAGATAAAAAAAGCAAAGGCGCAAAAATGGTTACTCTCAGCACGTTGGTGGTATGCATGCTGGTTACAGGGCTGGTCGGCGGTGCGGTAGGAAGCGTGCTCATGCGCGGCGGGCAAACCCCCATACAGACGCCTGCCGCAGTGGAAACGCCTGGGGCACAAGACAATGCACAGGGATCCGGCAGCACAACGCAACAAACCCAAAGCAGCTTGCAACAGGCCGTATCCCCGACCGTGTCAGGCAGCGGTTATACCAAAGCGCAGATAGTGGAAACATGTGCGCCTTCCATCGTAGGGATTGACGTGGAAACCACCAGCAGCAGTTTCTGGTATGGGACAGACAGCGTCACCACCGGTAGCGGCAGCGGCATCATTATCAGCAGCGACGGTTACATCCTTACCAACTATCACGTGATAGAAGGCGCAAACCGGGTTAAGGTTTACCTCTATGACGATACCGAGTACGAAGCCACGCTGGTAGGCACGGATAAAACCACGGATCTGGCAGTGATTAAAGTTGAGGCCACAGGCCTGACGCCAGTGGTAATGGGAGATTCGGATCATTTGATTGTTGGCGAAGAAGTGGTGGCCATCGGCAATCCGCTGGGCGAGCTTCGCGGCACTGCAACCGGGGGCATGGTCAGCGCGCTTTCCAGGGACATTACCTTTAGCGACGGCAGTGAAATGACGCTGCTTCAGACAGATGCAGCCATTAACCCCGGCAACTCCGGTGGCGGGTTATTCAATTCCAAGGGCGAGCTGATTGGCATTGTCAATGCAAAAGTTGCATCTTCCTCTACAGAAGGCCTGGGCTTTGCCATCCCGGTAAACGATGCAAAGCAAGTAGTAGCGGATTTGATGGACCTTGGCTATGTAACAGGCCGGGCTTACCTGGGCGTATATACCCAGGATGTGGCAATCCGCAGTGGCAATGAGGATGGCCGTGGCAATAGCGGCTTTGACAGCTTTTTCGGATTTGGCGGATCTTCCGGCAGTATGGAAACCCGGGTACAGGTAGCGCAGATTGTGCTGGATAGCGCTGCTGCGCAGGCCGGCATTCAGGCTGGAGATTTGATCCTGAAGGTGGATGACAAGGAAATTACCACCGGCACCCAATTATCTAAGGCCATCGGTGAATATAAAGCCGGCGATGTGGCAACCATAACGGTACAAAGGAACAACGAGCAGCTGGAACTGAGCGTAACCTTTGGCGAGCTGGTCCCGGAGGGCGACGATTGATCGCACCCGAAAGGCAAAGCAAAAACGGTCATAACGCTGAAAAGCGATGACATACCCCCAACCATCCTTAGAGAGAGAAAAGCCCGGTTCCCCTCGGGCTTTTCTCGTGTTTTGGGCTTTTGAAAAATTGTTCTGGCGATCTTTAATTTTTTGAAAACCAGCATGCAGATACGGAGATATTGCGCTTTAATTCTCAGCAATTGTCACAACTTCAACGGCTGATTCCAGCAAAATGTTAATCACTTCATTGCGGGAACGGTTGGTTTGGGCAGAAATAGAGTCCAACTTTTCAATGGTTTCCTCCCGCATCCGGACAGAAACGATTTTATACCCGTCGTCCCCTCGTTTGGCGTTCTTTTTTGTAATCCTGATTTCTTTTGCCATAGGCACACTTCCTTTATGGGATTAGTGTAGCTTGACATTTATTAATTATGTATATTATATTTTATAGTGATATAATAACTATATTTTTATAGTGAAGGAAATCGAGTGGAAAAACGTCGATTTTGGAAAAAGAAAAAAAGAACGGCCCAGGATATAGTCTTGGCACTGTGCCTGTTTGCGCTGTTGATTTACCAGATATATGTGATTGGGTATGCTTGGGTTTGTATCGGCATGGTATGGGGGATTGGGGCGCTTTGCCTGCCCGGCGTTTCCATGCTGGTGATATCCGTGGTGCTACTACATCAGGGCATTTGGATACCCGTTGTGCTTGCAGGAGGCATCGCCACGGTGCTGGCGGTGGTGTTTTTCAGCTAGCGCTGTCACAGCAGCCCCACTCCAATGCCCACCAGCATGCCTACCAGTACCTGAAAAGAGGTGTGGCCCAAAATTTCTTTTACCTTTTCCACATCAATGTGCTTGGTTTGATAGAAATCCTCTACCAGCTGGTTGAGTAGCTTTGCCTGGATGCCTACAGCCTGCCGTACGCCGGCGGCATCGTACATGACGATGAGAGAAAATACAACGCAAACTGCAAACAAGGAGGAATTAAACCCTTCCAGCATTCCCACCTTGGTGGAAGTAGCGCAAACCAAAGCTGTGTGTGAGCTTGGCATGCCGCCGGAAGCCGTCATAAGCTTTAGATCCAGTTTTTTGTTATGATACAGGTTGGCCAGCACCTTCCATGCCTGGGCGATAAACCAGGCAATGCAGGCCGCAAGTATGATTTGCATGAAGCTCCCTCCACGAAGCGTTTGCTGTTTCCCCTCCACATTGTTGAGTTTGGGAATTTTGCCAAGGTTTCATGCCAAAACAGCCGGCGCGAACACAACGGGGCGCCGCCGGAAAAAAAGAAACCCGCACGACCCGATTGCCGCGCGGGGTATCCATGCAATCAAAACGTTTACCCCTTCACTTCCTGCTCAAAGGGGTGTTTTACCGGCGCTTTAGCCGCCCGGGAGCGGGTGGGTTTCTCCAGCGGGGTAGGGGTGGCAATTGCGCGCAACTCTGCAATGCGCTGATCCAACTGGGCGTATTGCTGCCGCAATTTAAACAGCTCGTCCGCAATGTTGACCGCCGCCAGCACAACACAGTTGCTGGTGGAAAGGGCGGGATGGGTCCGCTGAATTTCCCCAATCTTTTCATCCGCATAAGCCGCTACACTTTGAATATAAGCCTCGTCTTCCGCGCCGCTCAGGGAAAACTGCTGCCCCCCAATTTGAACGGTTACACTGATTTTTTCCATATGCAAAGTTCCCCCCCAACGGTTGTTCCATTTCATTATAATTCCTATTCCCTATATGTGCAAGAGGAATGGTGGGATGTGTAACCTCTGTACGACAGCTTACCAATCAGGAAAATGGTGGGAAAAGGCAGCTTCTGCTGCTGTGTGGGCTTCCAGCTCGAAGGCCAGGTAACGGGAAAGTATGTCGTGGGCCTGGGGGGTAAGCATCGCGCCGCCGCCATTTTTCCCTCCAATGGTAGTGATGAGCAGGGGGAAGCCTAAAACAGCCTGCGTCTCACGGAGAATTTTCCATGCTTTGGAATAAGCCATTCCCATCTCTGCTGCGGCGCAGCGCAAAGAGTTGGTTTGATCCACCAGCGTAAGCAGCCGGGCTACGCCAGGGCCAAAAGCCTTTTGGCCATCCCGGAAAATCCGTATGGAATTGGATACTGAATAGTTGCCACGCACAGCGGCGCCTCCCTTCTCACAATTGTCCGCCCAATAGAGCAAACTTGGGGGAATTTCCTTTACTATACCTGTTTTCGATTGGATTGACAATCTTGAGATGGAGGTGATATTCTCGAATAAAAATAACGGGTGAGGCAAATGCAGCGTTGGACTTCTGATTCTCACATAACAAAATCGTTATGTGAGGCGTTGAAAATCCCCAGGGGGATTACCGCGGTGATTGGCGCAGGTGGGAAAACCAGCCTATGTAACCGGCTGGGCCAGGAATTGTGCCACAAAGGGAAAGTAATTTTAACGACCACCACCCATATATGGCAGCCACAGGGACTTCCGTTGGCCTGCAACCGGGAAGAGGCGGAGAAGCTGCTGTGGCATGCTTCCCTGATTTGTGTAGGCCAATCCGTTGGGGAGGGGAAGCTTGGCCAGCCGGCGGATGGCGTAGCGCCGCTGGCCCAGTTGGCGGACTATGTGATCGTAGAAGCGGATGGCGCAAAAGGCCTGCCCCTGAAAGCCCATGGGGGGCATGAGCCGGCGATACCGTCGCAGGCTGATAGAAAAATTGCTGTTTGTGGCCTTAAAGGATTGGGAAAACCAATAGCAGAGACGGTGCATCGGCCCGAGATTTGTGCTAGACTGTTGGGAGTAGACCAGAAGCATCGGATGACACCCCGAGATTTGCAGCAGTTGCTGGAAGCGTATCCTCCTTTTGATGTTCTGGTAGCCAACCAGGCGGACGCTGCAGATTGCCTGGATGCTGGCAGGCGGCTGGCTTCTCTTTGGAGAAACACGCCGGTGACGATTGCTGCTTTGGCACAGCCGGAGCCAATTTTGGAACAATGGGAGGATGGAGCATTATGCTGGTGTTGATCAGAGGCGCAGGGGATTTGGCAAGCGGCATTGCCTTGCGGTTGTATCGGTGTGGCTATCAGGTGGCTATGACCGACCTTGCCCAGCCTACAGCCATCCGCCGGACGGTGAGCTTTTCTCAGGCTATCTGGGATGGACAGGCCCAGGTGGAAGGGGTGCAGGGAATTATGGCTTCCAATGCAGAGGAAGCGCTTGCTTTGATGAATCAGGGGCACATCCCGGTATTAGCCGACCCGGAAGGCGCTTGCATTCCTGAACTGAAGCCGGGCGCGGTGGTGGACGCTGTGTTGGCCAAGCGCAATATGGGTACCAGCAAGGAGATGGCGCCGGTTGTGATTGGCGTTGGCCCGGGATTTACCGCAGGGGTGGATTGCCACGCTGTGGTGGAAACCCAACGGGGACATAACTTGGGCCGGGTATATGAGCAGGGATCTGCCGCCCCCGATACCGGCGTGCCGGGGAATATTGGCGGCTATAGCCGGGAGCGGGTATTACGGGCACCCTGCAGCGGGATTTTTCAGGGGATGCGGCAAATCGGCGACCTGGTGAACCAGGGCGATGTTGTGGCCACAGTTGATGGCAGGCCGATGACTTGTTTGATCGGCGGCGTATTGCGGGGGCTGCTGCCCAGCGGGATTTCTGTGACTGAAGGGATGAAGAGCGGGGATGTGGATCCCCGGGGTGTTCGGGAAAATTGCTTTACCGTATCGGACAAGGCCCGCGCAGTTGGCGGCGGTGTGCTGGAAGCATTGCTGCGGTTGGAGCGGGGCGTTAAGCAGTAACGAGGAGGAGCCATGCAAGAGGATGTAAAACTGACCAAGCTGGCCAAATGTGCCGGCTGTGGCGCGAAAGTGGGCGCAGGGGTATTGGCCCAGCTGCTGGAAGGCATGAAGGTGCATCAAGATCCCAACCTGTTGGTAGGGTTTGATAAAAGCGATGACGCCTGCGTGTACAAGGTTTCCGACGATCTGGCCATTGTGCAGACGCTGGATTTTTTCCCGCCCATTGCGGACGACCCGTATCTTTTTGGGCAAATCGCGGCCACCAACGCCCTTTCCGATATTTATGCCATGGGAGGGGAGCCGAAGCTGGCGCTGAATATTCTGTGCGTGCCGGAAAAAATGCCAAAGGATGCCGTTCACGCATTGCTCCGGGGTGGATATGATAAAGTTTACGAGGCGGGAGCCATCATTGCGGGGGGGCATAGCATTCACGACGACGAGCCAAAATATGGCCTTTCCGTTACCGGATTTGTGCATCCCGATAAAATTTTGAAAAATGTTGGCGCTTTGCCGGGGGATGTGCTGTTGTTCACCAAACCGTTGGGCTTGGGTGTCCTCTCTACCGCAGCAAAGGCGGAAATGCTCTCCGATGCGGGAATGGCGCTTTCCATGCGGCTGATGACAACGCTGAACAAATCCGCGCGGGACGCCATGGTGAAATATGAGGTCCATGCCTGCACCGATGTGACAGGGTTCGGGTTCCTGGGCCATTTGTACGAGATGGCGGGTGGATCGGATGTAACCGCCGTTGTAGATGTAAAAGGGGTGGACATCATCCCTGAAGCGCTGGAACATGCCCGCATGGGGCTGCTGCCCCAGGGGATGTACCGCAACCGCACGTTTGCCCAGTGCCGGGTAGATCCTGGCGATACGCCGCTTGAGGTACAGGATGTGCTGTACGACCCGCAGACGGCGGGCGGCCTGCTGATGGCGGTCGCGCCCCAGGATGCGGATGCCTTATTGGCAGAGCTGGAGGGCACCGTGCCATCCGCGCAGCGAGTAGGAAAAATCGTTGCGCCGGATCCCGACGGCATGCGGGTATTGCTGCGCTAAAATACGCCAGAAACAATAAAACAAGGATAAACGCCTGTGCCGGTATGGAAAGCCATGCCGGCTTTTTCGTGAATTTTATTTTGTGATGATTGACAAAGAAAAAACAGGTTATTATACTATTACAAGATAAATGTCTCATATGGGACAAAATGGAGGCGGTGGGATGGCAATACTCACCCAACGGGATGCACAATTGCTGTGCGGTACGTTTTTGTTTTGCGGTTTTTCCCAAGAGGAAGTATCCCGGCTGCTGGATCAGGCAGGGATAGGGGTTGAGGATTTTGCAGCGGGGGAAGCCATCTATACCCCAGAGGCATTTCGCCGCTGTCTGGGCGTTGTGCTCACAGGGCAGGCTACAGTGCATAAGCGCAGCGCTGCGGGCGGCGCCATGTTGATGAGCATGCTGGGGCCGGGGGCGCTGTTTGGAGCTGCTGCATTGTTCCAGCCGGAGCAGGAAGCTTATGTCACGGAAATCCAGGCCAAAAAACCGGTACGCGCCTTGTTGATTCCAGAAGCGGATTTAAAAAAACTGTTGCAGCAGGATTTCCGCCTGACGGAGCATTACTTAAGCTACCTTACCAGCCGCATCCATTTTTTAAACGCCAGGTTGGAAGGCCTGATTTCTCCCACTGTAGAAGAACGGCTGATGCTGTTTTTATCCAACCAGGCGGATGAAACGGGCAGCGTGCAGCTTCATTTCAGCTATACGGCCTTGGCACAAACCCTATGTATCGGGCGCGCGTCCCTGTATCGGGCGCTGGACGCTTTGGAGGCCCAAGGGCGGATTTGTCGTGGAGAGGGCCGTAAACTCACAGTTTGTCAAGCCTAGCACAATGGCCGGATGCGGCTGTTCCATAAGACGTCCACAGGGTGAAATCGCCTGAGGGAAAGGCTTTGACGATAAAAGGAAACGATGTTACCATAAAGGAGGAAATGAACATGAAACGCAATCGCACATTAATTGTTTTGCTGGCGCTGGTTATGGCGCTGCTGCTGGCTTATGGCTGCGCCGCACCGGCAGTACAGCCTGAGGCTACGCCCCAGCCCCAACAAGCCACACAGCAACCTGCTCCTACCCAGGAGGCGGAGCCTGCTGCTACGCCGGAGCAGGTAGCGCAGCAGCCCCTGAAAGTAGCTGCACTCAAGGGCCCTACCGGGATGGGCATGGCATCTCTGATGGAAGAAAATGAAGCGGGGAATACGCAGCAGCCTTATGCCTTTACGCTGGCGGCGGCTCCGGATGAAATCGTAGGAAAATTCGTCAACGGCGAGGTGGATATTGCAGCCGCGCCCATTAACCTGGCAGCCAGCCTGTATAAGAAAACTGGGGGCCAGGCGGTAATGATCGCTGTAAACACGCTGGGCGTATTGTATGTGCTGGAAAACGGGGACACGGTGCAATCCATGGCGGATCTGGCGGGAAAAACCCTGTATGCCACAGGCCAGGGGTCCACGCCGGAGTATGTGCTACATTATCTGCTGGAAAAGAACGGCATACTGGATCAGGTTACGGTGGAGTATTACACCGAGCATGCGGAACTGGCCAGCCTGCTGGCTGCAGGGGAAGCAAATCTGGGCCTGCTGCCGGAACCCAATGTGACCGCCACCATGCTCAAAAATCAGGATTTGCGCATTGCTCTGAACCTGACGCAAGAGTGGGATAAAGTAGCGGGCGGTACCCAATTGGTGCAGGGCTGCATCATTGCCCAGAAATCCCTGGTGGAAAGCAACCCCCAGGCCATTGCCACTTTCCTGGAGGAGTATGCAGCTTCCGTAGAAGCGGTGAACAACGATCCTGCCGCTGCGGGGGCGCTGATCGAGAAGTATGAAATCATGGCCAGCGCGGCCGCCGCAGCCAAGGCAATCCCCAATGCCAATATTGTTTGCCTTACCGGGGAAGAAATGAAGCAGGACGCTTCCGCCATGCTGCAGGTGCTCTTTGATGCCGACCCCAAGAGCGTGGGTGGCGAATTGCCGGACGATGGCCTGTATTATTTAGGATAAGAAAAGGAAAAAAGACGGCGCTGCAAGGGATAAGCGCTCTTGCAGCCCTGCCGCCCCGGAGGAGCTATGAGCCAATGGAGCAAACGCGCCCTGCGGGGCGTGGGGATTACCGCATTCTGGCTGTGTTTGTGGGAAATCGGCAGCCTGGTTGTGGGAAAGACGCTGCTGCTGCCCTCGCCATTTGAGACGGGGGCTGCTTTGCTTTCTCTCATGGGCACCTGGCCGTTTTGGGCTTCCGTAGCAACAAGCTTAATGCGGATGCTGCTGGGATATGGGGCAGGTGTGCTCCTGGGTGCGGCGCTGGGGGTACTCACTGCATTTTCGCCCTTTTGCCATGCGCTGTTAAAACCCTTGCGCAGCATTGTAAAGGCTACGCCCGTTGCTTCGTTTATCCTGTTGGTGCTGCTGTGGATGCCCAACGGTGCCGTGCCGGTATTCATCGCCTTTTTAATGGTGCTGCCTATGATCTGGATGAGCGTGCAGCAGGCGGTTATGGCGGTGGATGGGCAGTTGCTGGAAATGGCGCAGGTATTCTCCTTGAACAGGAGGAAAAAAGCCGCTTATATTTATCTGCCTCATGTGCTGCCTCAATTGCTGGCAGCTTGTGTAACCGGCCTGGGTTTTGCATGGAAAGCAGGCGTTGCGGCGGAGGTGCTGGCAAGGGCGCCGTATTCCATCGGCAAGGGGATCAGCGACAGCAAAGCCTATCTGGAAATACCGGAGCTATTTGCCTGGACTGCGGTGGTTATTGCGCTTTCCATGCTGCTGGAGTGGGCGCTCACCCGGGGTATGGGGAAGCTTGGCGGCGGCGCAGGGCGATGGAAAAGGGGGGAGGAAGCATGAACGTTTGTCTTTCCCACATTTTTGCCGGGTATGAGGGCAAGGCGGTATTGCGAGACTTTTCACTGACCTTGCCAGAGCAGGGCACGCTGGCGATTACAGGCCCTTCGGGCAGGGGAAAGACTACCTTGCTGCGGGTGCTTGCAGGCCTCACCCCTGTGATGCAAGGACAAGTGCAAGGCCTTCAGGGCAAGCGGATCTCCATGGTGTTTCAGGAAGACCGATTGCTGCCTTGGCATACGGCATTACAAAATATATTGGACGTAATGCCGGGAAAAGACCGGGCGGCCAATCAGACTATGGCAATGGAATGGTTAAGGCGCATGGAGCTGCAAGAGATAGCGGGAGAATATCCGGGCAGCCTCTCAGGGGGTATGCAACGGCGGGTTGCGCTGGCTCGGGCCTGCGCCTACCAGGGGGATTTGCTGCTGCTGGATGAACCGTTTAAGGGGTTGGATCTTTCCTTGCGCGCCAGGGTTGCCCGGCAGGTTCAGCAGGCGGCCCGGGTTATACTCTTGGTTACCCATGATCCCAGGGAAGCGGAGCTGATGGGAGCAGAGATGGTTTCCCTTTAAAAGACAAGAGCGGTAACGCTTGGTGGTCGTAAAACAGTAATATGCGAATTTCTTGGAACAGGCATGATTTCGGTCATGCCTGTTCCACTTTTATCAGTTCATCCACGAGAATGTATCCAACGAGGTCATATTCGATATGTACCTTCTGTTTGCGCTTGCCGCCGGACTTGGTGCCTCTACATAAACCGCCTTTACAAGCTCTCTGAGGGCGTATGGCGTGAGTTCTGTGAGGTTGGTGTATCTGCGTGCCCGCTGAATAAACTGTTCAAGGTTTTCTATCTGTCGTTCCTGTACTTCGGCTTCTTTTTGCAAATTTACGATTTCAGCTTTAAGCTGCGTCTGCTCGTCCTCGTAGATTTTGATAAACAGGCGGTCAAGCTTCCCTATACGCTTTTCTGCCTGCGTCAGACGCTTCTTATATACCCTTATGGTTTCCTCGCTCTGTAGACGGAGTTTTTGCTCCATTTCCACCCTAAAATGCGCTTCATATCGGGTCACATACGAGATAACTTCTTTTATGTGCTTCCAGACCATATCCTCTAGGACTACGGCACGGATGTAATGACCGCTGCACTTGTCCTTGTTGCCTCGGTGGGTGGAGCAGATGAAAAAGTCCTGTCGCTTTTCAAAGTAGTTGGTGGTGGAATAGTAGAGCTTCTGCTTGCAATCGGCACAGAACACCAAACCAGAAAATGGACTGCTCTTGCCGGTTGCCGTTCTCCTGTGTCGCTGCTGGCGAATCTCCTGCACCTTGTCAAAGACTTCCTGCGTTATGATGGCAGGATGGGTGTTGTAGAAAATCTTTTGGTTTTCTTCGGGATTCGCTCTTTGCTTCTTATCCCAAATGGAGTTGGTGTAGGTCTTGAAGTTGACCGTTGCGCCGATATACTCTTTTCGTTCAAGAATATTGACCACGGTGCTTTCGTGCCAGCGGTAAGGATTGCTCCGGCTCGAAATGCATCGTCGTATCGTGGCGGGGGTGTGCGTTTTACTTGCTTTTGTTCCATGTCTTTGACCTCCTATTCCATTATAACGATTGATTTTTTGTCCATCAAATCCGGAATAGGGGCAAAACTTCTTCAGCTGTCTGAAGTGCGAGCTGGTTCATCTGACCCGTTTTCATACCAGGCGTGAGGCAGAAAATGCGATCTTCTCATATATTGAGTGCTTCTACAATTCTGTACGGCCGCACTCGAGTATTGGCTGGCGCTCTCCTAATGCCTTTGAAGCCAGTATCCTTGCTCAACCCGCTGCCTGGTCAATGAAATCTCCCGATATTCCCCGTTTTATTCCGCTTTTCAGAGCTTTTTATTGTCCACTTTTTTGGGAATAGCTCAGTCGTATTCTTTGTCGTTTACAAAGAACTTTATCTGCTTTGGACGCAGTCTGTTTCTGTTATCTGGCATAGTTTGTACTTAAGATTCTAATTTTTTGTTGCACTATTTGTATTCAGAATTAACGCAATTCCAAGTGCAAAAACAACGAGGCACACGCCAATGCCAGTCAGCAAATTCATCAGCTTTATAGTTTCTACTTTCATTTCTCCAAAGGAGACGAGCATCGACCTCTGCATTGAAAGTATCGCTGCCGCTGCATCTGCACAGCTTATATTTCTAAGAGCAATCCATGCCGGATTTCCCGTTTTTCGCACTTTTATAATATTGATAACCGCAAGGGTGGTC
>JAEXFV010000195.1 GCA_023451115.1 Bacillota bacterium
CTCCGGGGTAGGGGAAGACGGGGGGATGTTAGCCGGCTCGGTGCAGCCCAACAGGGATGCACATAGAAGCAACGAAACAACGAGAGCAGAAAAACGCTTCATTTGAAATTTCTCCTTCTCCCCAGCCCCTAAGGCTTCGGGACTTCCATAATGTACCATGCAAAGCTGGCGCTTTGGATTTCTTTCCCCTGAACCCTTCAGGATTAGGGGACTTCCTTTTAACAACATAATACCCAAATGCATCGGAATTGTATACATGAAGCGCAAAAAACCGCTGCATTTTGCAGCCGGTTTTTGCTGAATAACTGGCGCTTGCGTTATACTCAGTATGTTACGCCGCATCGTAAGCGCCAACTTGGCTTTGCCTGCTATGCCTGCAATGGAGGGCTGGAGCCCGATACCGATTTGGGGCAATCCCTTGCTCTCGAGAATATACTCCATAATAAGTGGAGGTTGCAAGGACTAGGACATAAAACGCTTTGTGTTTTGTCCCAATAGTAGGCAAATATGTAGCAGAATGCGCTTGAAAAAAGTTGAAATTAATATAAACTAAAAGATAAGGATAATGGTGTGATAAAGAATAGAACAAATTGGAATTTGCAAATGTCAAAATGGAACCAAATCGTGAGGTGTTAGTAATGCTTCAACAAAATAAGGATAAGCACGAAGCTTTTACCAGTATTCTCCGTGATGAATTACAAATGGCTCTGGGTTGCACCGAACCAATTGCAATCGCTTATTGCGCTGCATGCACAACCCGGTTGCTTGGAAAATGCGCCGATCGGTTCGAGGTATACTGTTCCGGCAACATCATCAAAAACGTAAAAGCGGTTACTGTTCCTCAAACGGGCGGCATGGTGGGCATTGAAGCTGCGGTTTTGATTGGCGCAATCGCCGGAGACGCCAGCTTGAAAATGGAAGTGCTCTCCCATGTAACAGACCAGAACCGGGAAGAGCTGATTCAGCGCATGAATCAGGGCATTGTTAAGGTAAATCTGTTGAATACGGCGCATCCCCTTCATATTATTATAGAAGCGTTCTCCGGGCAAAATTCCGCTTCAGTTGAGATCGTGGATGAGCATACCCAGCTTGGTACTGTGAAAAAGAACGGGGAAGTCCTGCATCAACTGGAAAAGGACGCGGTAAAGGACAACCTGAAGCAGAGACAGGCACTGAACCTGAAAGATATTTTAGAATATGCTAATACCGTAGAGTTGGCAGAAGTGGAAGATGTTCTGGAACGCCAAATCAAGTGCAACCTGGAAATCTCCCAGGAGGGGCTTTCCAACATGTGGGGCGCAGCCGTGGGACAAACCCTGATGAAGAATGAAAAAGATTTGTATGCAAAGCTGTGCGCCGCCGCGTCTGCAGGCAGCGATGCCCGCATGAACGGGTGCGCTATGCCGGTAGTGACTAACAGCGGCAGTGGGAACCAGGGCATGACCATTTCCATACCGGTTGCACTCTATGCAAAAGAGAAAAAATATTCCCGGGAAACCATGCTGCGCGGATTATGTGTGGCGAACCTGACCGCAGTGCATCAGAAGGCCGCCATAGGGAAGTTGTCTGCATTTTGCGGCGCGGTAAGCGCAGCGGCAGGCGCGGCCTGCGGCATCGCTTTTATGGATGGCGCGGATTTGGGGGTAATTTCTCAAACGTTAGTGAACTGCATTGCCTCGGTAGGCGGCATGGTTTGCGATGGGGCAAAATCCAGCTGTGCCGCGAAAATCGCCATTGCCCTCAACAGCGCATTTATAGGGTATGAGATGGCAAAGTTGGACAGAGGGTTCCGCAATGGCGAGGGCATTGTAAAAGAAGACGTGGAGGCTACCATATCCAGCGTGGGCCGCATGGCAGCAAAGGGAATGCGGCAAACCGATACCGAAATTTTAAACATTATGATCGGAAAATAGTGGAATTTCCTGCGTTTATTGCTGCTGGAACAGATAGCGAAAACCGATGCTGCAACCATAGATAAAAAACTTGAGGCAATGGAAGCTGCCCGGAAAACACGGGGAATCATAACAGGCAAAAGCCGTCCACTCTTGTGGACGGCTTTTGCTTTACGGCGTTATCTTCTACAGCTCTTTGAGCCGGGAGGAATTGGGCAAACGCATCAAAGGTTGTGCTTTTATGCCCCTGCCAATTGCGGTAAATTATTTTTTTTCCTCAAAAGAAGGAACAGGTGTCATCTCAACCCGTTCAACGGACTGCATTTCTTCCAGGTACTGGCAGAAACTTTCCTGGGAAATGAGCGGTTTGAACCCATCCAGCAGCTCGTTGGCAGCCTTAGCATTGTCTTTGAGCAGGCGGTATGCGCAGATGGCATAGATTTTAGCGGTTTCCACATAGGCCAGATCCTGGTCGATGCAGCGATAGGTTACAGTGTGGCCATCCCCGCTGAAGCCGTTGGTTCCAAACTGGACGATCGGCATCATGCAGGAGAGTTCGCCTAAGTCCGTGGAACCGGCGGAGTGGATCATGGGATCGGTGGCGGAGTCGATTACATCCACCTTGCGGCCGTTGGACAGGTCATCCAATACGGACTTGAGCATGTTAACGTTTTTGGAAGGCACATAGGGAAGATAGCCTGCAATGGTTTCAATCTCTACACCTGCACCCACAGCCATGGCGCCAGCCTTGAGGCAACGGTCCACCTTGTAGGAGGCCTGGCGGATGGCAGGCATGGTCTTTGCACGCACGCTGTAATCCATGGTGATGTTGTCCGCGATGATATTGGAAGCATCGCCGCCCTTTGTCATAATGCCGTGGACGCGCACGCAGTCTTTATCATCAAAGGTTTCCCGGTTTGCGTTGATGGCGGAAATGGCCAGCTGCGCCGCCTCAAAGGCGTCGATGCCCTTGGGCGCCTGGGTGCCGTGGGCTGCTTTCCCGATAAACCGCACGGATTTGTTTACAAAACCGTTACCGCTGTCGTTGAGCACGATGGCATAATCAACATTCCAGGTGTGGTGGGCAACCGTAATGTCGATATCGTTTAACGCGCCCAGGCGGATCATTTCCGATTTGCCGCCGCAGCAGCCAATCTTGCCCTCTTTGATCAGGCCAAGCTTGTATTCCGTATCAGAGCTGAATTCCTCGGAGGGAACTCCGATAAAGGTAACGTTGCCGTTGATAGCGGCTTTTACCTCGGGATCTACCAATGCCATGGCTGCGCCGTATACTCCGGTCATCTGGCAACAATGGCCGCAAGCATGGGCGGCGCCGGTTTCTTCCCATGCATCAGGGTGCAGCGGCATGGGCAGCGCATCCATTTCACCCATGAGGCAGATATTTAACCCCTCGGTAGAATTTGGATCTTTCAAATATGCTTTTACACCCGTCACCGCAATGCCGGTTTCCGGCTGCAGTCCCAGGCTTTCCAAGCCCTCTGTCAGCTTTTGCGCTGTGCGGAATTCTTTAAAGCCGGTTTCCGCATGGGTATAAATATCCATACCGAAGGCTTTGATCTCTTCAGCGCGCTGGTCGATCAGCTCTACAATGCGTTGCTCAATATGGTCTAACATGGTGCGTCCTCCTTATAGTATATGGATTTTGCGCAAATGTGCGCAAAGTGAGAACCGGGATTGAATGGGCTTGGTATCTAGCCCTGGTTAACAGTATAGCAGATCAGGCGCTCAAACCGGCGTCTACTTCTGCCTGCACGGTCTTGCCTAACGCCTTTTTGCTGTCAATCAGTTTGCGAAGTATGATGGCGGATGCAGTACAAAGCACGCAGGAAATAATGCCGATGATAAAGATTACCCGATAGCCGCTGGTACCCATGCCATCCAGAATGCTGCCGCATACTGTACCGCGGAACAAGGTGGTAAGGGTGTTCATGCCGAATACGATACCCCAGAGCCGCCCGCTATACTTGAGAGGAACGTTGGCGTCGGCAATAAGAGTATATTGCAGGCCCGTTACGGTAAAGATGCAGCACCCGGCCAGCACAACCAGCGCCAGATATACATACAGGGAGCCAAAGCCGAACAGCGCCAGAAGCAGGAATACCGCTGCCAGTGCGATGCAGGTGTATTTTAGCACTACCGTAGAATCGTTCAGCTTGTCGCGGATGGTGCCGCCAATTGGGCTCACTACAATACGTAATCCGTTTTTAATGGTGATGACCAACAAGGATGCAACGCTGGCGGATACGGCCAAAACATTGACCAGGAAGGGGTTCATGTAAACGAAAATCAGCTGGTTAAACAGGGTCATCGTCATCGTGGCCAGTACGTTAAGCCACAATACAGGCATTTTCAATACGGTAATAAACTCTGCAAAACCGCCGCTGGATTTTTTCGTTGCGCTTTGGACAGACGCCTTGGCGGACTTGCGATCCAGCTTAGCCTGGGCAAGGCGCTTTTCCTCAGCAGTGAGGCCAGGCGCACGGAAGAATATCCAGGTACCAACGCCTACCAGCCCGCACACAACGCCAATGCACAGCAAAGAGGTCTGGAAACTCAGGTTCAAAGCGGAAATTGCGCCCAGGAAGCCATAGTTGATGATTAAAGTGACGATGGCATAGGCGGTTTCCGAGAAGGTCATGATTTTGCCCTGTTCTTCGTCCGTGCCCAGCAGCTTTAACAGCTTGAAATAAGGGGTCATCAGCAGGACGTTGGCGGAGAAGGAAAGGCTGATGTAAACCAGAATGAGTATAAAATAGCTGTGGGTGATAGACTCGACGATAGCGGCCGCACAAGCTACAAAACATCCCACGGAAACCAGCTTGCGGGGGCTAAAGCGGTCTGCAAAAAAGCCGCCGATAAAGCCGCCGATAAATCCACCGATGCTGCCGATCCCCTCCAGAAAACCAATCTGGGTGTTGGTGAGTTGGAAGATTTCCTGGAATTGTACGTAAAAGTTTTGACTTAACTGCGTAATCAGGAAGGAAGTATTGGATAGGGTTGCGAAAAAGGTGAGCCAATACTTCATCAGCATGCCAGGCGCTAAAAATCCGTTTTTCTTTTTGTTTGTTTCCATTGCAATTGCCTCCAAACAATTTTGATTTGGTGGGGCCCGCTAAGGCTTTGGGGCCCGTGATGGACTTCCATCAGGGAAACCGTGAATTCAGGAAATAAAGATGACAGAATACACCCCCTTACCAGTGTTTGCTTTGAGCGCCGGCGCCGTTAAGGAAAAATGGGTATAAGAAACAAGCCAAACGCCGAATAACGGCATCGACTGGGAAATATTAGGCTGTTTTTTGCCGGTTATAATAAAGCGTTAACCCTTTACCACGCCGCCTGGCGCCTGGGCTGCTCAAATGGAATTAGTCGGTTACCAGCTTTCCCTGCTTATAAACAATGGGGAGTTGATTGAAAATGGAAATATCTTCGTCGGGCTTACCGTCAAACAATACCAAATCCGCCTCATAACCTACTTTGATCTGGCCGCTTACGTCTCCCAGCCCCATGATGTGGGCACTGTGCATGGTAGCCTGCTGAATCATGTGGACGTTGCTCATGCCGCACCATTCCTTGCGGAGACGGAATTCCTGGCCCGGCTCTTTTTCCAGGGATTCGATATCCAGGTCGGTTCCCCAACCCAGGATGATACCGTCCTGGTAAGCGCCGGCGATACTTTCCTTAGCGGAGTTGATAACCAGGGCTGCCCGTTCAGCTAAATACAGCAACTCTGGATTATCTGTGTTTGCAATGTCTGCGCACCATTGCATCACCGCCAGCGTAGGCACGATAAAATGCTTGTCATTGTTGTCTTTAATGCGTTTGCGCAATTCCTTATTGCACCAGGTTGCGTGTTCAATGGTGCGCACCCCTGCATCCAGGCAGGTTTCAATGCTTTGTGCGCTGTGCGCATGCGCTGCGGCATATACCCCGCGGGCTGTAGCGGCCTGTACTGCGGCAAAAACTTCTTCCGGTGTCACCACTAACTGCCCTGGGTGTCCCATGGTGGACATTACGCTGCCAGAAACAAATATTTTGATAAAGTCCGCGTCGTTGGCAATTTCCTGACGGGCGGCTTTCATCCATTCCTGTGGGCCATCGGCGCCAGGGTTGTTGTTCATACTGCTTTTGCCTGTGCCGGCAATGCCGTTCCCGCAGGCGAACAGGCGGGGGCCGTTAAATACGCCGGACGCAATGACTTTTTTTACCTTGACGCCAAGCCGGTCTGGAGAACCCATGCAGCGCAGCGTGGTGTACCCCATGCGCAGCAGCCGCTTGCTCCATAGGCAGGAAGCGTTGACAAAATCAAAGGGGCTGCGGATCTTCCAGTTATCCAGGAAATTTACGCTGATGGCGTCGCTGTGCTGGTGAATGTCATATAAGCCGGGCAAAAGGGTTTTGCCCGTACAGTCTACCACGGTGTCCTGGGGTTGGGCAGGGATGGTATTGGCTTTTTCCATGGCGGTAATTTTATTGCCGGCAAAGGATACGTCTGCATACTCATGGGCAAAACCGCCGGAAACCTCTTTTACCAGCCTGCAGTTTTTTAGAATTGTAGCCTTCATGACCAACCTCCTGTTTTATAAATAATGCATGATGCATCAAAAAAGATATTATTGCTGCCGAAAGCCCTGGCTAAGTATTTCAAAACTGTCCTGTATGATATGAGGTATGCCCAAAATATTATCAAGCGGAATGATGAATGGCTTTATTCGGGTCGCTTGTGAATTGCTGCTTGAGATATTGGTTACGGGTAAAAACCATTGCTTTGGCTAAAAGCAAAATTGTGTTTTGATGCTCAATGGGAAGCATAGTTGTAACATTGATGATTTGATCTAAAATAGTACCAGCTGATTGCGGGATGGGATGCATGCTCAATATATCCACCTCCTTTATCCTGCTTTTACAATGCATTATATCATACAAATTTAGCGTTTTCAATGCGATAAATTCGAATATTTTTGCATTGTCAATGAAAAAAATCATTGACAATGCATTTAAAAAGATATAATGTAAATGAGGTGGTAACGATGCGCACTTTGGGTGAAAGATTAAATTATGCTAGAAAAAAAAGAGGGTATACCCAGGATTCCCTGGCTGAAGCCATAGGGGTTTCCCGGGGCGTTATTTATAACCTGGAGAAGAACAAAACAGAGCCCCAGACCATTGTAATCAACGCGGTTTGCCAGACATTGAATATTGACAAGGAATGGCTGCTGCGCGGAGAGGGGGACATGGAAGATATGGGCAACGCCGCGCAAAGCGCGAAAATCCTGGCAGAGCTTTATGAGGTTGCGAAAGACCTTTCGGAGGACGAGCAACTTTACTTGCTGGACATGGTAAAGGCATTGAAACAGTGCTTGAAACGATAGCCTGAGCAGCTAGAACTTAGTAAGGAAAGGCGGAATAGCCCAGTGCCTACACAATTGAGAAAAGAAAACCTGAGCAAGCAAATCTTTGAAGACCTGGTGCGGCGCATTCGCAGCAAAAACATAAAATCCGGCGACCGGCTGGTGGTGAGGAAACTCCAGGAGGAATACAACGTAAGCTCTACACCAGTAAGAGATGCCTTGTCGCTCTTATACCGGTACGGTTTTGTAGAGCTGGGGAAAAACTCCCGCATGACGGTGATCTCTATGGACGAAAAAAAGGTGATGGATTTGATGGACCTGATGGAAGTGAACATGATCACCTCCGCACAATTTTGTTTTCGTTACAATAAACGCCAGGCTTATCAAGGGATCAAGGCAGCTTGTGATGCGGCGCTCGCCTGCAGAGAAACCGGCACGGTGCATGCTGCGGCATTACAGGCGGAGGTGATCAACGCCTTTGCGGATCACTGCGGCAATGTTGCCTTTGCCCGCATGGTAGATCCTCTTTTGGGCTGCTATGCGGTGTTTTTTGGGGATTATCAAGGTATTTTGGGCACGAAACAGGGCAAAGAAGAGTGCAAAGCCATTTTGCAGGGATTTGAGTTGGATAATTGTGAACTGGTATGCAATGCCCTGCTGCGGTTGGTTGGCTGTATGCGGGAGTATGCGCAAACAGTATTTGAGAAATAGCCGTTGCTGCATGAGAGGAAGCCCTGACCCGGCAGAGCCTCGCCGGGTTCCTTGGCTTCCCTTTTTGCGGGAGGCATGCTATAGTGTGTGGAGGGAAATGCGGGTGACTACCCTTGCAAGGCCCCAATGTGGAGGAAGTAACATGGCAAATTATAGTGTGTTCGACATTATCGGCCCCCGGATGACGGGGCCTTCCAGTTCCCATACGGCGGGGGCCTGCCGGCTTGGCCATATGGCGCGGCATATCGCCGGGTGCGATGTGCAAAAGGCGGACTTTGTCCTCTATGGGTCGTTTGCTCAGACCGGCAGGGGGCATGGAACGGATAAGGCGCTGATTGGCGGCGTGCTGGGCATGGAGACGGATGACCCCCGTATCGCGCAGGCGTATCAGGTAGCCCAGGCAGAGGGGCTGCAGGTGGAAGTGGGGTATTCCGATGAACCGGCGGCACACCCCAATACTGCCCGCATCCGCATCACCGGCAGCGATGGAGGCGTTACGGAAGTAGTGGGCCAATCCATTGGCGGGGGCAATATCCGCATTGTGGAGATCAATGGCCTGGATGTGGAACTTACCGGCGAGTATCCCACCATTATCGTTCAACATCAGGATGTGCCCGGGGTGGTGGCAGTGGTGACGCATGTGCTGGCCCAGCACCATATCAACATTGCATTTATGCGGGTGTTCCGCCATGGGAAAGGGGCGGACGCTTACATGACCATTGAAACCGACCAAAGGGTGGAGGACAGGGTGAAGGACTTGCTGATTGGCCTGTCCCAGGAAATCAATAAGGTATTTTCCGTGTAGGAGGGGACCATGCAGAAAATCGATTTTGAAACCGGGAGCCAGTTATTGGCTCTTTGCAGCGAACAAAATAGTTCCATAGCAGAGCTGATGCAGCTGCGGGAAGAATATCTCTCAGAACGGCCCCGGGCGGCGTTGCGGGAGGAGATGGCAAAAAATCTTGGCGTCATGCAGGAAAGCATCGCCAAGGGCCTGTCCGGCCAAAGCCGCTCCATCAGCGGCCTTTCCGGCGGGGATGGGGCTAAACTGCGGGAATACAGCCTGTTGTCTCCCTTTTTGGGGCAGGATGCGGCCGCTGCCGTAGCCTCCGCTATGGTGGTGGTGGAGGTGAATGCTTCTATGGGCCGTATCGTAGCCGCGCCCACAGCGGGGGCTTCCGGCATTTTGCCGGGGGTGTTGCTGGGGTTTGCCGGGCGGGAAGGCTGGGAGGAGGAGCAGCTGTTGGACGCGCTGTTTGTAGCGGGGGCGGTGGGTATGCTCATTGCCCTTCGCGCTACCATCGCCGGAGCGGATGGAGGATGCCAGGCGGAAACCGGAACAGGGGCGGCCATGGCTGCCGCCGCATTGACCTTTTTAAAGGGCGGTACGCCGGAAATGTCTCTGGATGCGGCGGCTATGGCGCTGAAAAACGTAATGGGCCTGGTGTGCGACCCGGTGGCAGGGCTGGTGGAATGCCCTTGCATCAAACGCAACGCTCTGGGGGCTGCTAACGCTATGCTTTGCGCGGACTTGGCGCTTTGCGGGGTTACCAGCCTAATCCCCTTTGACGAAGTGGTATCCGCTATGGGAAGCGTGGGCCGGGCCATGGCGCCGGAATTAAAGGAAACGGCCTTGGGCGGCGTGGCGGCCACTGCTACGGGCAAGGCGGTAGCGCAGCGGGTAAAACGGCTGCAAAGGTAGCGACTGGTTGCTGTGATGCAAAGCGCCAGCGGCATTCTGCCGGATGTTCGCTTCACATGCACCCACAAGGCCAGGGTTTCCGGGGGCCGGAACAAAAACCATCGTACATTTCAAAACAAAACGAATAAAAAATAAGAAAGGCCGCCTCTTAATGAAAAAGAGGCGGCCTTTTGCCTGCTGTTTTGCAGATCTGATGGGACTATTTCCCTGCACAAGGTTTTGCAGCGCCCTTACTCTAACCGCACCACTGCCACGCTCATATCATCATAATCGTTGCGCGCCCGCGCTGCACAGAGCAAAGCCTCCGCTGCATCCTGAGGGGTATTTGCTCCGCCTACGTTGATGCGGATTTCATCTGCCGTATCCTGGCCCAGGGCATCCAGCGCGCCGTCGGTGAGCAGCACCACCACATCGTTGCGCCGCAATACCGCTTTATGCACCGCGGGCACAGCTTCCTCTACAATGCCTGCAGGCAGGGCTTCCGCGTATACGGTATGCACCCGCCCCTCCCGCAGCACAAAGCTGGGCGGCGCGCCGCATTTGATAAACTCCCCTTCGCCGGTTTCCAAATCCAGCCGCAGGGCGTCTACGGTTGCGTACATTTCATCCCCCTGTTCCCCAGCGCTGGACAGCCGCAAACGGTTCACACATTCCAGTGCCCTGTCCCGGGGAAAACCCGTTTCCATCAGATCCAGCAACATATTGACAGTACCGCGGCTTTCCTCGCCAGCCCGTTTGCCGGTACCCATACCATCGCTGAGTACACACAGAAATTTTCCCCCTTCCAATTCCCGTTGCCCCATGCTGTCGCCGCTTTCCCCCCGCCCGCCTGCGGGTAAAGTGGCGCCGCCCATACGGGCATGAAGCGGGCGCGCCAACTCCAGTTCCAAATACAACCCTTTCGCTTCCTCCCGGCTGCGCAACAGGCGCAGAGGCTTTCCAAGGGCTTTGGAGGCGCAATCTACTGCACGCTGGGCTTGCTTTTGCGCCCGGGGCCCCAAGCGCAATTCTACGATCACTTCATTCCCCCGCTGGATGACCGCTGCGGTTTTTGCTTTTAGGCCAGCCTGTTCCAATTCTTGCTGGATGGCGTTTTCCAGCGCCTCGTTTTGCCACACATCCTGTTGTACCCGTGAGGCCAATACATTGAGACTGCCCCCAACCTGCTTGAGCTGCCGGCGGGCAAAGGCTTGCTGCGCTTGCGCTTTTTCTTTTTGGACTGTCCATTGCCGGTATTGGGTTTGGGCCTGGGCTGCAGCGGCGCACAAGGCGCTGGTGCGGCGGCAGCTGGGGTCTAACGGGGCCGGCGGCCTGGGCCGCACGCCTTTTGCATGGGATGGCAGCATGGCAAAAAGGGCCTCCGCCGCTTCCTGCGGCTCGCGCCAGCAGGCGGCGCGGTTGCTGCAATCCTGGCAAATGTGCCCTGCTGCCTGAGACATATAACGCCCCTCGGCCTGGGGATCATAGCAAACCGCTTGTTCCTGGGGGAACAACCCCGCCACCTGCTCCACTGCCAAAGCGGTTTTCTTCAGCTTTTCCGCCGTCCTGCGCCGCAAATGGGAAAAAGCCTCTCTGCCCCGCCGCTCATCTCGTGCGGCATTGTCCACCGCAGCGCACAGCGCTAACATGGACGGCTTGGAAATCAACAGAAAAAGCGCTGCAGCAGGCGCCAGATTCCACAACCCTACGTGTCTGCCAACGCCATCTACGTAGGCGCTGATTACAATGCTGCAAATGCCGAATGCGGCCGTTACCCCCCAGGTGCCCATACTGCGGCAAACTGCCGCAGCCAAAGTGCAAACCGCCAGGTTTGCCACAAACAATGTCTGCGCTTTCCCTCCTAACACCAGCATGCCGCCAAGGGCCACCGCCGCAGCCACCCCCTGCATGCCTTTGGCATAGGCTGCAAAGAGGGAAACCAGGCACACAGCTACCACGCTCAGGGAAAATTCACCGATGGCCATGTCCCCCATGCCAAGCGCCAGCGCTCCCAGCAGCAGGCAAAGGCAAAGCTGTTCTTCATCTGTAAGCACGCGCCTGACACGTACCCGCCGAAGGGTGCATAAGGCTTTGGAAAACAGCCCGCAAAGCAGTAGGCTCAGGCCCAGGCCCGCCAGCCCCTGCATCCAGCCATCCAGGCTGCCGGAAAAGAACACCGGCAACAACAGCAACTGGGTTAATCCCAGTAGCAGCAGCTTATCTCCGGAGCGGATCTTGCCCCGCCATGCCCGGTAACAGGCGCATACGCCAAGATAGCCGCCGCAGGCCGCAACACCAGCCCAATAGGGTGG
>JAEXFV010000016.1 GCA_023451115.1 Bacillota bacterium
CAGGCGCTACATGAATATGGAACATCTTTCCAAACTAGAGGATGACCTGCTGTCTGATATCATAGCTGGTTAACTGACAGCTGCTGAACGGCAGAAATTAAATTTGCGAAAAACTATTGACACTATCTTTTTTCTTTGGCTCCCACTGCAATTATTACCTTTGCAGAAGTATTTGCTAGAGAACTTTTAAGTGTATAACATGAATTGCTTTTTAAAAATGCAATCATATTTTCCTTTGTTATTTTTTTTATTGAAATTCAGCTAATTTTATTATATGTGGGACAATGATATAATAGAAACAATTGGAACAAGTATTGACTGAATACGAAACATTCCAAAACAGGCAAAACCAAAGTTTAAACAGCAACAAGCAATAGACATTGAAAAAATGAAGAGTGCTGCCGGAATAAAGGAGGACAAATGTATAAGTATATCATTAAGCGTATTTTGATGATGCTGCCGGTTTTGTTGGGCGTTATCTTTGTTGTATTCTTCATTATGAGCCTCACGCCTACCGATGCTGCAGAAGTCATATTGGGCTCCGAGGCCACTCTGGAAGAAAAAGAGGCGTTGCGTGAAACTTTGGGGTTGGACAAGCCCTTGATTGTGCAGTTTGTAAACTACCTTCGTGATTTGCTCAAGGGTGATATGGGTGTTTCCTACCGCAACGGACTTCCCGTTAAAGATCAAATATTCGAAAAATTACCGAATACGATTATCCTTGCCAGCGCAGCAGTATTTCTGGCAATTATTATAGGAATCCCCGCAGGCATTATATCCGCCAAGAAGCAGTATAGCATATTTGATAACGTTGCCACTTTTAGTGCGCTGATCTGTGCGGCAACGCCAGGATTTTGGCTTGGTTTGATGTGTGTATTGTTGTTTGCCGTTAAGCTGTCCTGGTTGCCGGCGGCAGGCATGGGAAAGACTTTCCCTGACCTGCTTAAAAGTCTGTTGCTGCCGGCATTGACCGTAAGCACAAATACTTGCGCCATGATAACCAGGCAGACGCGCTCCTCCATGCTGGAGGTTATCAAGCAGGATTACGTGGATACTGCACGGTCCAAAGGCGTTTCTGAGAAAATTGTTACGTTTCGGCATATGCTCAAAAATGCCCTGATCCCTATTATTACTGTTATTGGACTACAGTTTGGAGTGCTGCTGGGGGGATCGGTCATTACAGAAAATGTATTTTCCTGGCCAGGGTTAGGCAAATATGTAGTGGATTCGATCACCAATCGGGATACACCGGTAGTACTGGGCTGTGTTGTCGTTATTGCTGTATTGTTCTCCATAGTCAATCTGCTGGTTGATCTGCTGTACGCCTTTGTTGATCCCCGGATCAAGTCCCAGTATTCCAAATAGGAAGGAGAATACACTTGAGTAAGAAGGACGTCAAGTATCTGAATAATGCAGCCTCTACCATTGAGGATGGCAGTGGACGCACCCTGTGGCAGGAAATTGTCCGTAGGTTCCGTAAAAATCGAATGGCCGTCGCTGCGCTATGTGTGCTGGCGATACTGTTGCTGATTTCCATTGTTACGGCAGTGTTAGATATTGCAACGGGCAATGAGATTTATAAAGCGTATGTTACCGATCAGGATCTGAGCCTAAAGTTGCAAGGCCCCTCGCTATCCAGCGTTATGGACTTGTTTGGCAGGGATGAGTTTGGCCGTAGCGTGTTCTTACGCGTGCTTTGGGGCGCACGGTATTCCTTGTTTATGGGCATTTCTACAGTGGCTATGGCAACTTTGATAGGCGGTGCTCTGGGTGCGATATCGGGATATTACGGCGGGAAAATGGACAATGTCATCATGCGCTGTATGGACGTTCTGCTTGCTATTCCATATATGTTGTTTGCCATTGCCATAGTCGCCGCCCTTGGCGCAAGCATACCCAATTTGCTAATTGCCATGACAATACCACGAATACCTAGCATGGCTCGTGTGGTGCGTGCCTCCGTTATGACGGTTAAGGATCGGGAGTTTATAGAAGCTGCCCGCGCCGAAGGTGCATCAGATTGGTATATCATCCTTCATTGTATATTACCCAATGCCGCTTCCGCTGTTATCGTACAGGCTACGTTGAGTGTTGCACAATGCATATTGGGCATTGCCGGACTGTCTTACCTGGGGTTGGGCGTAGCAGCACCGACTCCTGAATGGGGTGCTATGCTTAACTCTGCCAAATCTTTTATGCGTGATGCATGGCATATTACCGTTTTCCCTGGTTTAGCAATTACAACCGCTGTTTTATCGCTCAATCTGTTTGGCGATGGACTCCGCGACGCTCTCGACCCAAAACAAAAACGCTAATGGGGTGCATAGATGATGGCCAATAATTTACTGGAAATTAATAATCTTGCAATTCAATTTCAAACGGACGATGGACTGATCAAAGCCCTCAACGGCGTTTCCCTGAACGTGCAGGAAGGTGAAACACTAGGGCTGGTAGGAGAGACTGGCGCTGGGAAGACTACGCTGGCGAAAGGAATTATGCGCTTAACGCCCTGCCCGCCAGGGAAGATCGTCAGCGGGGAAATTCTTTTCAATGGCCAGGATTTGCTGAAAATGGATGATAAGGAAGTGCGCGATGTGCGCGGCAGCCAGATATCCATGATATTCCAGGATCCCATGACGTCTCTAAATCCTGTTATGACAATAGGCGATCAGATTGCGGAAGTTATCCGGGTACATCGCCAATGCAATAGTGATGAAGCCAAGAAAGCCGCCATTGAAATGCTGGAGATGGTAGGCATTCCTGGCGAACGCTATCCTGAATACCCGCACCAGTTTTCCGGTGGCATGAAGCAGCGCGTGATTATCGCCATTGCGTTGGCTTGCAATCCCAAACTGTTAATAGCGGATGAGCCTACCACTGCGCTGGATGTTACCATTCAGGCGCAAGTGTTGGAAATGATGCAGAATTTGAAAAGGCAGAACAACACAGCCATGATATTGATCACACACGATTTGGGCATTGTTGCACAAAATTGCGACTATGTGGCAATTATGTACGCTGGTGAAGTGATAGAGTATGGAACGTTACAAGACGTATTTATGATCCATGCCCATCCTTATACCACAGGCCTTTTGGGGTCCATCCCCAACATGGCGGAAACCGTTCGTAGGCTTTCCCCTATCGAAGGGCTGATGCCGGATCCAGCTAATCTTCCTGCCGGATGCGCTTTTAGCCCCAGATGTAAGCATGCCACAGAGCGCTGCCGCACGGAAAAGCCTGAGTTGATAGACTGCGGAAATCAACACAGCGTCCGCTGTTTTCTGTTGGAAAAGGAGGGTAAAGCGTGAGCCAGGAAAAAGAAATCCTCAAGGTTGAACACCTTAAAAAGTATTTTAATACACCGCGCGGCATTCTGCATGCTGTAGATGATGTTTCCTTTACGATAGATGAGGGACGAACGCTGGGCGTAGTTGGCGAATCCGGCTGTGGCAAGTCTACCCTTGGCCGAGCCATACTCAGGCTGCACGAGCCCACCAGTGGCAATGTGTTTTTCCGTGGGGAAAACATCCTTAAGCGGGATCATAAAGGGATGAAAGCATTGCGCAAGGATATGCAGATAATCTTCCAGGATCCTTTTGCCTCCCTAAACCCACGCATAACAGTTGGACAAGCCATCAGTGAGCCGCTGATTATTCAGGGAATGTATAAGGCGGGAGATAAAAAGATTAACACTGTTGTGCATCGCATGATGGATCTTGTAGGGCTTGCTTCTCGACTGATTAACACCTACCCACATGAACTCGATGGTGGCCGCCGGCAGCGTATTGGCATTGCCCGTGCACTGGCGCTGGATCCCAAGTTTGTGGTATGTGATGAGCCGGTTTCCGCGCTGGATGTTTCCATACAGGCGCAGATTTTGAATTTGATGCAGGACCTGCAGGAAGAACTGGGGCTGACTTACCTGTTTATTACCCATAACCTAAGCGTGGTCAAACACCTTTCGGATGATATTGTGGTAATGTATCTGGGGCAGCTGATTGAAAAAGCGCCGACAGCGCAACTATTCCAGAAACCAAGCCATCCCTATACCAAAGCACTGCTATCTGCTATCCCTGTGCCGGATCCAAACTTTAAGGTGGAGCGCATTCTCCTTAAGGGAGAGCTCACTAGCCCCATCAATCCACAACCGGGCTGCCGTTTTGCAAAGCGCTGCCCTTATGCAACAGAAAAATGTGCAAATATCGATACGCCGGTTAAGGAGATCGAACCCAACCATTATGTTGCTTGCCATCTGTTCGCAGATGTCAAATAATCAATCAAGAAAAGGAGAAAATCAATGAAAAAGTTTGCCGCTATTCTCTTAGCAGTCGCAATGGTGTTTACATTGTTTGTAGGCTGTGCGAAAACCGATGCTCCGAATACTACCGAGCCCGGTACATCTGCGCAAGCTCCCGAACAGAGCGGTGGGGAAGCCAACGAAGGAACTTACAAGGATACGCTCAATATTGCCCTTGCCTATGATGTTACGTCTATCGACCCGCATGTTGGGAAGGAAATGCGCGCTTGCATCATTTCCCAGCAAATATTTGATACTCTGGTAGAGTGGGATCCTGCCCAGGGTATTGGCTCTGAGATCGTTCCATGCCTGGCGACCTCCTGGGAACAGCTTAGCGACACCTCGATGCAGTTTCATCTTCGGGAAGACGTTAAATTCCACGATGGCAATACAATGACCGCTGAAGACGTAAAATATTCTTTTGACCGCTGTATTGCATCCCCTCAGGTAGGCTACAACGCAACCTGGATGGAGTCTGTGGAAGTTGTGGATGAATATACGGTTATCGTTAATACGTATGAACCCTATGGCCCCATGCTGGCGGCTCTTACCATTACGCCTTTCTCTATTGTGAGCAAAGCCTCCTGCGAAGTGGATCCTGATAATTTCGCATCAAATCCTATTGGTACCGGTCGTTATAAGCTGGTGAAATATACTTCCGGTGAAGGCGCCCAGATGGAAGCCTTTGACGAATGCTGGCGTGGCGCCCCCAAGACCAAATACCTGGACTTTAAGATCGTGACGGAAGCAACCCAACGTACGATACTGCTGGAAACCGGTGACGTTGATATTGCTTATGAAGTACTGCCCAATGACGTTGCCAGAATCGAGGACAACAGCAACCTGAAAATGGCTACCACGGAAGGTACCAAGTGCTATCTGATTAACTTTAACAACAAGTCCACCGGCCCCATTGGCAATAAGCTGGTCCGTCAGGCCATTGAGCTCGCCATCAATAAAGAAGAACTCATTGATGCGGTTCTCTATGGATATGGTACCCCCGCTTATAGCGTGCTGAGCAGCAGTAATGTAGGCTATCAAGAGCCTGAAGTGCGCACACAAAACGTAGAAAAGGCGAAAGAATTGCTGGCTGAGGCTGGCTATCCTGGCGGCGGCTTCTCCCTGAACATCTGGCTGGATACCAGCAATGTATGGCTGCAATACGCGCAGATTATCCAAGCATCTTTGGAGGATATTGGCATTCAAGTAAATATTGAGACTATGGAGTCCTCTACGTTGCAAAAACGTGAAGCGGATGAATTGGATAATTACGATATGGGCGTTCGTTTCATGAATAGCTTAACTGGTGATGCACGTTTCACCCTGTATAATTTGTTATACTCCACCTCTTCTTCCAATTTGGCACACTGGGAGAATGCAACTGCGGATGATTTAATCATGCGTGGCCGGGCTATTCAGAGCATTGATGACTCCAAGGATATCTATGCAGAGCTTTATGCATTGATTGCAGAAGAAATGCCTGTTCTGCCCTTGTACTATGATGAGATCCTTGTTGGCCTTAATGCCGGGGTTGAAGGTTTTATTCCCCGAGGCGATGGTATCCATGTTTATAGCAGTGAAATTATTTGCTACGAATAAGCACATTGTCTGAAGCTTAGAAAATTACAATATTATTTTGCAAAGGAGCGCCGATGCTTTTTCGGCACAGAGGCGCCCCTTTGTAAATTATTGCCAAAAGTTATGGTGAAAGGGTTCATGGTATGAACAAGATTGAACGTTATATGAGCTATGCTGTCTCCCAAGAACGCCTGATGCACGACTTGGCCGAGATTTGCAAATGGGAGCGGCTGTCTGGCACGGCGGAAGAGTTGAAATCATTCCAGTATATTGAGAAGCAAATGCAGGAAGCCGGCGCAGAAACAGAACTTATTTTTCATGATGCTTATATTAGCCTCCCGGTTTCTGGAAAGCTTGTGGTCGCTGGCAAAGAATATGTTTGCCATACCGCGTCAATGGCCAAGAGCACCCCGCCGGAAGGCGTGAGGGGCACTCTCGTTTACGTGGAAGGCGGAATACAGCAAATTACTTCTGAAATGTGCAGGGGCAAGGTCGTGCTTTTGAGCGGTGCAGCCAGCTTTGATAAAATCCATAAGGCATGGAAAGCCGGGGCAATTGCGGTAATCGGCTGCACAGGCGAGCACCTCCATGAAAAAATCATCTCCAACGCCTGGGGGAGCCCCACTCCATTTACGCGCGACCTTATCCCTGATGTGCCCTATGTTTCTGTTACCGATGCGGTTCGCGATCAGCTTCTGGATGTTATAAGAGCGCAACTGGTAGAGGCACAGGTCATTACTGTAGTGGATACCGGTTGGCGGAAAATACCTCTCCTGTTCGCTACCGTCAAGGCGGGCAACCCCACAGAGGACTATGTAATGTTCACTGGTCACCTGGATTCCTGGTATTATGGTGCTACGGATAATGGCACCGCAAACTGCATCCAGATTGAGGCGGCGCGTATTGCTGCTGCACATAAAGACGAGCTACGTCGGAATGTGAAAATTGTGTTTTATTCCGGACACTCCCATGGCCGGTATGCTGGCTCCGCTTGGCATGCCGACCATTACTGGATGGATTTGCACAAACATTGTGTCATCAATATCAACTGCGATATTATTGGAGGCGTAGGGGCCACGGACTTAACCCGCTCAATCATCATGCCAGAAGCTCGCCAGCTGGCGATCGATATTATTAAAGCATATACTGGCATCGACTTTAAAGGCGGACGCTGTGGAAGAAACGGCGATCAGTCCTATTATATTACCGGCGTTTCCAGCGCATTCTCCTCTTTCTCAAAGCAGCCCCATCCGGATAACCCCGAGGGCAAGCTTACGCAAACCCGTTCCGGCGCATTTGACTTTGGATGGTGGTGGCATAACGAAGCTGACTTGATCGATAAGGTGAATCCAGAGTTCTTCTTGCGCGACGCAAAGATATTTATCTCCTTCATTATGTGTTTGGCTATTGCAGAAGAGATACCGTTGGATTTTCATCAGGCGGCGCTAGAGCTCAACACACTGGTGGAATACTGGATAGAACATGCGCAGGGCCGTTTTGACCTAAGCGAACCGCTGGAGCTGTCCAAGCAGCTTGTGGAGGAAACAGCCAAGATTTATGGCCATACCCACACGGATGTGCATGCATTCAACACGCTGCAGATGCAGATTGGTCGTATATTGGTTCCACTCAATTATACCACCGGCAATCTTTATGAGAACGACAATGGTATACCAAAGCCGCCTATGCCGGCTTTGCAGATGATTGACGATCTGGTAAAAACTCCTGTGGACAGTTGCGAAAGCTATGACATTCTTACAGAGTTAATGCATAAAAAGAATTTCGTGATAGACAGCTTTACCCGCGCACTGGAGCTCGTAAGAGCATTCCCTACTAAATAATAAGTTTAGTATTTCCCCCGGCCGACTTAGGGTTGGGGGATTTGTGAAATAGCAGTGAGGTAAAAATGAAAATCAGCAAAGAAAAACTAGCACAGGATTTCAAGTGTGCTGCAAAGCAGAATGAAAAACAGTGGATATGCGACTGGACGGAAATAGTATCGCAACCCAGTGTTAGCGCCAGTGGAGAAGGCGTTTTAGAGTGCTGTAAGCAGATTGCTTCTAAAATGAAGGGGATTGGCTTGGAGCCTGTTATGCTGGATGTAGCGCCTTATCCTGCAATATTTGCTCAGCAAGGCCACGACCCTGAAAAAATTACTGTACTGATCTATGCGCATTATGATGTAATGCCTGCGGGGGACCGCAGCCTCTGGAATAGCGAGCCTTTTGAGCCTACCTTTATTGATGGAAAAATGTATGCTCGTGGCTCGGCGGACAACAAGTCTCCGCTGATGGCCCACCTGGAGGCCTATGATTTTTTGATGAAACAATATGGAGAACTGCCGGTTAATCTAAAGTTTCTCTTTGAAGGGGCGGAGGAGTCCGGCAGCAAAGGCCTGCCAGAATTTTTAAAGGCCCATGAGGATTTGTTTAGCGCTGATCTGGTGTTTTTTAGTGATGGCCCTAAGAATGAGGCCAATATCCCTATCGTGGCGTTGGGTGCTAAGGGAAACATAACTATAGGGCTGACTTTGACTACGATGAAAACAGACGCACATTCCCGCTATGCGCCCATATTACCCAGTGCCGCTTGGGAGCTTGTTGAATTGCTAGGAAAACTGAAGACCGGCGATCATGTCAACGTTCCAGGGTTTTATGATGGCATAGTACCACCGACTGAAAAAGAGTTGGAGATTCTCCACGCACTTCCCCCCATTGATTCGGATATGGAAAAAATATTTGGAACGATGCCGCGATATCCAAAAGAACTGGGTTATTATGTGCAGCTGAATACTACGCCCACTTTTAATCTAAAGCAAATTCACTCAGGTGAAGGCGCAGGCGTGGTGACTTGCCAGGCCACGGCTTCCATTGATATTCGCCTTGTGGAGGGAATGGATCCGGATGATATCTTTCAGAAGGTGAAAAGATATATCCTTGAGTTAGGTTATACCAATGTAGAGTTTTCCTATAAAGGCGGCACCTATCCTTCCAAAACACCAGTGGAGAACCAATATGTGCCGGTGATTGCGCAAGTGACGCAAGAAGTATATGGTAGCCATGTCATTTATCCCTGTCGCCCTTCCAGTGCGCCAGACTATTTGTGGACAAAAATATTAGGTCTGCCAGCAATTCAAGTGCGCTGGTCTGATCCTGACTCTAACAATCATGCTCCCAACGAGCATATGACGGTATCGGAATACATCCGTGGAATAGAGCTCACAGTTAAGGTGCTCCATGCACTAGGGCAATGGAATGAGGCTGATAATGACAATGAATAAAGAAACACTGTTTGCAGAAGTAGACCGGTTAATGCCCACGCTGATTGCTGTTGCGGATCAAATATTTGATTATGCGGAGCCAGGTAATCGGGAGTTCCGCTCTGCGAGGTTGCTGGCAGAACTGTTGATAAAGCTGGGATTTTCTGTAGAGATGGGGGTAGGCGGCCTTGATACTGCTTTTCGGGGAGAATTTGGCAGTGAGGGTCCTTCTTTTGGTCTGCTTTGTGAGTATGATGCATTGGAAAACTTGGGACATGCCTGTGGCCATCATTTGCAGGGTCCGGCCATTATTGGCGCAGCAGCAGCTCTAAAACTTGTCTGCGCAGAACATCCTTGCCGTATCATCGTATATGGCACCCCGGCGGAGGAAACCACCAGCGGCAAGGTAACCATGCTGCGCAACGGCTGCTTCCAGGATATAGACGTTGCTTTAATGATGCATGGTAGCCCCACGACCTGCACAGATATACGCTGCCTAGCATGTGTCAATTACCATGTAACGTTTCATGGTAAAAGCGCGCATGCCGCTATTCAACCGGAAAGCGGACGTAGTGCGCTGGACGCCATGCTGCTGATGTTTCAGGGCATTGAATTTATGCGTGAGCATATTAAGGATGACGCTCGTATGCATTATACGGTGTTGGATGCAGGGGGGCCGGCAAACCTTGTGCCATCCAAGGCGGTTGCCCAAGTGATACTCAGAAGCTATCATACCCCTTATCTTGAGAATGAACTTATGCCGCGTTTTTGGAATATTGTAAAAGGCGCTGCGCTGATGAGCGGCACTACCTATGAAATCAATGAAACCAAACGCACTCGCGGTAAGGTGCCGGTTTTAACATTAAACGAGCTGCTGATGAATAATGCTGCACTTGTCAATGCACCACGACTGAGTGCACCACGGGAAAAGACAGGCTCCACTGATCTGGGAGATGTGATGTATATGGTGCCAGGATCCTGCATCAGGGTAGCCTTTGTACCAGATGGAACCAGCTCCCACTCCCAGGAATACATCGATGCAGGAAAAGGAGAAGCCGCACACGACGCCATTGGATATGGTGCTAAAACGCTGGCCGGCGCTTGCTATGACATGCTTACGCAACCAGAATGTTTGCAGGTTATTTTGGCGGAGTTTAAGCGCAATAAGGCTGAGTAGAGCACTAAGAGTCATTTCATAACATCAATGGATTTTGAATTTGACAGAGTATTAGGTGAAAGCCGGGGTTTTCACTATCCCTGATATAAGGAGAGAGTTATGAATTTGATTAATGCTGATACGGAAAAATTGATAGGGATCATACAACAGGATATTGACACAGAGCGGATGCTGGAGACGGTCACACAACTAAGCCAGTATTACCGCTATTCCGGCACGCCTGCAGCGGAAAAAGCCGTGGATTTGTTGCTGGAGAAACTGGAACGTTATGGTATTCCTAATGAACGGCTTAGCTACGAAGCGATGTTCAGCCAGCCCACAGAATCTGTAATTCGTTTGCCCCAAACCGGGGAAACATTAGCGGCAATGCCCTGCGTTTACAGCGGCGCATGTAAAAATCTTTGCGGAGAATTGATGGTTGACCCTTTGTCTGAAGAAGGGGCAATCATTAACGAAAATACCCAGCAACATCGCTTTGATGAGGCAAAAGGCAAATTTATTCTCACGCGCTCATCTGACGTCACCCTTTCCAAGCGTGCTAAAAGTTCGGGCGCTTTGGGAATTTTATACATGTGGCCCAGTGCAGAGGACTACCTGCATCATTTTTTAATGGGTGCAAGCATATGGGGTACGGCAACCCCTGATACTATAGATTCGCTGGCATTCCTCCCCACTATGGAAATAACACATAATAGCGGATTATACCTTCTTGCACTTCTTAAACAAGGGCCGGTAGAGCTGGAGATAGATTGCAATGCGGTCACTGAGGTACGACGAAGCAGTATTCCTGTGGCAACCATTCCCGGAAAGAGCGATAAGTATGTGTTAATATCCGGCCACTACGATTCCTGGTATGAGGGTGCAACGGATAACGCAACTGCTAATTCTATTATGCTGGAACTGGCGCGTCAACTTTATTTGCATCGGGAAGAGCTTTATCGTGGTGTAAAAATTGCATGGTGGTCCGGGCATTCTGACGCGCGGTATAGCGGCTCAACCTGGTTCTGCGATACTTTTCGGGAGGAACTCCGGCAAAACTGTGTAGCGCATATTAACCTGGATATGTGCGGCGCAAAAAACAGTGATGTTATGATACCTCGTACCACATTGATGGAAGGCATGGATTTGACCTGCAATATTATTGAAAAACTCACCGGGCGCCGGCCGCGAAGTTATATTCCCATGTGCCGTGCTGCAGATCAATCCTTTTATAATGCAGATATACCATTACCCATTACAGTAAAAATAGAGCCACTGCCAGAAAACGTCTATTTTTCCAATCCTGGCGGCGGGCCTTGGTGGCATTCCTATTATGATACGCTGGATAAAGTGGACCCTGATACGTTAACGCGGGATGCACGCTTCCATGTGGAATTGGTATTGCGCATCGCCAACAGCACTCATCTGCCGGTAAAAATGAGCGGTTTTTTAGGGATTATGGTAGACTTTCTGGCGGATATACAAAAAGACTGTATTGATGCATTTCACTTCGCTCCTATATTTGAACAACTGCATGCTTTACGGGAACCACTTATTGCGCTGGAAAAAATAATACCGGATATGGAGGCTGACACCAGCGATGACATCATCCATAAAGTTGCCGGAACGCTGATAAGGCTCGCCTATTCCTCATCCAGTGATTTTGAATATGATCCAGCAGGCTATTTTTATGGTAAGGGATCGGAAGGGTTTATTTTCTTCAGGCTCCGCCGGGCAGCCAACGTTACACGGGAAAATTGTCCGCCAGACCGTTTTGTATTCATTTGTACCGACTTTCTTAGACAAACCAATCGCCTGGTTAGAGAACTCAAGGATCTGCGTGCATATATTGAAAGGCTGCTGTGACCCTGTTGTTCCCTAAGATACAATGCCATAGTATATACTTTTGCAATGCCGCCTCTGGTTGGGCGGCATTGCCCTTTTCTGGTGCAGCAGCATTCTGCAAATTATAAAATTATCACTTCTGTTTGCCCAAAAACAGGAAGTATTCCTGTATTCATAATAAGGAGGGAATAATTGCATTGTTCACGGTTTCTTTATCTTTTAAGGGGAACGAAAGGGCAGGCTTTTTCGTCTAGTTAAATGATGAAATCGGCCATGTATGGAATGAACCCATAGGAGGATTAGGAAAATGAAACGTGTTACCCCCATTATTCTCGCTTTGCTGATGATTTTAGCAACAGGTTGTGCAGGCGGCCCTACCCCGGGTCAATCGATCCCGCCTGCCAATACAGATGTACAGCCGCAGGATACCTTGGCACCAATCCCAGGGGAGACGTTGGAAACCATAGCCTTTGAGGATGATTGCGGCAGACAAGTAGAGTTGCCGGAGACGCTCCAAACTTTGCAGTCGCAAGGAGAAGCGGCACGGCAGCTGATTTATGCTTTAGGGCCGGATCTGGAGCCGGAGGAGGGGGGCGCTACGCCGCAGGCTCTTTTGGTCGTAGGAGAGCAAACAGAAGAGACCGCGGCAGAGATGGACTTACTGCAAACCCAACAAGGGTTGCCGGTGGTTTTTTTGGAGGGTGGCATTGAGGCGCTGCCTGCAACACTGCGGACTTTGGGCGGATTGCTGGGCCAGGAAGAACAGGCGGAAGAAATGGCACAGTATGTGGAGCTTTCATTGTTGGAACTTCAATTACAGGCTGCTGCCATACCGGATGATGAACGCAAACAGGTGTATTGGGGAACCGGCAGCGATGGCCTCACTGTAGCGCCAGGTGCTCACGTTAGTATTCAGGCCGCGGGGGGTGTGCCGGTATTGGAGCAGGAGGAAGGGAAAACCGTCACATTAGATCAGCTTGCGAAAGCAGCGCCGGATGTGATCTTTCTGAATGAGGGAGGACCCTATGCAGGGCTTGAAAATGATACCGGCTGGAATGCACTGGAGACAGTACAGTTTGGAACATTTTTTGAAGTGCCCCAATCTCCGTTCCCCTGGTTGGAGCAAGGGGCGATTAGCCAAGTGCTGGGGCTGAAATGGATGGGCAGCCTGTTGTACCCGGATGCTTTTGTAAATGACATGCTGGAAGAAACCAAAGCGTTTTACGACTTGTTCTGGCATCAACAGCTTACAGACGATGAGGTGGAAGCTTTATTGGCCAACTCCATCTTTAAAAGCATTGGTTAAAAGAAATCCCCTGCGCATCTGGCGCAGGGGATTTCTTATTTCCAATTTTTCTGGAATGCCCGGCGGCGTTTCCATTGTTGGTACTGCCGTTTGGCGTCTCCAAAAAAGAACAGGGCAACATTGGCCAGAGCGAACAAAATGGAAATGCGCACACTCCACCCACCCATGATAAATTGCCACAGGAACAGCACTGCGTCCAATATTGCCAGGTATTTTATTTTAATTGGGATGAAGAAAAATAACATCATCTGAAAATCAGGGTACAATATGGCAAAAGCAAAAAATAACGATAAGTTCAAATAGGTGTTGGAGGCATAGCCAGTGAGCAGGGCAGAGAGGATGCTCCCCAGGATGCCCACTAGATAAAATATGTTAAACTTAAAGCTGCCCCACTGCCCTTCCAGAGCGCTGCCGATTAAATAGTAAAAATACAGGGAAAAGGCCAGCCAAAAGATAGAGGTTGCAGGGGGGAGGAAAATAAAAGTGATCAGCCGCCAGACCTGCCCCTGGGCTACCAACCCCATATCCAAATACAAATGGGAGGAAAGTGCTAAGCCAGGCCGCAAAAAATCAATTAAATAGATGGCCAGCATACCCAACACGATATAAAGCATTAGATTATGGATACAAGCGCCTTTAAGCCTACGCTCCAGCTTATTTAAAAAAACGTCCATCACGTCAAATCTCCTTCCTTATAATAAGCAGAATGGCTGCTTATCCGTAGATTATACGTGGTCAGAGCATCCATGTCAACGAAGGGGCGATACTTGACAGAACGGTAATTTTGCCATACCCTACAAGTAGCAAACACAACCACGAAAAATGTAAATGTAAGGTTTGTCGAAGGCAAAAGGCGGCCCATAGGGAAATAGGCAATGAAGCAGTTATGTGAAACCATTCAAGCGTATGTCCCCTGTAATGCACAGGAGGAGCAGGATCAGAAGTTGATGATGGAATATATCCAGGCTTTTCCCAATCTGCTGACCAGGGAAAACACTCTGGCCCATTTTACAGCGTCTTCCTGGATTGTAAACCCTCAGCGCACAAAGGTATTGATGGCATACCATAATATTTACCGGAGCTGGGCGTGGACAGGTGGGCATGCGGACGGAGAGGCGGATCTATTGGCAGTGGCCCTAAGGGAAGCCAGAGAAGAAACCGGTATTGTCCAAGTGCTACCGCTATTGCACACACCACTTTCGCTGGAAATTATCTGCGTAGAAGGGCATGTGAAGCGCGGCAGCTATGTATCTTCGCATTTGCATCTTAATATTACCTATTTGTTAGAAGCCAATGATGGACAAGCGTTAATGGTCAAACCAGATGAAAATAGCCGTGTGGGCTGGGTACCCATACAGCAGGCTGCAGATTTTTCCACCGAACCCTGGATGCAAGGGATTTATCGAAAACTCAATCAAAGCCTGGAAAATCGGCTGATATTGCATAATGCAGGAATATAATAGAAAATGATATAAGTATATCTTATGAAATAATTCGAATATTAAGAAAAACATTGCGGAGGACATGGGGAAAACGATAGCCATAAATGTGTCGAATTGAGAAGAAAAGGCGAGTATCATTTTCAAGATAGGTGTTGACATACAGATAACAAT
>JAEXFV010000065.1 GCA_023451115.1 Bacillota bacterium
CAATAGAGGCAATGGCTTTTGAGCGAATACTGCGTTGCTTTCGGGCTTTTTGCTGTATAGCGAAGCGCTTTGCGGATTGCTGCAAGCAACGTGTGATAAGCGAAAATGGGAAACGGCAAAGCTTTGCTATTTGTTTCGGCCCATTTTCGCCTTCACGGGATGTTCCGTAACAGAGGCATTGCGCTTTCAGGCTAGCTGGCCGGATAAGCTCTGCCCCCCTGGAACTACCCCGGGGGGGCAGAGCCGAAGCGCCGCCTGTGGCGGATACAGCGAGGCGGAAGCCCAGTGAGCAACTAGCAAAGCGTCCAATGGAAGCTTTGCGCCGATTGCGAACTGAGGGTAGGGGGGAAGGGTTTGGAATGGGGGGTAGCCTTGGGGCGTTCGTGTCCCCGCAGAGCCCCTCCTCTCCCCTTGACAAAGGCTTACGAAACCCCCGCCTTGATGGCGCCATTGGTTGAAAGCGGCGCAGCCTCCTCCAACAAAGCCATCTTTTCCCCAATCACCGGCAAAGGCTTCCTCACACTCTCATCTGCCCCGGGCTGCTTCCCCTGATCCTGCTCCCGGATGGCCTTACGCATCACCTTGCCGCTGAAGGTTTTCGGCAACACATCCACAAACTCCACAATCCGGGGATATTTATAGGGGGCAGTGGCCTGCTTTACATGGTTTTGCAGGGTTTTAACCAGCTCCGGGCTCCCTTCATAGCCCGGGGAAAGCACAATGGTGGCTTTTACCGCCTGGCCCCGCACAGGGTCAGGCACAGCGGTGACTGCGCACTCCAGCACGCTGGGGTGCTCCATCAGCGCGCTTTCCACCTCAAAAGGCCCAATGCGGTAGCCTGAGCTTTTGATCACATCATCCGTGCGGCCCACATACCAGAAATATCCCTTGCCGTCCCGCCAGGCCATGTCCCCGGTGTGATACCATCCGTCATGCCAACAGGCCTGGGTGAGGGCCTGATCCTGATAATAACCCAAAAACAGCCCGGCGGGCTTGCCGCCTTGGGTATTGATGCAGATTTCTCCCGGCTCGCCAATGGTGGCGGGCTCCCCATCCCCGTTTAAAATGCACACGTCAAACCCCGGCGTGGGCCTGCCCATGGAGCCGGGCTGCACATCCATAAAGGGGAATGTGGCCAGCGCCAGCGTGGTTTCGGACTGGCCAAACCCTTCGTGAATGGTCAGCCCTGTTTTTTCGTAAAACTGGGCGGCCACCTCAGGGTTTAACGCTTCCCCTGCAGTGGTGGCCCAGGCAAGGCTGCTCAAATCATATTGCTCTAACGGCTCCTTGATGATGTAGCGGTACATGGTGGGCGGGGCGCAAAAGGTGGTGATGCGGTATTGCTGCATCTTTTCCAGTATGTCCGCTGCATGGAAACGGTGAAAATCGTAGGTGAAAACAGGCGCTTCACACAGCCAGGAGCCATAGATTTTGCCCCAGGCAGCCTTGGCCCAGCCAGTGTCGGAAATGGTGAAGTGCAGCCCCTCCCGTTGCACCCGGTGCCAATACCGGGCGGTGGGGATGTGGCCCAGGGGATAACAGAAATCATGGAGCACCATCTTGGGGTAGCCTGTGGTGCCGGAGGTAAAATACATCAGCATAGGGTCAGATCCCCCTGCCGTTTGCACAGGGGTAAAGCGTTCCGCCGCGGCATCCACCAGGGCGTCAAAATCCAAAAAACCTTGGGGGATGGGCGTGCTTTGCCCATGGGGGGGCCGGGCGGCCAACAGGTGCCGCACAGTAGGACACTGGGGCAGCGCTGCCAGGATGTGGGCCGGGGCGCCGTCGTCCAGGGTGCAGACGGCCGCGCTTACCTGGGCTGCCTGGAACCGGTAAGCATAATCTTTTTTTACCAGCTGATGGGTGGCGGGAATGGCCACCGCGCCGATCTTGTGCAGGGCCACCAGGGCGTACCAGTACTGATAATGCCGCTTGAGCGCCAGCAGCACCCGGTCCCCTTTGCGGATGCCCAGGCTGAGAAAAACGTTAGCAGCCTTGTCGCTCAGGCGCTTCATGTCGCCAAAGGAAAAGTCCCGCTGGGCGCCGTCTTCCCCCACCCATAGCATGGCCCGCTTGCCCGGGGTTGCGGCGGCGATGGCGTCCACCACATCGTAGCCAAAGTTAAACCCCTCCGGCGGGATGAGCCTGTAGTTCTGGTAAAAATCCTGATAGGAGGCGTATTCCCTGTTTTCACAAAACCGATTCAATAGTGCCATTGCCCATTCTCCTTTTCTGATGACATAAAAAAACCCTGCTGAAACCTGTTACGGTTTCTGCAGGGACGCAATCAATCTTACGCGGTACCACCCGGCTTGACGCTTCCACACGCCTTACAACAATTCGGCAATCAGGCGGAAGCATCCGCTCTTCAGGGCTCTATCAAGCCCCTGGCCTGTAACGGGACCACCCGTGCCCTTCTACTCGGCGGAACATCCGCCTTTCTTGCGGCAAGCTCAAGAGTGACAGGCGGGAATGCCCCTCGTACCGGTTTGCACCAACCACCGGCTCTCTGCACGAGTTTCTGCCTTCCCACACGCTCTTTCATAGCGACGTTTTATGGAATTGCATAACATGATAACGAATATTTTCCCAAATGTCAATCACAAATCAGAAAATATTGGGCGCCCCCAGGCCCTGAGGCTTGGGGGCGTGCTGCATGAGCGCCGGCAAAGCTGCCCTTTGGCGGCCGTTGTTATGGCAAGCGCCATGGGTTCCTGAAACGGGATGGCCTCACTTGGCCCGGTCAGCCTCCCGGATCTCTTTGCGTTTGATTTTGCCGCTGATGGTTTTGGGCAGCGTGTCCACAAACTCCACAATCCGGGGATATTTATAGGGGGCGGTGGCCTTTTTTACATGGTTTTGCAGGGTTTTGACCAGCTCCGGGCTCCCTTCATAGCCTGGGGAAAGCACAATGGTGGCCTTTACCGCCTGGCCCCGGTCCGGGTCCGGCACGGCGGTGACCGCGCACTCCAGCACGCTGGGGTGCTCCATCAACGCGCTTTCCACCTCAAAGGGCCCAATGCGGTAGCCTGAGCTTTTGATTACATCGTCCGTGCGGCCCACATACCAGAAGTATCCCGCATCGTCCCGCCAGGCCATATCCCCGGTGTGATACCAGCCGTCGTGCCAGTGGGCCCTGGTCAGCGCCTCGTCCTGGTAGTAGCCTAAAAACATGCCCGCAGGCTTGCCGTTTTGGGTGTTGATGCAGATTTCCCCCGGCTCGCCGATGGTGGCAAGCTGCCCGTCCCCGTTTAAAATGCGCACGTCAAACCCCGGCGTGGGCCTGCCCATGGAGCCTGTGCGCACCGGCATAAAGGAGAAGGTGGCAAGCGCCAGCGTGGTTTCTGTCTGCCCAAAGCCTTCATGGATCACAAGCCCAACCCGCTTTTCAAACTGCACTGCCACTTCCGGATTTAACGCTTCCCCAGCAGTGGTGGCCCAGACAAGGCTGCTCAAATCGTATTGCTCCAGCGGCTCTTTGATGATGTAGCGGTACATGGTGGGCGGCGCGCAGAAGGTGGTGACGCGGTATTGCTGGATTTTTTGCAAAATGTCTTGTGCATGGAACCGGTCAAAGTCGTAGGTAAACACCGGCGCCTCACACAGCCATTGGCCATAGATTTTGCCCCAGGCGGCTTTGCCCCAGCCAGTGTCGGAGATGGTGAAGTGCAGCCCCTCCTGCTGCACCCGGTGCCAATACCGGGCTGTGGGGATGTGGCCCAGAGGATAACAGAAATCATGGAGCACCATTTTCGGGTAGCCTGTGGTGCCGGAGGTGAAGTACATCAGCATGGGGTCGGCGCCCCCTGCAGGCTGGGAGGGGGTAAAGGATTCCTCCGCACCGTCCACCAGACAGTCAAAGTCCAGAAAACCGCTGCCCCTGGGGGTGGGAACGTCCTTGGCGTGGGGCGCCCGGGCCAGCAGCACGGTGCGCACAGAAGGGCATTCCGGCAGTGCGTCCAGAATGTGCTGGGGCACCCCGTCGTCCACCGTGCACACCACGGTTTTTACCTGGGCGGCGTTGAAGCGGTACACATAGTCCTTTTTCATCAGCTGATGGGTGGCGGGGATGGCCACCGCGCCGATTTTGTGCAGGGCCACCAGGGCATACCAGTACTGATAATGCCGCTTGAGCACCAACATCACCCGGTCGCCCTTTTCAATGCCCAGGTTGGTGAACACGTTGGCGGCCTTGTCGCTCAGGCGCTTCATTTCCCCAAAGCTGAAGTCCCGCTGGGTATCGTCCGCCCCCACCCACAGCATGGCCCGCTTGCCCGGGGTTGCAGCGGCCAGAGCGTCTACCACATCGTAGCCAAAGTTAAAGCCTTCCGGCGCATGGAGCCTGTAGTTTTCGTAAAAATCCCGATAGGAAGTATATTCCCGGTTCTCGCAGAACCGATCCAGCAACGCCATTTTCCTGTATTCCTTTCTGTTTTTCCAGTGAGGGCATGCGAGGCGCTCCGCCCCGGCAGCCTCCGGGGAACACCCATGTTTTCCCCTTTACGGCCTGCACTGGAGGCGGCAGGCCGAGTATTGGGGGCTGCCGGCCTTGATAAAGGGGCCACAGGGCAGCGCCCTCAAAAAATCCTATTTGATTACCACTGCGATGAACTCGGCGGGTTCATCGTTGAGGGAGCGCAGGGCATGGGGGATGGAGGAGTCAAAGTACACCGCATCCCCAGTGTGCAGGGTAAAGGTGGTTTCCCCGATGACCATTTCCGCATCCCCTTTGAGCAGGTATTGGAACTCCTGCCCTTCATGGCCGTGCAGATCCGGCATGTTGGAGGGATACACCGTTACGTGGAAAGGCTCCGCTTTTTTGTTGCGGAAGGTAAAGGCCAGGGCCATGTAGGAGTAAGCGGCCCGGCGTTCCACCTTGAAGCCCCGGCCTGCCCGGACCACCGAACAGGTAGAAAGCTTGGGGGATTCGCCGCTCATAATATCCACCACGTCTACCCCCAGCACATTGGCTGCATTGTAGAGGAAGCTGAAGGAAAAATCTTTTTTCCCTGCCTCATAAAGCAAATAGGTCGCTGCATCCACCCCGCAGGCGGCCGCCACTTCCTCCGGCTCCATGCCCATGATTTCCCGCAGTGCCCTTAACCGCATCCCGATTTCCTGCAATTGTTCCGTCATATCCCAAACCTCCTTGGTTTTACATTTTGTTTCAGCCGCCTTTGTGTGCTGCAAAGGCAATAAAAAATCCCTGCATGATTTCTCATGCAGGGACGTAAACTGTTACGCGGTACCACCCGGCTTGACACTCCTGTGTGGGGAGGAGCATCCACTCATTAAGGCTCTAACAAGCCCTTGGCCAGTAACGGGACCGCCCGTACCCATCTACTCAGCGGCAAAGCCGCCTTTGGGGGGTATGCTCGGGAGTGATCAGCAAAGGCTTCTTCGTACCGGCTTTCCACCAGCCGCCGGCTCTCTGTAGCGAAGGGGGCAACCTTGCAAGCTCCTTCATAGCAACGTAAACTATGTGATTGTGGTTAATCATAGACCATTTATGCTGTTCTGTCAATGCTAAATTTTATTTTGTTTTTTTGCATGCTATTTTTCCCGCTTCCACATGGGTTGTACAGCATATATGTTTTTATTGTTATGGCGTTTGTGATATTGCAGCGCCGAATAAAAACAGCTATCATAGGGAACAAGAACGGGCGTAACCGCCCCATGATTTAGGAGGGATGGAATATGTCCATCACACTCAAGGATGTTCAGGACGCCAAAGTGCGCATTGCGCCTTATGTGCGCCGCACGGACATCACCCAGATGACCCTGCCTTCCGGCGGGGAGCTTTTCATTAAGCTGGAAAATCTGCAGGCCACCGGCGCGTTTAAAGTACGGGGCGCAGCCAACTGCATTTTGCAGCTTTCTGACGAGCAAAAGAGGGCGGGGGTGCTGGCAGCCTCCGCGGGAAACCATGCCCAGGGCGTGGCCCGGGCGGCCCGGGAGCTGGGCTTACATTGCACCATTGTGATGCCTGCAGGCGCGCCGCTTTCGAAAATTGCGGCTACGGAGCATTACGGGGCCAAAGTGGTGCTCTTTGGCGAAACGTATGACGACGCCTGCGCCCATGCGCTGGAGCTGGTGGAACGCACCGGCGCAACCTTTATTCACCCGTTTAACGATGAGCGGGTGATTGCAGGCCAGGGCACCCTGGGGCTGGAGGTTCTGGAGGATTTGCCCAGCGTAGGGCAGGTGCTGGTGCCGTTGGGCGGCGGCGGCCTGGCTGCAGGAGTGGCGTTGGCCATTAAGAGCATTGACCCAACTGTGAAGGTGTATGGGGTGGAGCCTGCCACAGCGGCTTCCATGCAGGCATCGTTGAAGGCCCATCGCATTGTGACGCTGGCCTCCGCTGCTACCATTGCGGACGGCATCGCCGTGAAAACCCCGGGGGAGCTTACCTTTCAATACTGCCAGGAATACCTGGACGGCGTGCTCACTGTGGACGACGACGACATTGCCAAGGCCATCCTGCATCTGCTGGAAAAGAGCAAGATTGTCAGCGAAGGGGCGGGGGCGGCCGGCGTGGCCGCCGTCATGGCAGGCAAGCTGCCCCTGTTGCCGGACCGGGCTACCCTTGCCATACTCTCCGGGGGCAACATTGATGTGACCATGGTTTCCCGCATCATTGACAAGGGCTTGATCCGGGCGGGGCGCAAGGCCATCATCGACACGGAGCTCACCGATAAGCCAGGCCAGCTGGTTCGTTTTCTTTCCTGCATCTCTTCTACAGGCGCAAACATCGTATCCGTGCAGCACAACCGCATGCGGCCGGATATGGGCGTGGGCTCCTCCGCTGTGAGCGTGGAGCTGGAAACCCGGGACCGGCAGCATGTGTTTGAAATCAAGGCGCTGCTGGAGGACGCGGGATACCGGCTGTTCTAGCCAAAGCGCTGTCAGGCTCAAAAAACGCCCCCTGCAATCCTGTGGTTGCAGGGGGCTGTAACGTGGAGCAACCTCCACATTATTTCCCATTTGCAAATGCGCCAGGGCAATGCTGCCCTGGCGCACCATATTCTGGCGGTTATTTCAAAACAGAAAAGCTCAAAGGCTTTCCTGGGCAGCCCTCTTGAGATAACGCGCTGTATAAGGGCAGGCCGCGACGCATCTTAGGCACAGGGTGGTCACCTTTTGGATGCTTTCCACCGCCAGCGCGCGGGCGGTTTCCCGGCAGGCGGTAAGGTTGTAAAAGCTGTCCCTGTCCCGTTGGGGCGTCCACAACTCCCCAGAAATCGCCCCGGCGGGGCAGATATTCCTGCAGGCCTGGCAGCCTCCGCAGCGGGAGGCGGTGATGGGAACCGCACAATCCAAAGGCGCGTCGGTGAGGATAGCAGTAAGTCGCACCGCGCTGCCATATTCCTCTGTTACCAACAAGGCGTTTTTGCCGATCCATCCCAACCCTGCCTGGGTGGCTACGGTTTTATAAGGCAGCGGGGTGCGAAAATCCGTGGTTTCATCCACATCCACTGTGGTAAGCGGCAGCGCCTGATATCCTTCTCCCTGTAAAAAACCTGCCCCCAGCCGTGCCAGCCGGTCCAACGTTTCGTTGCATGCATAATAGGCTTTGTCATAGGCTTTGTTGGTGGCGTTGGCATTGTCCCGTACCAGCTGGGCGGGCAAGGCGATGGCTACGCTCACCCCATAGGGTAGCGGGCTGTTGGCGATCTGCCTGAGGTCCGCAAACCCTACCAGGGCCGCGCCGCTTTGCTTTAACAGGGCGGCGGTTTGTAAAGACAGCTGATTCATGGAAAACAACGTCCTCCCTTCGTGGTGCAGGAACATTGGGCCGTCCCCGGGCATGCAGCATGGAGGGGCTTACCGTTCCAATATTTTTCTTGCTGCGTCGTCTGCATATTGCCCCAGGCTTTTTTCCTGTACGCCGGCAATGGTAATGCAGCAGCGGGAACTGGGAATCAATACTTTGGCCGCCGGGGAAGAGGCTACCGCTTGCGCCATAGCAGGGGTAATTTCTCCCAAAAGCGCGTTGGGCAGCACAATGCCGATGGGGCCGCAAAGCACGTCGCACAAAGGGGCGCAGTGGATCACTGCGTTTTCTCCAGTGGCGCCTTCACTGGCGCCACAACGGAGCATGGCGCTGGTGGCCATGGCGTTTGCCCCCAAGGCCAGCAGGTCGTGCCCTTTGCCTTTGAGCCGCTCGATGAGCGCGCAGCCAACGCCGCCCCCTTGTCCATCTATAATTCCAATGCGCATCAAAAATTCCTCCCAATATAGAAAAATACGGAAAAAAGAGAACTGTATTCCGGTTTTGGAATGACATGGTGCATTGCCTGTGTATGCATCCCAATCAGCAACCCGGAACAAGCGCCTGCAACAGCGCTGGGGTTTGCCGTTTTTGTGAAAAGCGAGCAAATTCCCTCCGCTTTGCTGTAAAATGTTCCTTTACTTGGAGCATACCGCAAACCAAAGCCCAACGCAAGAACAAAACCCCAAATGCATAGGAAGGCTGTCTATGAAACATACTAATTTCGTTCCCCAAAGGGAAAGAAAATTCTTGCCTAAGGGAAGGGAACTAGAAAAAAGGAGGTACTGTGGAATGGAAAGCAAATGCGGAAAGCAGACCATCGGTTGTGAAGTAACCAGTTGCCGGTATAACGCCCGGGGCGCCGAATGCGAATTGACCCGTATCGAAGTCATGCCTTGCCATGGCTGCAACGACGGCAATGCGGAAAACGAAAGCCTTTGTGGCTCCTACCGGGCTCGTTAAGGCAAAAAACCACAGCCCACGCGCGTAAATCCTTTGGCAATGCCGGGGGAGAAACGCCAAAAGCCCCCGGCCAATGGCTGGAGGCTTTTTTGTTGCGCGCTGGGGTGCATAGGGGGCGTCCATGGGTTGGACGCGAAATCCAAAAAATAACCAGCAATTAAATTATTTAAGTAATGTTTACCCAGCCTCCATTGTGCCTGGCAAATCGGCATACTATACTAAAAGAAAGCAGAAAGTGAAAGGAGGGATTGGATGCAAGCCATAGCCATAGGGCAGCAAATCAGCGCCCTGCGCCGGGCAAAGGGGATTACCCAGGGAGAGCTGGCCGCCCACTTGGGCGTGTCCAAACCCGCAGTATCCAAATGGGAGACGGGGCAAAGCTATCCGGACATTATCCTGCTTCCACAAATTGCCGCCTATTTCGGCGTAACGGTAGACGCCCTGCTCCAATATAGCCCGCAGCTTTCTCTGGAGGAAATCCGGGAGATTTATGGCACTTTGGCCAGGCGCTTTGCAGAAGAGCCGTTTCCCCAAGTGGCTAGCGCCTGCCGGGAGGAGATCAAACGGTATTATAGCTGCTACCGGCTGGTGTTTATGATGGGCGGGCTGCTGTTGAACAACCTGGCCCTTGCCGGGGCGGAAGCCCCTGCGGTGCTGGAAGGGCTGCTGCCCCTGTTTTCCCGTGTGGAGCGGGAAAGCGGGGATGGGGTGCTGGCCCGCCAGGCGTCCTATATGCAGGCTGCATGCTATCTTTCCCTCAACCGGCCGGATGCGGCCATCGCCATTTTGGAGCGTGGGGAGGAAGCGCCTCCGCTGGCTTCCGCCATGATGCTGGCCCAGGCTTACCAGATGAAGGGGGAATGGGACCGTGCCAGGGAGCTGGCCCAGGCGGAGCTTTATCAGCATGTGATGGGCATCATAGGTTGTGGCCGGGGGCTCCTTACCCTTTATGCCCAGCAGCCAGCCAAGATGGAAGCGTTTTACACCAGCATCCATCAGGCAACGGAAGCGTTTGGGCTGCAGCAGATGCATCCTTTTTCCTGCTTGCCCTTCTATGCGGCCGCGGCCAAATGCTATATAACAGCGGGCCAAGAGGAGAAAGCCCTGGAGGCGTTGGAACGATATACGGATTTGGCCTGTGGGCAAGGGGCGGCACCCCTTAAACTGAGAGGCAGTTCTTTATTTGACGGCTTAAACAGCCTGTTTGAGGGGCTGGATTTGGGGAAGAGCGCGCCCCGCAGCGTAAAGCTGATTTTGCAGGACTGCTGCAAAATCATACGGGATGATGCGGACTTTCAACCGCTTTCTGAAAATCCCCGTTTTCAGTTATTGGTAAAGCGGCTGCAGGCCCTGCAAAGCGGCAATGCAATGGATTGAGGGGGTGCCCCTCGGGAAAGGAAGAAGAGCCATGCTGAGAATTGAACAATTTTCCAAAATATATCCGGGGGGCAAGCGGGCGGTGAATGGCCTGACCTTGCAGGTACGCCCTGGGGAGATTTGCGCTTTTATTGGCCATAACGGTGCGGGAAAAACCACCACATTGCGCGCGGCCGCTGGGGTGCTCCCTTTTGAGGAGGGGGACATTTTCATCGATGGAAAATCCATCCGTACCCAACCCATTGCCGCCAAATCCGTAGCGGCGTTTTTGCCGGATAACCCTGATTTATACGAGTTTCTCTCCGGCATACGGTATCTCAACTTTATTGCGGATATTTACCGCATTCCGGGGCAAAAGCGGCAGGATTTAATCCGCCGGTATGGGGACGCCTTCGGCCTTACGGGTAATCTGGGCAGCCCCATTGCCAGCTATAGCCATGGAATGAAGCAAAAGCTGGCCTTGATCAGCGCGTTTATCCGGGAACCCCGGCTGCTGATTTTAGACGAACCGTTTGTGGGGCTGGATCCGGAAGCTGCCCATTTAATGAAGGGATATCTGCGGGAGCTATGCGACCGGGGCGGGGCAGTTTTCTTCTCCACCCATGTGCTGGAGGTGGCGCAAAAGCTGTGCGACCGGGTTGCCATCATACGGGGCGGAAAGCTGGTGGCCCAAGGGGATATGGATAAAATAGTAGGCAATGCCTCGTTGGAAGAGGTATTTTTGGAACTGCAAAACCAGTGAGGCGGCATATGGAAACGGATAAAAGAAAAAGTCAATTTTCAGCCCTGTTGGGCGTTGGGTTTCGCGCACTGCTTGCGGGCTCCAACCTGGGGCGCGCCAACCGGCGAAAAGCCGCAGCTGGCATAGGCGCAGCCGCTTTGCTGGCTGTGGTGATGCTATATATTTCCGGTGTGTATTCCTATTTGTTTGCTACGCTGCTTTCTCCGCTGGGGGCCCTGGACGTGATGTTGAATCTGATGCTGGGGCTTGGCAGCATGTTCATGGTGTTTTTTACCATGTTCAGCGCCCAGGGAGTGCTCTTTGGCAGCCGGGATACGGATTTGCTGTTTGCCTTGCCGGTGACACCGGTTTCCATACTCGCCAGCAAGGTGATGGCGGTGTACCTGGAAAATCTGCTTATTTCCCTGTTTTTCACCCTGCCTGCCGGCGTTGTGTATTTGCTGTTTGCAGGGCAGGGTGGGGCGGCTTTCCTGCTGATTTTACTTTGCGGCAGCTTGTTTTTGCCCTTGCTGCCTACGCTGGTTTCTTTGCTGCTGGGTTATGGCATAGCTGCCGTTTCCAGCCGCATGGGAAACAAGCGCCTGGCCAGCCTGCTGGTCAGCTTGCTGATGATGGGGCTGCTGTTCTATTTTATCTTTACCTTAAACGGCAGGCTTAACGCAATGCTGACCAATCTGGAGCAAATCCGCGCAGCGGTGGCCACCTGGCTGCCCCATATCAGCTTGTTGGTAAACGCTGCCCGCCAGGGCGCTCCCCTGGGCCTGGTGTGGTCCGCTTTGATTGGCGCGCTGCCTTTTTTCTTAGGCACTTGGCTGCTTTCCCGTAACTATTTAAAGATACTGTCCCGGTTAAACAGCCATACCCTGCGCCAGGATTATCGGGTTGACAAGCTGCAAACAACCGGGCAAACCATGGCGTTGCTGAAAAAAGAGGCAGGTAGATACTTTGGCTCTTCCATCTATGCCCTCAACACAGGCTTTGGCCTGGTTTTGATGCTGTTGAGCTGCCTGTATCTCTGTTTTGCCCGGAACTCTGTGGATGGCTTGCTCTTAGAGCTGGGCTTGGGCAGGGATATGCTTTTGACCGGGGCGACAGGGCTTTTCACCCTGTTTTTGTCCACAACTTGCACCACAGGCTGCAGCATCAGCCTGGAAGGGGAAAAATATCTGTGGATTATCAAAACGGCTCCCATCTCCACTTGGCGAATTTTTGGGGCAAAGATCGGGTTTAACCTGTTGCTGGGGTTGCCCGTGCTGCTGGTTTGCTGCCTGCTGGTTTTTGTGGCTGGCGGCGTTTCCCCGCTGCAGTGGGGCGGGCTGCTGCTGGTTTTACTGCCTGCCAGCGCTTTATGCTTTAGCGCTTGCTTTGGGCTGCTGGTAAACCTTTCTTTCCCCAAGCTGGACGCTCTGAATGACACTGTTGTGGTAAAGCAGTCCCTTAGCTCCATGCTCAGCCTCATGCTTCCCATGCTGCTGGCCATTGGGCTGGTGTTCCTTTATACATCTTGCATGGAGCGCATCTCGTTTTTGGCTTTTGCAGTTTGGGCGATGTTGGGATACCTGGCGTTGGCCGGGCTGTGCCTGTGGTGGTTGGGAACCAAAGGAAAAGCACGGTTCCAGCGGCTGTAATAATTGTTTCACGTGAAACATCTCAAATCGCTGCTTGTTGGGCGGCAAGTGGAAACACACAGCGCCGGTGAAACACAACGAAATGGAGGCACGACCCCTAAGAGGGATAAACTTTTTTAAAGAGGGACGCCGCAGCCTGTGCTGCTAATCCTTTTGCCGCCGGCATCCGGCGGCTTTTTAATTGGGAAACATGCAAAACAGGGAAGGACAATGAAAAACAGCCACATGTTTCACGTGAAACATACACAATGGGATTTCTACTATGCATTCGCTGGAATTTGTTCTATAATAAAGAAAGGCGTGGCAGCCAAAGGGAAAACGGTGGCCGGATGCGGGGGTATTTTCCCCGAAAGGCAAGGCATTTGGAAAAACGGCCCAGGCAAACGGCTGCTGCAAAACCCAAAGGACAATCCCCCTGCATGCAGCAGGCATGACGGAGAGCACGATAAAATTGAAACGACCTGCCCCAGCAGCCCGGGGCCAAGGAGGAGCGTTATGGCAAAGGTAATCGCAATCGCCAACCAGAAGGGCGGCGTGGGAAAAACCACTACGTCCGTAAACCTGAGCGCCTGTGTTGCGGAAAAAGGCAAACGGGTGCTGCTGATCGACTTGGACCCACAGGGGAATTCCACCAGCGGATTAGGGGTGGACAAAGACGCCGCGCTTGCATCCACCTACGATGTGATCATCAATCACATTCCCGTTACCCAGGCGCTGTTGCCCACAGGCACCCAGCGGCTGTACCTGTTGCCCGCCCAGATTGCCCTGGCGGGAGCGGAAGTGGAGCTGGTGAGCATGATGGCCAGGGAGCAGGTGCTTAAGCGGGCGCTGGAACCCGTGCGGGAGGAGTTCGATTATATTTTCATCGATTGCCCGCCCTCCCTGGGGCTGTTGACGCTCAACGCCCTTACCGCTGCAGACACCTTGCTGGTGCCCATCCAGTGTGAGTATTATGCCCTGGAAGGATTGTCCCAGCTGATGAACACGGTGATGCTGGTGCGCAAGCACCTCAACCCTGGCCTGGATGTGGAGGGCGTGGTGCTTACCATGTTTGACGCACGCACCAATCTTTCCTCCCAGGTGGTGGCAGAAGTGAAGAAGTTCTTTAAAAATAAAGTGTACGACACCATTATTCCCCGCTCCGTCCGGCTGGGGGAAGCACCCAGTTACGGCTTGCCCATTACAGCATATGACCCCAAGTGCACAGGAGCGATTGCATATATGCAGCTGGCGGGGGAACTGATCAGGAAAGGATAGAGGGAATATGGCAGGCATGAAGAAAAATTCCGGTTTGGGCCGGGGGCTGGACGCACTGTTAGGGGATTACACCGCAGCTTCCCAAACCAGCAGTGTGAATGAGATCGACATTCAATTGTTGGACACCAACCCCGGGCAGCCCCGGAAGGATTTTGACCGGGAGCGGCTGCAGGAGCTGGCCGATTCCATCCGGCAGCACGGCGTGGTGCAGCCCATCGTGGCCCGGCCAAACGGCGGGCGCTACACCATCGTCACCGGAGAGCGGCGTTACAGGGCGGCGCGGCTGGCGGGGCTGAAAACCGTGCCCGTGGTGGTGAAAGAGTTTGACGAGCAGCAGGTGATGGAGGTTGCCCTCATTGAAAACATCCAGCGGGAGGATTTAAACCCGGTAGAAGAGGCGGCCGCCATCCGCTTTTTGATGGATCAGCATGATTTAACCCAGGAGGAGGTTTCCCAGCGGCTGAGCAAAAGCCGCCCGGCCATTGCAAACGCGCTGCGGTTGTTAAACCTGGCGCCGGCTGTGCTGGACCTGGTGCGGGAGGGCAAGCTTTCCGCCGGCCACGGCAGGGCCTTGGCTGCAGTGGGGGATGCACGGCTGCAGAAAGAATTGGCAAACAAAGCGGTAGAAACCAAGTGCTCTGTGCGCGCGCTGGAGCAAATGGTGAAACAGGGCCTTGAGAAGAAAACGGAAAAACCCAAACCCAAACCCCTGCAAGGGGAGATGTATCATGTGGAAGAGCGGCTGCGGGAGCGCCTGGGCACCAAAGTTAAACTTTCCGGCTCCGAACGCAGGGGAAAAATTGTGATTGAGTATTACAGCCAGGAAAGCCTGGAGCACATTTATAACCTTTTAGGGGAATAAAGCGAATTCCCGAACCTTCAGGGTTCGGGAATTTTTGTTGTTTTACGGAGATTGCGGCGGATCTGCGCATAAAAAGGAACACAGCCCAAGAAAAGCAGAGGTTTGCTGGATCGTGAATGGGGGGAAAGCGTGAAAAAGGAAGCGCGCCTTTACAATATTCTGTTTCCAATATGGCTGTTCTGGCTGTGGCCTACTGGGGCTTGGCTGCTTCTGCTTCCCGCCAACTTCGCCATTGACAGCCTGGTTTTGTGCCTTGCCATGGCACGGCAGCCCATGGAAAACAAACGTGCGGTGTGGAAGCGAAGCATTTTGAAAATATGGGCCATTGGATTTGCCAGCGATTTGATTGGCGCTGCTGCCATCTTTGGTTTGATGCTGCTCATCGATGGAGTGGGGCTTCCCTGGGATACCTTCCATTTTCCTGGGACCACCCTGATGTCGCTGCCCGGCGTTGCGCTGGCAGGCGCGCTGATTTATGGCTTTAACAAACGGTTTTCCTTTCCAACATGCGGCTTACCTCCCGAGCAAATCCACAAACTCAGCCTTGCCCTTGCTATTTTTACCGCACCATACGCCATGCTGCTTCCGCTCTATGGATAAAATAAAAATGCCCGAACCCCACAGGGTCCGGGCATTTTAACAGGGCGTTATGTGAATTCCCCGCTAATTTGGCAACGGAAAAACACAACGGGGTGGAAAGGAAGCGGCCTTACTGGCCTTCCCGGTCTTTGGTGTTTGCAAACTGGGCAATATTCAGCGCATGGTCGGACACCCGCTCCAAGTCCGTAAGGATTTCCACATAGATCATGCCCAAATCGGCCGTACAGCGCTGCTCGCTTAAGCGGATAATATGGTCGGCCTGGAGCTGATCCACCGTATCGTCAATTTCATCCTCCAGGGTGTTGATGGTTGCCATCATGCCGTCATCCGGCACGCAGAAGTGGGCATAGGCTTCATCCACAATGGTAAACACCTTTTCGCATAGGGCGAAGAGGCCAGTTCGGGCTTCTTCAGAAAATTGATTGGATTTCTCCCGGCAGAAAGCAGCATAGTCCACGATATTCTCCGCATGGTCGCCAATGCGTTCAATATCGGAAAGCACATGGTATAGGGCGCTAAGATGCCGCGCATCGCTATGGGTGAGTTCCAGGGCGTTGATCCGCACCAGGGCTTTTGTGATTTCCTTGTTGAGGAAGTCAATGGTTTCTTCATTTTGATGTACCCGTTCCAAAGCCCCATCCGACCAGGTAAACAGAGCATTGCAGGCGGTGCGCAGGTTATCCCGGGCAAGGCCTTCCATGCGCTTCACTTCCGCGTCCGCTTGGGCAATGCCCACGCTGGCGGCGCCAAAGGCCATATCCGTAATGTGGAGCAGGCGGGGGCCGGTGTCTTCTTCTTCGCCGGGGATCAACTTGGTGGCGATTTTAGCCAGCAGGTTGGCACAGGGCAGCAGCAGGGCAGTGGTGGCCACGTTAAAAATGGTATGGGCGTTTGCAATTTGAGCCACGCCATTGCCGGGGGTAAGGGACTCAATCCAGGAGACAAAGGGGAGCGTTTGGGCAGCCACAATAAAGATGAGCGTGCCGGTGATGTTAAAGAGCAGGTGCACCAATGCCGTGCGCTTGGCGTTTTTGTTGGCGCCAATGGCAGCCATGATGGCGGCGATGGTGCAGCCGATATTCTGGCCGCACAACACATAGATGGCGGAGTCCAGCCCAATCAATCCCTGCAGCGCCATAGCCTGCATCACGCCGATGGAAGCAGAGCTGGATTGCACCAGCAAAGTAAACAGCGCGCCTGCAGCCACACCAATAAACGGATTGGAGAAGCTTGTCATGGCTTGCTGGAACCAAACCACATCTTTTAGCGGCGCCATGGAAGTGCTCATAATGTTCATGCCCATGAACAGAATGCCCAAACCAGCCAGCACCTGGCCAAAATAGTGTAATTTTTTGTTTTTGATAAAGAGGAAGAGCACCACCCCAACAAAGGCAAACAGGGGAGCAATGGTGGTAACCTTTAAAGCGATGAGCTGGCCTGTCATGGTGGTGCCGATGTTAGCCCCCATGATCACGCCGATGGCTTGGGATAAATCCATGAGGCCTGCGTTGACAAAGCCTACGGTCATGGCCGTCATAGCGTTGGAACTTTGGATGAGCGCTGTGAGCGCCGCGCCCACCAGCATCCCCAGGAACCGGTTGCGCGTCAGCGTTTCCAGGATGCTTTTGAGCCGGGAGCCCGCCATGCGCTCTAGGCCGTCGCCCATCATGCGCATGCCGTAGAGGAAGAGGGCTAGTCCGCCCAACAACCCCAGCACTTCGGTAATCGTCATGCAATACACCGCCTTATAGTTAAAAAATAATATCTTAAAATCAGAGGCAGCCAAATGGCAAACCCTCGGATTTTGATAATCTCGCTCTCCTGCAGCCCCCAGCAGCCAGGGACTTCCCAAACGCCGTGCAAAAGCCTGCAGCGCTTACAACCTGATCAATAATTGCCAGTGTGACAGCAATTCGCCAAAATCACTCAGAATATAGTATAACATGGTTTTCACCAAGGGAGAAACAATATATCATAAGGATATAAAAAAACATAAAAAAGCGGGCTGCCCCGGTATCCTGGGGCAGCCCTGCTGGCAAAAACGAATTAAAGGTTTGTTAGCATTTTATGTTTCTATGCGGCTTAACCCAGCCGCTCTCTTCCCAAGCGGATGCGGCGCAGGGTTTCCTCCCGCCCCAGCAACAGCCCAATTTCAATGGCGCCGCCAGGGGTGACCTGCTTGCCCGCCATGGCGATGCGCACTGGCCAGAGCAGCGTGCCGTTTTTCAGGCCCTTTTCCTGGGCGAGATTTATCAGGGCGTCATGGAGGGGGGCTTCCTCCCATTGGGGCAGCGCCTCCAGCACCGGCAGCACCAGGTCCAGAATTTCCCGGGAAACTTCGGGATTGGTTTTGGACTTTTTGTTGGTAAAGAAGTCCACAGGATAGGCCTCGTCCAACTGGGCTAAAAAGTCAACCATGCCGGGGATCTGGGTAAACACTTCCACTCGGGGCTGTAAAATGCGGGCCAGGATGGCATGATCCATACCGGCGATTCCCGCCTGCTCATAATAGGGCAATGCATGGGCGGTGAATTCTTCGGGGGACATGCTGCGGATGTACTCGGCATTGAGCCAGGTGAGTTTGGCTTTATCAAAAATGGCAGGGGACTTGCTCATGCCTTCTATGGAGAAGGCTGCAATCAGCTCCGCCAGGGTAAAACGCTCCCGGTCGTCCCCGGGGTTCCAGCCCAACAGGGCAATATAGTTGAGCACCGCCTCTTTTAGGTAACCTTCCGCTACCAGGTCCTGAAAGGAGGCGTCTCCTGTGCGCTTGGAAAGCTTATGCTGGGCGTCCTTCATAATGGGGGGCATGTGGATATACTGGGGGATTTCCCAGCCAAAGGCCTGATAAAGCAGGTTGTATTTGGGGGTGGAGGACAGATACTCCATCCCGCGCATCACATGGCTGATGGCCATCAAATGGTCGTCCACCACGTTGGCAAAGTTGTAGGTGGGCATTTTGTCCGCTTTGATGAGCACATTGTCGTCCAACGTGCTGTTGTCCACGGTGATGGTGCCAAACAGCAGGTCGGTAAAGGAGGTTTGCCCGGTGAGGGGCACATTTTGCCGCACCACGTATGGAACGCCTGCGTCAAGCTTTGCCTGGATTTCCTCCGGGGAAAGATGCAGGCAGTGTTTGTCGTATTTAAAGGTTTCTCCCCGGGCGGCGGCAGCTTCCCTGCGGGCCTCCAGCTCTTCCTTGGTGCAGAAACAGCGGTAGGCATGGCCGCTGCGGATGAGCTGCTCAGCATAGGGCTGGTACAAATCCCGGCGCTGGCTTTGCACATAGGGGCCGTAATCCCCGCCTACGTCGGGGCCTTCGTCCCAGTTCATGCCAACGGATTTTAAGGTGTCATAGATGATTTCCGTAGCGCCTTCCACAAAACGCTCCTGATCCGTGTCCTCAATGCGCAGCAAAAAACGGCCGCCCTGCTTGCGGGCGAACAGGTAAGCATACAACGCGCTTCTGAGATTGCCAATGTGCATATATCCAGTGGGGCTGGGCGCAAAACGGGTGCGTACAACAGACATGATTGCCTCCTTATTACTAGACAGAGGGAACCATTGGGGAACCTTTTTACACGAAAGATCCCCCAAAGCCCTTCATAAAGCTGTAAAACATACATGGTTTGTGTGGGGGCTTTGCAGCAAAGCTGGGACCGAAAGCGTTTTCTTCCGGCTGCGCCGGCAAAGCCAGCCCAGGGGGTGACCCTTAGGGAAAAGCGTTAACCTTTCCAGCTGTCCTTGAGCTCCACCACCCGGTTGAATACAGGGGATTGGGGCGTATGGTCAAGGTCGGCACAGAAGTAGCCAACCCGCATAAACTGGGATTTATCCCCTGGCTTTTCGTTGGCCAGGGCAGGCTCTACAAACGCTTCCTTTACAACCAGGCTGTTGGGGTTCAAGCTGTTGAGGAAATCATCCTTATCCACGATTTCCGATGTAATCAACGGCTCATAGAGCCGCACCTGCGCTTTTACCGCATCTGCAGCGCACACCCAGTGCAGCGTGCCCTTAACTTTGCGCTGGCAAAGGCCGGACTTGCTCTGCGGGTCGTAAGTGCAATAAACTGTGGTTACCTTGCCGGTTTCATCCGTGTCCCAACGCTGGCACTGGACGATGAAAGCGCCCTTGAGCCGCACTTCCCCTTCCGGCTTGAGGCGGAAATACTTTTTGGGCGGGTCAATCATAAAATCATCCCGCTCAATGTACAGCTCCCGGCCAAAGCGCAAGGTGCGCTCGCCCATCTCCGGCACGTTGGGGTGGTTTTCCAGGGAAATTTCTTCAAACTCACCCTCGGGCCAGTTTTCAATCATCAGGCGGATGGGGTCGATCACCGCCATCATGCGAGGCGCATGGGCGTTCAGGTCCTCCCGGATGCAGTGCTCCAGCATAGCGGTTTCCACCGTGGAATCGGCCTTGGCCACTCCCACCCGGGTGAGGAAGTCTTTGATGGACTCCGGCGTATATCCCCTGCGGCGCAGCCCGCACAGGGTAGGCATGCGGGGGTCGTCCCAGCCGGAAACATGGCCGCCCTCCACCAGCTGGCGCAAGTATCGCTTGGACATGATGGTGTTGGTCAGGTTCAGCCGGGCAAACTCAATCTGCCGGGGCTTATGGGCAAACTCGCACTGTTCGATTACCCAGTCATACAAAGGCCGGTGGGCCTCATACTCCAGGGAGCACAGGGAATGGGTAACGCCCTCAATGGCATCCTGAATGGGGTGAGCAAAGTCATACATGGGATAGATGCACCATTTGTCCCCTGTGTGATGGTGGGACATGTGGATGATGCGGTACATAGCCGGATCCCGCATGTTGATGTTGGGGGAGGCCATGTCGATTTTTGCCCGCAGCGTCCTGCTGCCGTCCGGGAATTCCCCGTTTTTCATACGCTGGAACAGGTCCAGGTTTTCCTCCACGGACCGGTCCCGCCAGGGGGAGTTTTTGCCCGGTTCAGTGAGGGTGCCCCGGTATTCCCGCATTTGCTCTTTTGTCAGGTCGCACACATAGGCAACGCCTTTTTTAATCAGCTTAACCGCCAGGTCATAGCAGGTGTCAAAATAATCCGAGCCATAGAACACGTGATCCCACTGGAAGCCCAGCCAGCGGATATCCTCCTGAATGGCGTCCACAAATTCTTCGTCTTCTTTGGTAGGGTTGGTGTCGTCATACCGCAGGTTGCATTTGCCGCCGTACTGCTCTGCCATAGAAAAGTCGATAAACAAAGCCTTTGCATGGCCGATATGTAAATATCCGTTGGGCTCGGGAGGAAAGCGGGTTTGCACCCGGGCTTCCTTTTGCTGCATATCCTGCTCGATCGCCTCTTCAATAAAGTTTTTGGATTTTTGCAGCTCTTCCATAAAACACGCCCCTTTTCTGATGATCTTTTGTTGCAGTGAAAAATCTTCCCCAAAGCCATTGGGGCTTGGGGAACTCCATCAAGGGGCCGCGTCAAAGCCTGTGGCTTTGACCACCTACCATCCATTTCCTGGAGTGGAGAAGGCGCCCCGCTTTTTATGCAAAGCAAAAAGCTTTGGCAACCTTTATTATCCTGCACAAAAGGGGGAATTGTCAATCGCAGAGGGGAGAATTTTCCGGAAAATAGGAGAAAGGATTGTATAGGGGGTAGAAAAGTATGGGAAGTCTCTTGAGGGCATGGGTGTTTCCGCTACAGGCAGTAATGATATCTTGTAAAAAAGAAATGGGGAGTCACCTGCGGGGACACGGGCGTTCCCCGTTACAGGCAGCAGTGATATCTTGTAAAAAGAAAAGGGAAGTCTCCTGCGGGGACACGAACGCCCCAAGGCTACCCCCCATTCCAAACCCTTCCCCCCTACGA
>JAEXFV010000126.1 GCA_023451115.1 Bacillota bacterium
CGGTTTTTTCCAGGTCGGTCAAATCCCGGCGGATGGTACTTTGGCAAGTATAGAATAATTCGCTTAGTTCTGTAACACGGATGGATTTTCGCTTGCGCAGCAGCTTCATAATTTCCTGTTTGCGATCTAGTACCAGCATACTGTATTCCTCCCTACTTAGTATCAATAGATGCGCATTGATGCTCAAATATGCGGGAAAATCAGGGAAATAGATGCGCGTTTTCCTTTGTTTCGCTCATTGCTTTACATTGCTAGCATAACATAGTATATTATCCGTGTGCAAATCCTGAAGGAAAAGGGCGAGGCACGCATGAAGTTAATATTTTGTGAATAAGCATTTGGTACAGGGCAAAGAAAAAATCATTTTGTTTCCATCAAATTATTAAGGGACAAGTGAGGCAGCAAAATAAAATTTTTAAGAATATCCTTGCCTGCATATGAAAAGGGAAAAGGCTGGAGGGCGTATTTCCTATACCCTTTTTTAAAAAACGAGGTAGCTTAAAAGATTATATAAATTGTAGCGGCATGCGGCTACAGGATGCAAATAAAAGGAAAAGTTGGGAGGATGCGTGTGCCATCGGGTTTTCTAGAGGCCTTTCGGCAGGCGCAAAATGTGGCAACTGGAAAAGGAAAGGTGGGAAATCAAAGGTGGAAACAAGACCCGTTATGTCAAAAGCGCCGGAAAAGGCCTCGTTGTCCACATTGCTGATGTACTCGTTGGGCTTCGCGCCCTCGGCAGTGTTGTGTTACAATGCGTTTTACATCTATTATATGTACTTTATGACGGATATCGCAGGAATTAGCGCCATCATCGCTGGGTGGATTTCATTGGGCGCTATCGCTTGGGATGCTATATCCGACCCTATTATCGCTTATAAATCGGATAATTGCCGTTGGAAAAGCGGGCGCCGCATCCCGTTTATGACCATTGGCGTTATCGTGATGTCGGTAGCGTTGGTATGTATTTTTACAGTATTAAACGTTTCCCAGACTTGGAAAGCCATTTATTTCATGCTGATGACCATCATCTTTTGGACGGGCGCTACCATGTGGGATATTCCACATAACGCTCTTGGCGCGGAATTGGTGACCAAACAGGCGCAGAGGGAACGCCTGCGTATCGGCACCACTATTGTGGATGGCCTCGGGTTGATGTTTGTGGTATACGTGATCCCCAATCTTTCTGAATATTTAATCAACTCCACTGGAAACGAGCCCAAGGCGTGGCAGTTAACCATGATTATTATAAGCGTGTTAGCGTTGGCGATTGGGCTTACCGTGTGCGCAGTGCTGCGCAGCAAAGAACCTAAAATTGATTGGGTAGCCCATGATGTCCAACTGAAAGAAAAAGGGCTCAAGAAGGAACGGGTGGGTAAAACCATTCAAGAACTATTCCGGCTCAAACCCTATAAATTTCTGTGCGGTACGGTGGTTGCCGTGAATACAGGCAGCGTATGTATGCAGAGCGCTATCGTTTATTTCATGACCTATTTAAGCGGATTTACCCCAGCCCAACAGTCACTTGTACTGGTGTGCCACTATGCCACCCATTTGGCTTGCGGCCTTATCATTGGCGGCGGCCTGCAAAAGAAGCTGGGGAGTCGAAAGATTTTCATTGGCGGCCTTGCGCTGAGCATACTTGCCTCGCTGATATTCCCCAATTTCATGGATGTAACCAGCGTACCCGTGATGATCGTTTATGTAATCCTCCAGGCGGTAGGCGTGCGGGTACTGTGGCTCTATTGCTACATTTATGCCTATGGCATTTCCATGCTGGATGATATTAAGAACAACAAGCGGCGTGAGGGCAATGTGGTAGGGTTTATGTCCCTGGGGTTAAAAATGGGCTCTGCCATCGCTACTTGGTTGATTGGCTTTGTTCTGCAACTGAGCGGATATGATGGCAGCCTGGCTGTGCAGTCCGCCAGCGCCCTTACCGGCATACGGATTATCATCGGTGTGCTGCCGGTGGTTTTCATTGGCATCGGGCTATTGTTGCTGGTCAAATATCCTATGCGGGATAAAGACAGCGTGGCAATTGAAGACGCCATTGAAAAGCGCAACGAAGGATTGCCGTATTCCACCGACTCTTTTGCTCATTTGATGTAAATAAGCGCAGCGGTATGCGCGAAGCCCGTGCCCATACCGCTGCAATCAAAACCATAGCGCAATGATAGAGAGGAAAAACATATGTATGTAAATACGCGGGAAATGCTCCTGGATGCGCAAAAACGCAGGTATTCTGTGATTGCCGCAGGCGCATGGAGTTTGGATAGCGCAAAAACCCTGGTACAAACCGCAATGCAAAACCGCATGCCGTTGATTTTAATGACATGGGAAAAACTGCCCCAGGGTATGCTGGAGCCTGAATTGGCAGCGGGGCTTGTCAAAGAGCTTGCATCCAGAACCGAAATCCCCATCGCCTTGCATTTGGACCACAGTACGTCCCTGGACATGGTTGCGCGCTGCATTCATGCGGGATATAGCTCTGTAATGATCGATGCATCTACCTTACCCTTTGCAGATAATGTGAAAGTCACCAAGGAAGTTGTGGGGCTTGCTCATGCTTGCAACGTATCCGTAGAAGCCGAGCTGGGGCATGTGGGCAATGATTCGGTTGCGGGAGACCAAGGCGTGATGACTTGCCCCGAAGAAGCCGCTGCTTTTGTGGAGCAAACACAAGTGGATTGCCTTGCGGTTTCCGTTGGTACGGTGCATGGCGTATATGCAGGGGAACCCCATTTGGATTTTGAACGGCTCAGGGCAATACGCCATGCAACAGACACGCCACTGGTCCTTCATGGGGGATCCGGTACTGGCATCCTGGCATTGCAGCAGGCGGCTGCTTGCGGCATTTGCAAGCTGAATGTAATGACAGATTTCCAACTTGCAAGTAACCGGGCTGCCGCTTCCAACGAAAAATTTATAGAACCCCGGATGCAGCAAGCAGTTGCAAAATTGTTGCAGGAATACCTGCAGGCGCTGTCTAAGCCTTGGCCCGGACGCTGAAAGAGATACAGGGCCTATAAAAAGGAGGAGGCTTAATGAAACAACGATATGCGATTACCTATGACTTTGGTACAGGCAGTGTAAAAGCCGCTCTGGTAGATGATAATCACGAGGTGTTGGCTTGGGAATCGCTGCCCTACACGATGTATTATCCTGAGCCGGAGTTTGCCATTCAAAAAGTGGACGAATATTGGGAATGCTTCTGCCGCATTTCCAAAGAGTTGATGCAGCGGGCCCAGGTGGATCCCAGGGAGATGAAGGGCATAGTAATTTCCCAGACCACAAGCACCGTCATCTTTGTAGATGAAGATAACCGGCATTTAAACGAATGTGTAACATGGATTGATAACCGGGCGGTAAAGCAGGCGCAAGAGCTGAACGAAAAAGCCGGCATACCGGATTGGTCACATGGTAAGCGCATTCCCGCAAAAATGTTGTGGTTTATACAAAACCAGCCGGAGCTGGTAAAAAGGGCAAAGTATTTGCTGGATGTGTCCGCCTATTTTTACCTGCGGCTGACTGGAGAAACGGCATATGATATTACGGCTGCAGTTGCAACGGATCTTGCAGATGTAGAACAGATGAAATGGAACCAGTGGGCAATAGATTTAGTGGGCATGGATCCTGCCCTGTTGCCAGACAGAATGATTTATGCCTACGATAAAGTGGGGGAGATGCTGCCGGGCGTAGCGGAAGAGGCAGGATTTGTTCCAGGTACGCCGGTATTTGGCGGGTGTTCGGATAATGCCAACGGCCATATTGGCGCAGGCTGTATTCGCCCCAATGATGCCCATCTTTACATGGGGTCTTCCGGGTGGATTTCTGTCACAGTACCAATGCCATATCCCCAGGGCCATAACGTATTGCAATCCGCGGTGCCCGGCATTGGATATGATTATTACTGCACAGACTCGGTAGGAACCAGTATTGATTATCTCTTTTCGGAATTCTTCTAAAAGGAAAAGCAAAATCCTGATATTGATGTTTATGCCTTGAT
>JAEXFV010000090.1 GCA_023451115.1 Bacillota bacterium
CTTGTTACCGGAGGCGGTATGGGGATTGGCCGGGCAATCTGTATCCGGCTAGCACAGTTGGGCGCACACGTAATGGTATCGGACCTTGACGTTGAAGTTGCACAGGAAACGGCTCGAATGCTGGACACCTCTAAAGGGCAAACCCATAGTTTCACATATTTGGATGTGACCCAAAAGGCTTCCGCCCAAGAAGCAGTGGCAAAAACCGTGGAGACCTTTGGGCAAGTAGACATTTTATGCAACAATGCAGGCGTATCTACCATGAACCGGGTAGAGGATTTAACGGAAAAAGAGTGGGATTTTAACTTTGACGTCAACATCAAGGGCGCTTTCTTTACGACGCAGGCGGCTATTGGCGAACTGAAAAAAACAAAAGGGAAAATCATCAACACGGCTTCTATGGCATCCATAAAGGCAGCACCTTTGTTGGCTCATTATACCGCCACAAAGTTTGCCGTATTGGGATTTACCAAGGCCTGTGCGCTGGAGTTTGCAGAATACGGCGTTAGGGTAAATTGTGTGTGCCCTGGATATGTACAAACTTCGATGCAGCAGCGGGAAGTGGTATGGGAAGCAAATTTGCGCGGTATGCAGCCGCAAGAGGTTATTGACGAATATATTAGCCTCACGCCTTTGGGTAGGTTATGCACCCCGGAGGATGTGGCTAAGGTAGTTGGCTTTTTAGCTTCGCCAGATTCGGACTATCTCACGGGAGAAGCCATCTCCGTATCCGGCGGCGGTATTTGTAAATAGCCAATCATGGGTTGGTATAGAGAGGAGAAACAAACGATGAGCTGGTTAAAAGAATGCTTGGGAACCGAAAAAGCCATTATTGCCATGTGCCATCTGCAGGCTATGCCGGGTGACCCGGGTTATGACAAAGAAAAAGGAATGCAGTACGTAATTGACTGTGCAGCAGAGGATATGTTGGCATTGCAGGAAGGCGGCGTAGACGCCATCATGTTTTCCAATGAGTTCAGTCTTCCCTATCTTACCAAGGTGCGGCCCGAGACTACCGCCTCAATGGCGAGGGTAATTGGAGAGATCCGTTCAAGCTGTAAGATCCCTTATGGGGTGAATTGCTTGTGGGATCCCTATGCTTCCATTGATTTGGCAGTGGCCACGGATGCAGTGTTTATCCGCGAAGTCATGTCAGGCGTATATGGCAGCGATTTTGGCCTTTGGAACACAAACACCGGGGATTTGATTCGTCACCAGTATGCAATTGGTGCAGAGAATGTTAAGAAAATTTTTAATATTGTGCCTGAGGGTGCTCAATATATTTGTGATCGAGACATCCAGAAGGTAGCCCGTTCTACCAACTTTAACTGCAAACCGGATGCAATTGCGGTATCTGGACTTACCGCAGGAGCTGATACGGACTCGGAAACATTACGCCGCGTAAAGGACGTATTGCCCAATACTGTGGTGTTGGCTAACACAGGCTGTCGGCCAGAAACCATAGAGGCTATTCTTTCCATTGCGGATGGGGCCGTAGTGGGCACCACCTTCAAACACGATGGAAAGTTTGAAAACCAAGTGGATGTGGAGCGCGTGAAACGCTTCATGGATATTGTACACGCAATGCGATAAATCAAGGGTTAGAAAGGAAATTGAGTATGATGTTTAATTTTGATATTCCACGGTATGAAACCGTGGTGAACGACGCTCTTGCCCTGCGCCCGCAGATTGAGGCGGCTGCGGATGAGATTAGTAAAAAGGGCTATTCCAATATCTTCTTTATTGGATGTGGCGGAACCTATTCCCATTCCTTTGCTTTTAAACTGATGCTGGATAGCAATTCTGAAATTGAAAGCCAATCCTTAATTGCGGCAGAATTCATGAAAATGCCCCCCAAAAAGTTCTCCAGTCGCTCTGTGTGCGTGTTCTCCACTCGCTCCGGCAACACAAAAGAAATCGTCCAGGCAGCAAAATATTGTAAAGATGCTGGTGCGACCGTGGTAATGTATGTTTCTAATGCAGGAACTCCTGCCTGTGAATATGCGGATTATCTGTTCCATAGTTTTGCTGAAGACGATAACCTGGCTGAGGCCATTTACCTGGTGAACCTCCGGTTTGTTGCCAGGATGATGTATAATGCCGGGAGCTTCCCCGAATATCAGGAATTTGCAGACGGCTTGGGAAAGATTACCCCTTATTTAATCAAAGCCAAAGAGCAGTATGAAGATCGGTGCAAAGCCTTAGCCGATCATCATAAGGACACACCGTATCACATGGTTGTGGGCAGCGGATATGTATGGGGCGAGGCATACGATTACGCGATGTGTATTCTGGAAGAAATGCAGTGGATTAAAACAAAATCCATCCATGCCGCAGAATTCTTCCACGGCACTCTGGAGTTGGTAGAAGAAGACACCAGCATTATCTTGCTTTACGGTGAGGATGCCACCCGGCCTTTGATGGATCGCGTATACAATTTTGCAACCCGTTTTAGTAAAGAAATCGCAATCTTTGACTCCAAAGATATTGTCCTACCTTTGTTGGAGGAGCAGAGGCAGTATGTGTCTCCGTTGGTGATTTATGCTATAACGGAGCGGCTAAGCTGCCACTTGGAGCATGTGCGCAACCATCCCCTCACCACTCGCAGGTATTATCGCCAAATGGAGTATTGAGTATGATAAGAGCCGTCGGTATTGGGGATTATGTGATAGATCGTTACTATCACTATGGCAAAATGTTTCCAGGCGGAAACGCGCTGAATTTTGCCATATATAGCAAGCAGCTTGGCCATGACGCCGCGTTTGTAAGCGTATTGGCAGACGACCATTTCACTGATCTGGTTACCAAGGCATTGGATGATTACCAGATCGACCGTTCCAGATGTGTGCCTCGCCATGGCGAAACCTGGCTTTGCAATACGCGTCTGGAAAATGGCGAACGTACCATTACCGACGGCAATGATTGCGGCGTAATTAAAAATCAGCCGTTGCAAATCGATTCTTTGCTGTTGGATTATCTCAAAGGCTTTGATATTATCCATGCCAACGTGAACGGGTGCTTGGGCAAAGAATTGGAGAAACTTAAGGACACAGGGGTCCCTGTCATATATGATTATTCAGACGTTTGGCAAACCGAAGAGGATCTGTTGTCTGTGTGTCCACACATCAATTTTGCATTTTTTTCAGGCAAAAAGTTGCCACAGGATGTTTTAAAGGATCTATTAAAGAAACTGGTAGAGCACGGCTGTGAATTGGCCATTTGCACCATTGGTAAAGACGGCGCTATCGTATACGACGGCACACGGTATTTTATGGAGGAGCCATACAATTTGCATGCTTCAGTGATCGATACCCTGGGGGCGGGAGATTCCTTTTTAACAGGGTTTATTACCACCTATATCGAGGGAAGGAAACGGTTAGCGTGCATTACGCAAAACACGCCGGAGCAGTATTGTACGGAGCAAAATCTAGGTGAATACAAACAAAATCTTATCTCATATTCCATGCAGGTAGGTAATCTGCTTGCAATTCGTAATTGCATGGTGTTAGGCGCATTTGGTTGCGGCGTCCCTTTGGTGGAGGATTGATGAAAAATAAAAAGAAAGGAGACCGTGGTGTGTAGTTTCGGACTTCCGGAATAGCATGCACAAAAAAGCATATGTCAGAAGCTTTTTTGAAAATGAAAAATATCACCAAATCATACGGTGGTATTCATGCGTTAAAGCAAGTCAATCTTGAACTCCACAGAGGAGAGATCCTTTGCTTGCTTGGTGAAAACGGCGCAGGCAAATCTACACTCATCAAAATACTTTCCGGTGTAGAAAAGCCTACTAGCGGAGAAATTGAGCTTAACGGCAAGTCGATTATCCTGAAAGATCCCAAGTCGGCCCATGAAGCTGGATTTAGCACCGTTTATCAGGAAATGGTGCAACTACCGCGTATGACCATTGCGGAGAACATCTTTATCGGCCGTTACCCTCTAAAAAATGGCCTGATTGATTTTGCTAAACTGCAGCAGATGACGCTGGCATTGATGGATCGGTTGGACATTCACTTTGATCCCAATGTAAAAATCGGCTCTCTCAGCATTGCCCAGCGTCAGCTGGTGGAAATTATGAAGGCGTTGTCCTTTGACTCTCAGGTAATTATCTTTGATGAGCCAACCTCTTCCTTAACAAATGAAGAAACCACAATCCTGTTTCGTATTATCCGTAACTTAAAAGAAGAAGGAATTTCAATCATTTACATTTCCCATAGGTTGGAGGATGTGTTTGAAATCGGCGACCGGGCCATGGTGTTGCGGGACGGTGAGAACAGTGGCGATGGCATGGTAAAAGACCTTACCAATGATGATATTATCGCCATGATGGTAGGGCGTTCCTTAAAAAATCGTTTCCCCAAACGCAAAGCAAAAATTGGGAAAGAGATTTTAAGGGTGGAGCACATTATCAACCCCAGAGTCAAAGACGTTTCCTTTACCTTACATGAAGGGGAAGTGCTGGGATTTGGTGGGCTGGTAGGCGCTGGCAGGAGTGAGCTGATGCGCGCGGTTATGGGCATGGATAAATGCTCGGGCAAAGTATTTCTGGAAGGAAAGGAAATTAAGAATAGCTCACCCTCTATGGCTATTGCGAACGGCATTACCCAGGTGCCGGAAGATCGCAAGGACGAAGGACTGGTTCTGCGTTTGCCGATCATCAGCAATATTCAGCTGAGCGCTTATAAGCGATTTGTAAACAAAATGGGTTTCCTGGTAAAGAAAAAAGAAGAAGCGGTTGCCCAAGAGTATATGGATCGCTTGTCCATTAAAGCGCAAACGGTACGGCAGCCAGCGGGCTCCTTATCCGGTGGCAACCAGCAAAAGGTAGTGTTGGCACGTTGCCTTGCGCCCAATCCCAAGGTATTGATCCTGGATGAACCGACCCGCGGCATTGATGTGGGCGCAAAGGTTGAAATATATGAAATTATGAATAGCTTAGCGGAGCAGGGCGTTGCAATCATTATGATTTCTTCGGAACTTCCGGAGCTATTGAGCATGAGCGATCGCATTATTGTGATGCATGAAGGCGTGGTTACTGGCGAGCTTGACCCGGCAGAAGCATCAGAGCAGAAGGTAATGAAGTTAGCAACACTGAAGGAGGCTGCAGAATGAAAAACGGCAATGCGGCAAAGGGAAAAGAAAAGGGATTTCTATCCGGTAAATTAAAAAATTCTACTTTTAGCTCATACTCAGGCTTGGCGTTGGTTTTGATTGTGTTTTGTATATTCTTATCCATTCGCAATCCCAACTTTATGACGGTGAACAACATACTCAACGTCCTTCGCCAAGTTTCCGTTTATGGTATCCTGTCAGCGGGTATGGCGTTTGTCATTATCTCCGGCGGTATTGATCTGAGCGTGGGCGCTGTAGCGGGGATTGCAGGGGCGATTGTGGCCAAATGTATTACCCAGGATTGGATGCCGTTTGTCCCCATTGTTATCCTTTCTATCCTATTAGGCGGTTTAATTGGCTTATGCAACGGTACGCTGATTTCGCGCACGGGCATTCCGCCTTTTGTAATGACATTGGGAATGCAAACTTCTTTGCGCGGTCTTTGCTACATCATTTGCGAGGGCAGGCCTATCGGCAACTTGCCCAACTATTTTCAGGATATTGGTTTGGGCGCTACATTGGGCATTCCTACGCCAATTTATTTCATGGTGGCTATCTTTATCATTGCAGGCGTTATCTTGAACAAAACTCCCTTTGGGCGTTCCATCTATGCTGTTGGCGGCAATCCCACGGCTGCGTTTAATGCAGGTATCAATTCCAAACGGGTGCTTACCAGCGCATATACCATCAGCGGCTTGTTTGCGGCCCTGGCTGGCATTCTGCTGGCAGCTAGAAACGCTTCGGCACAGCCTACCGGTGGCCAGGCATTTGAAACGGAGGCCATTGCAGCCTGTGCCATGGGCGGTATTTCCATGGCAGGTGGGTATGGATCCATTGTGGGCGTTATCTTAGGCACTTTGATCCTGGGCGTAATCAACAACGGAATGAACCTGTTATATATCAATTCTTACTGGCAGTTGGTTGTAAAGGGCGTTATCATCGCTGGCTCCGTCATTTACTCCATGTATAATGCTAAACGCGGCGAATGATGGATGCAGTATTTTATTATCAATCATCTTACTGGGCTAGTAAGGCGCAAGCCTTATGATAGAAACAAAAGAAAGGAAGCAAAAACAATGAAGAAGCTACTCGCACTGGCAATGGTTCTGCTCATGGTATTGGCCCTGGTTGCTTGCTCCACCCCACAGGAGGCCCCGGCGCAAGCGGAACAACCTGCGGCGCAGTCGGAGGCGCCGGCTGCCTCGGAAGCACCTGCGGCTCCAGCAGAGAGTGAGGCTCCTGCAGAGTCGGAGGCCTACAATGTGGCAATCCTAACCTGGTCTATGGCGGAAGAATTTGGTGTGGACGTTGTTGCTGGCGCACAATATGCGGCAGATGAGCATGGAATTAACCTGATCAACCTGGATCCTGCCGGCGACATGCAAAAAGAAATTGCCATTATTGAGGACTTGGTGCAGCAAGATATCGACGCTGTGATCATTGCCCCAGTAGATGCAGAAGCGGTTATGCCCTACATCGATATGATGGTTGAGGCAGGCATTGTGGTAGTTGACTATGACATTGAAACCAAAGCGTTCTGTAATGCCTATGTAATGTCCGATCACTATCAGGGTGGCTGGGATTCCGGCGAAGTGTTCCTGAAGAAGCATGGCCCTGAAGGTACGGTGCTGATC